>CAZSVK010000451.1:0-4734 GCA_964610245.1 uncultured bacterium
CGGTTCTACAGGGCGCTGGTCGGGGCGGTGGCGCTGCTCGGCTTCGTGCTGGGGCTCTACCTGCTCGGCCTGCGATCGGGCAGGCGGCTGATGGCCTCCCGCAGTCTGACGGTCTGCCGTGCCGTCGAACTGGCGCTCGACCTGCTCGGCCCGCTGCTCTCCTTCGCGGCCAGCGCGATCTGCATCGAGGTCCTCACCGGCGGGTGGTCCGCGGCCCGGGCCCTCGTGGCCGATCCGTTCCTCTTCGTCGCCGGCTACCGGCTGCTCCGCTGCCCGCTCCTGCTCTGCCAGGCGCACTTCGGCCACGCCCCCGAGGAGCCCGCCGGCCGCGTGCGGTTCGTGCTCTCGGCCTGCCGCTGGGGCATCCGGGTCCTGAGATGGGCGCTGTGGCTCCTGATTCTCGAGCACATGCTGCGCAACACCGGCGCCACCGGCTCGCTGCAGTTCCTGGCCTCGGCGATCCGGAACATCGGCCTGCTGGCACTGCTGGTCGCCTTCCTGACGCTCGAGCGCAGGTCGCTCGGCCGGCTGCTGGAAGTGGGCGAGGAGGGCTCCTACGCGGCCCTGCTGGCGATCTACAACCGGGCGGTGCTGCAGCTCTACACCGCGGCCCTGGCCTTCGTCGCGATCGTCGGCGGGCTGTGGCTCTCGGGCTACCGGGACCGGGCCGAGTGGGTGCTGAGATCGACCGGCCTGACGCTGCTCGTGCTGCTGGCGACCTGGGCGGCGCACCGCTGGGCGATCGCGCTCCTGCGCCGGAAGGTGCCCGACGACGTCGAGGGCGCGACTCCCTGGTACCGCATCTGGATGGAGCAGGCGGTGCGAGCCGCCCTGGCCGCATTGTCGCTGCTGGCCCTGGGCGACGTCTGGGCGGTGCAGGTTCGGCTGATGTACGGCACCTTCACTTCCACCTTGCTCCGGGACGCGGCCCTGCGAACGGCGATGGTGCTGGTGATCGCTCTGGGCGCCAGGTTCGCCGTGCTGACGATGCGGTTCGTCATCTACCGCGTCTTCGCGGTCCGGACCGTCGCCGCCGGCACCGAGCCTATCCTCTCGCCGCGAGGGATGACGCTGGCGCCGCTGCTGACGAGCTGCGTGCGATATACGGTCTACTTCATCGCCGCCGTGCTGGTCCTGCAGACGATCGGCCTGGATCCGACCCCGCTGGTCGCCGGCGCCGGAGTGGTCGGCCTGGCGGTCGGCTTCGGGGCCCAGTCCCTGGTCAAGGACGTGATCACCGGCTTCTTCATCATCGCCGAGGACCTGGTGAGCGTCGGCGAGGTGGTGGAACTGGAGGGGAAGGTCGGGGTGGTCGAGGAGATCACCGTCCGGGTAACGATGCTGCGGCTCTACAGCGGCGAATTGAGGATCATTCCGAACAGCGAGATCCGCCAGATCGGCAACCGCAGCCGCGGGTTCATGCGGGCGATCGTGCCTGTGACGATCCGGCGCCGGGTCGACGCGGACGTGGCGATGCAGACGCTGAGGGAGATCGTGCAGGCCTTCCACGAGCGCCACCGCGACATCGTCCTCGGGGCGCCCGAGGTCCACGGCATCCTCGACATGGACCCGGTGAGCGTCACCATCCGCGCGGTGGTGAAGGTGCGCCCGGCGGCGGTCGTCGACGCGGAGCACGAGCTGCGTCGCGAGATCCGGCGCATCTTCGACCAGCGGGGCCTGGGAACCCGCCAGAGTTCCGTCGGGGTCGGCGCGGCCCCGGAGCCGGTGAACGAGACGCCTCGTCCCGCTCCGGCGGCAAAGCCCTCGCGCTGACAGCAGCGGCCGTATCTTGAAGTCGGAGTTGGCGCCCCCGGGCGTCCGTCGTTCATCCGAGGCCCGGGAAGGCCCGGCGAAACGGGCTCTGTGCTACGATCTCGACAGCAGGCCGGCCCGATCCGGGCCGCGATTCTACATTTGCCGAAAGCCCCCCCGCGCCCCATGCTCTCCAGCGAATACGTGGACGGTATCCTGATTATCCGATGTCATACCGATGTAGTCTACGAGAGAGCGGAGGATTTCAGGCTCATGTTGTCACGTTTGCTCGGCGGTCCGGAGACGCGGGTGGTTCTCGATCTGGAGAGGACCCGTTTTCTCTGCAGCACCGCCCTGGGCAGCATCGCAGCCACCTGCGCCCGCCTCAGACAGGGCGGAGGCGAGCTGGTGCTGGCCGGCCTCTCGGCCGACGTCGACCGCGTGCTGTTCGTGACCAAGCTATCCAACGTCATCCGGATCGCCACCGATTGGGAGGAGGCGGTGGGCCTCCTGCAATCCTGCCCGGACCCTTCTCGACTCAGTTCCAGTTGAACCTCCACGAGCCAACGCCAGCCAGATGATCGCCACCGTCGCCGACGAACCCGAACAGACCGTAGTGTCCATGCGGGAAGACATCGTCACCGAGAACGTCGAGCAGTTCAGGCTGCTCATCGATGAAGTGCTCCGGCGCCGGCCCGGCCTTCCCGTCGTCCTGGACCTGACCGACATCGACTACCTCTGCAGCGCCGGCGTCGGCGTCATCGCCGGGGCCCACCGGAACTTGAGAGCCGGCCGGGCCGAGTTGATCGTCCGCAACCCTGGCGAGCGGGTGTCGAGGCTGTTCATGGTGACGCGTCTCGACACGGTCCTCAGAATCGTCGGCGGTTCCCGCGTCCGGCATCCCGTGAAGTAGCGAAGCGATGGAAGAATCGAAGAGACTCCGCGCACTCCAGTTCGTGCAGAACTCGCTCCAGTTCGGCGAGCAGACGATCATGCCGCTCCACATGGATCGGTACCTGATGGCGTTTGCCGACGAGGAGTTCGGCCAGAACTGGGTCGAGTCGCCCGACGTGTTCGCAATCCTCTCCTCCGGGATGAGCGCGCTCGAGTCGTTCCGCAACTCTCCGACCGCGCCCGTCTACGACCTGTCGAGCGCCATCGCCTATCTGTTCGGCCACGGCCCGCTGCACTTCCACAAGGTGCCCTTCCTGCTGCGGAACCTCTTTCGCAAGCAGGTCTTCAAGAATCAGCTCCGCATCCTCGACCTGGGCGCGGGAGCGGGCGTCGCCAGCCTCTCCACCATCTACTTCTTCGAGCTGCTGGCGTGCGCCGCCCGCATCGTCACGGGCACGGCCGAGGAATACCACCTGAAGCTGACCCCGCTCGATTCGGTCGACGAGACGCTCCAGATCTATCATCGCCTCATCCAGAACTACACGCCGTTCTTCCCCGAAGTGAGCGTCGAGCTGGGCAGCCCGATTCACACCACGCTGACCACTGACGCCGAAGCCCTGGCAGACATGTTCGGCAACGAGAAGTTCGACCTGGTGCTGGCCAGCCACGTCCTCGGCGAGATGCGCACCGCCAGCATCACCGGCCGGGCCCGGCTCGTCCGGGAACTGGGCAAGCTGCTGGAACCGGAAGGGGCGATCCTCTTCGTCGAGTCGGCGGCCGGCGCCATCACCTCGGAGATGAACCAGCTCAAGAGCCGCGTCGTCTCCGAGGGGCTCAATCTGTTCCATCCATGCTCGTCCGCCTGGGAGAAGCCCACGGGCCGCCAGTGTTACTCGTGCGGCAACGCGCAGTTCGAGCGCGTGCGCAAGCCTCTGGTCGCCGAGATCCTCTCGACGTTGCTCGAGACCTACAACTTCGACGCCCTGGCCGAGAAGAACATCTGGACCTTCGGCATCCTGCGAAACGAGGACGCGACGCATCATCCGATCCTGGAGATCGCCAGCGGCCTCTTCACCAAGATCGCCGACCTGCAGAGCCATCTCGACAAGAGGGTGAGCCTCTACGGCGCCATCGCCCGCCAGGAGACGGCGCGCGTCGACAACTCGGTCTTCTTCAAGCTCTGCGACCAGTCCAGCGGCTCCGACTTCGCCTATCTCAAGTTCGCGCCCGAGATCGGCACCCCGTTCCTCGAGAACGGCGACGTGCTCGAGCTGGAAGACGTGCTCGTGCAGGCCGCCAAGGGAGGCAAGAACAAGGTGTCGGTCGTCGTCGACGGCCAGACCCGCGTTCGCAACCTCTCGCGTGACTATCGCCACCTGCCCAGCAAGCATGTGCTCACCCCGGAGGTGCTGGGATGATCGGCAAGGATTGCCTCGACTTCTACCTCGAGAAGGTCTTTCGTCAGGATCCCCTGACCGACAGGGAGTTCGAGGATCTCTCGCTGGTGTTGATGCGCTCGGAGGCCTCCTTCGCCACGCTCAGTACCCTGAAGCTCTACCTCCTCGGGGCGATCTTGCCCGGCACCACCATCGGGTTCTACGAGAACGATGACGCCGCCCAGTTCCTCCTGGGAAAGCTCCGGGCCGAGGGGCTGGGCCAGGCCGAGATGCTGCCTTCCGAGGCGCCGCCGGAGGCCCAGCAGGCCCTCTTGCTCCGCGTGACCAACGGAACGGTCCGACAGGTGCTGCTGCCCGCGGTGATCGGCGCCGACCCGTTCCTGGAGACCTTCTTCAAGACCGTCGAGCCAGCCACGAGCTTCAACCTCGTCTTCGTCGACCAGTCGGCCTTCACCGACGCCGCGAGCGCGCAGATGGCCGCCGACGCCCTCGCCGGCCCGGTCGCCAGCGCCCCCAGCGCCTTCTGGTTCACCGCCACCGCGCCCCCCGCCATGTCCGCCGAAGCGGTCGCCGCAACCGTGATGCGGGCCCCCTCCGCGGCCGCTACCCGCGCCCAGCCCGTCAAGCCCGCGCCGGCCAAGCCCGCGCCGGCACCTGCCGCCCACCCGGTCCCGGATCAGGCCACGCGCCC
>CAZSVK010000452.1:0-4697 GCA_964610245.1 uncultured bacterium
GGTCGCCCTGGCCCAGGTAGACCACACCGGGCACCGCCAGCTCCAACCGTCCGTTCGCGCGCGTCAGGAATCGCTCCAGCCCCTCGCGGGGCGCGCCGTGGGCCAGCTCGCTCGTCCGCCGCGCCAGCATCAGCTCGCCGTAACGTTCCAGTGAACCCAGATCTCCCTTGAACACCGGCTGGCTCGAGCCGCCCGGCACCTGGGGCCTGAGCAGCGTCACCGGGGTCGCCGGGGGCGGACCCGAGCCGTCCGCGGCCTCCGGCGCCGGATAGAGGAAGTAGGGCCGATCTCCCCCCATCGGCCGCAGCAGGTCCTCGACCCTCTCCGCGGTGAGCTGGGCGGCCGGATAACCCGGCGTGTCGCCCGGCAGGATGAAGGTGGGCCGCCGGGCGTCGCTCTGTTCGCGCGACGTGACGAGATGATCGTAGCTCCGCATGTAGGGCTCGACGACAGCCTGGGGCATCAGTCGCCGATACTCGTCCCAGCCCTGGCCGGTGAGCGCGGCGAAACGCGCGCCGAGCGCGGGGAAGGCCTCCGGGTCGGGGAGAGCGGGGAAGGCCTCGAACGGCTGCGTCTCGTCCCGGCGCAGCTTGATGTAGCGCAGGTACCGGCGATAGACGCGCCCAAGCACGACGGGCGGCGTCACGTGGAGCGCGTCGCCGGCCAGGTGGAGGACGGCGGTCCCCTCCGGCGGGCGCCGGTCGCGGCTGCCCGGGTCGCCCTTCCGCGCCGGAAACAGAGGACTGTCCGTGAGGCCCCTGGCGAACCCGAGCAGGTGGCTCTCTTCCTGGCATCCGGGCAAGGCCTTGCTCTGCGTGACGAACGCGGTGCGGCGCAAGAGCAGGCCTTCCTCCAGCGGATTGCCGATGCCGGGACCAAACGTCAGATTGAGGATCCAGGGCGCCGGGCCTCCCAGGTAGGTCCAGCCAACGTGCCTGAACAGGTCGCCCGCCACGGAGGCATCGGGGATCAGCGAGAGCAACCCGCCCGCGGGCGCGGTGCCCGGGAAAAAGCCGGGGCCGCCCACCGGAGCGCCTCGAACGACGAGCGGCGAGGCCGCGCGCGGCGGATCGCCCACCGTGAAGACCCGCTTGCCGGCGTCGTACGACAGGCAGTTGAGCTGCTCGTCCGGAAGTGGCGGCTGGCCCCGGCAGAAGAGCACGAACCGGGTCACCACCGGGGGCACGACGTGGACGACCGTCACCGTCCGCTCGAGCGCCAGCCGCCGCGTGGCCAGCCCGCAGGAGGCCTCCGCCACGAGCAGGAGGCTTCCGCGTTTCTCCACCGCATCGCCCAGGACGCCGCACTGGGCGTCGGCGCGGAGGGGGCGGAATCCTGAGAGCCGGGCGGTGACCCTCACGTCGGCTTTGCCCGGCAGGCCCTCCAGCAGCCTCTCGCGGGACTGCAGAGCGATCTCGCGAGTCCAGCCGATCTGGTCGGCCGGCAGCTTCAGCAGTTGGTCGGCGGCCTCCTCGCCGGGCACGATCAGCTCGCGCGCGGCGAGGAACCAGTCGGCCTCGGCAAGGGCCGCTCGGGCCAGGTGCAGCGCGACCTCTCCGTGCAGGAATCGGTGCGCGCTCAGCTCCCGGCGCTCCGACCGGCGAACGGCCAGGAAGGCGCCGACGGCGAGCAGCGCCAGCAGGAGGCAGGCGGCGGCCCGGCGATGGCCTGCGCGGGCGGAGGGCCGGGCCTCCGGGAAAGAGCTCACGGCTCGAGCACCGTCGTCTCGTCCAGGCCGGCGGCAGGCGACAGCACGGTCCGCAACACGACCTGGCCCGCGCGGTCCTGGTCGCCGGGTAGCGCCCAGCGCACGGTGACGCAGGCGAGCTTGACGGCGCGTCCGGAGCCCTGCCGGGGAGTCAGCTCCCGGAGCTGGAGCCATCGCTCGAAGGGGCCTTCGCGATTCAAAGGATGAAAACGCTGCCCCAGGTCGCCGCCCTCCCAACCCGCGCATCGTAACGCCAGCGTTTTCCAATGCGCCTCGGGGATTCCCGGCTCCCCGCCGGCGGAGGGCAACGCCGCGTACGGTACCGTTTGCAGGACCTCGAGCACCGAGGTGGCGGCGGCCACCGCCCGCAGCTCCCGGTCGAGGGCCGCCGCCTCCGCGCGCTCCGCCGGGAACAGGTGCGTCACCAGCACGAACGCCGCAGCCAGCAGCCCCGCGGCCAGCAGGGCCTGCGCCAGGCCGAAAGCCGGGACACCCGCCGAGCGGAGGCCGCGGCGTCCGGCCGCAGCGCCGTGGGATTGTAGGCTCGAACTCATAGCGTGGCCCGATCCTGGCGAGCTGCCCGGGCGCGGCCCGGCTTCGAGACTATAGCACGGTGGCGGCGAGGGCCCGAGCCGTGCCCGCGAACGGTTGTGACCGCCGGGGTTCGCTGCCATACTCCTGCTGGAGCGGAAGGCGGAGGTCGGACGGCAGCATGACGCAGCGCATACGGCAAGTAGGGGCCCTGGCGACCGCCCTGGGCCTGCTCTGCGCCTGCTCGCCGGCAGCGCACGCCGGGGGGGCCGCCGGTCCGGGGATGCGCGACGCGCTCGAGTGGAGCGCGTTCCTAGAGCAGTTCGGCCGGGACCTGCGCGAGGCGGGCGACCTGCGGCTCGGCCCGGCATCTGGTGCGCCACCTCGGCGAGTGAGCCTGCTGCCGAGCGCGGCCTCGGGGCCGGGAACGGGCTACCGACTGGTCGACGGAGGGCGCGGTCTGGAGCGCCAGGGCCCCGACGGGCGCCGCAGGCTCTACCGCTTCGACCCGGTCGAGGCCGAGGCCGATCCGGTGAGGTTCGCGCTGACGGCCGACGCTCGCATGCTGAGCGTGAGCGGCCTGAGGCTGAACCTGCAGCTCGCGACGCCGCGCGGTCGAACGCCGGAGATCCCGTCGGCGGCGAGCCAGGCGCGGTTCTCGCCCGTGGGGCCGAGTGCCGCGCCGGCGGCCGGAGAGGCCACCGCCGACGGCGGGCTCTCGCGGGAGACGGACGCTGCCGTCCGGCCCGGTCCCGACGATCCTGGGCTGGAAAATGTTGCGGGCGGACAGACGGCGCCGATGGAGGCTGAGACCGGCGTCTCGTCCGTGGTCGAACGCTTCCTCGCGGGGAGCAGCCTGCCGCCGGCGGGCGTGAAATCCGCACGGTCGGGCGACGGATCGGCCCGGCGGACGAAGCAGGCAAGGAAGCCGAACAAGAAGAGCACCCGGCCGAAGCGCGGCCGCCGGAGCAGGTGAGCGCCCCGACCCGGCGCGAGACGAGCGCGCCCGGGCGAGCGGCGGGTATTGCCAAGATGGCGATCCTGGCGGATAATGAATCCGGCCGGTGCCCGAGATCGAAGGCACCGGAGTTTGAAACGTAGGAGGATTCGCGATGTTGTCCAGGAGCTGGCTGGTGCTGCTCGTTCTCGGATTCATGCTGACGCTGCCGCTCTCGGCCGTCGCGCAGGACTACAACGACCTCTATCGGAGCGGAACCGGCTCGGGCACTGGCTCGGGCAGCGGTACCGGCAATGGCAACACGTACGGAGGCACCGGCACCGGCTCGGGCGACCCGGTGCCGTGGGACGGCCCTCGCTGGAACCAGTATTCGCCCGAGATGTACATGATGTTCCAGGAGATGCTGGAGCAGTATCGCGCCTACCAGTCCGCGCCTTCCTACAGCACCTCCGAGGCCCGGGCCAAGGCGCGCTACGACGATGCTCGCGCGGCGGTCACCTCGCTCAGGCTGCGCGGCCACACGATGTTCCCGCACCAGACGCCGGCGCTGAAGGCCGCGCTTCGGGCCTACAGCGACTACCAGCAGGCTTACAACGGCTCGGTGAACGAGAAGGTCGCCAAGATGCGTTACGACGAATACATGAAGGACGTCGAACTCCTCGGGCAGACCACCGAGTACAGCATCCCGATGGACGAGGCCTACGACAGGTACGTCGACCACTATCGCCAGTACCTGGCCGCCTACAGCGGTTCGTCCACCGAGGCCTATCACAAGCGCGCCGCCGAATACTACAAGGCCCAGATCGACCGCCAGTGGGGCTGGGGCCACACACACTCCGGCAGCATCATCGACGCCGAGCGCGAGTACCTGCGCTGGCAGCGTGCCTACCAGTCGGCCTACTCCGGTTCCGCGGAGGAGCGGCTGGCGAGGCTGCGGGCCGAGATGTATCTGCGCGAACTCGAGATGATGCGCGGTAGCGGCACCGGCAACGGCAACTTCGGCAGCGGCTCGACCGGTTACGGTTCGGGCGGCTACCGCGGCGGCGACACCGGCACCGGCACGAGCGGCTACGGCTCGGGCAACACTGGCACCGGCACGAGCGGCTACGGCACAGGCAGCACCGGCTCCGGCAACACGGGTCGCACGACGGGCCGCACGAGCACTGGCTCCGGCACGAGCAACCGGACGGGCACCGGCACCGGCAGCGGCTCCGACTTCGGTCGGCCCGCCCGCGGTGGCACCGGCTCGGGTTCCGGCAGCGGCACCGGCTCGGGCACTGGCTCGGGCTACTGAGACCTCACCGGCGCCGGGCGCGATCGCGCCCGGCGCCTGGCATGTCCTGCCGGCGAGATTGAAACGCGGGATTGCATCCGGCCTGGTGGCCGGCACGGGCTTCAAACCCGTCGTGGGGCGGAGGAATCCGTCCCTGGTAGGTTCGATTCCTACGCTTTCCCGCCAGATACCAAACACGCCTCTTCGCACCTAGCAGGTATCTGACG
>CAZSVK010000453.1:0-4674 GCA_964610245.1 uncultured bacterium
AGGACTCTGAGCTGCGAGCGCAGGCAAGACTCTCTCCAGCCATCGGGGGGTCCAGAACTTCGCACCCGGCGAGGGTTCGGGAGCGGCGCTCCCGACAGGCGAATCCAGTACTGCTTCAGTGCCCCCTTTCCTGACACGCACCCGGCGCAGCTCCGCCGCCCGCCTCTCGCCGCAGGTGCTAGAGTCCCCGCGACGGCCGGCGCCTTTGGCCGTACGACTCGACCGACCTCTTGCGCTCTCCGACGCTCTCCGCACTCGCGCTGTTCCTGGCGCTGGCCCTCTGGGTGCCGGTACTGGCGCTGGCCGTCGGAGCGACCGCGCGGGAGGGGAGCGGCGGCGAGGGGTTCGAGCGGCAGCTCGGGCTGCTGGGGCGCACCCTCGGGGTATGCCTCTGCGCGGCGGTCACGGCGTTGGCGCTCGGGCTGCCGGCCGGGCTGGCGCTCGCGGCGGGGCGTTGCCCGGGTGCGCGGCTGCTGGGCGCCGTGCTATTCGGTCTTCTGGCGGTGCCGCCTCACCTGCACGCGATCGCCTGGGCCGCGCTCGCCGGTGCCGACGGATGGCTTCCTTGGCTGAGGCCGTGGCTCTACTCGACCCCTGGCGCCGGCGTGGCGCTGGGGTTTGCGCTGGCTCCGCTGGCAGTGCACGCCGCCGCGCGCGGGTTCCGGCAGGCGCCGGCGAGCCAGCTCGAGGCGGCGCTGCTCATTCGTGGGCGCGCGCAGGCTCTCGTGCGGGTGGCGTTGCCCGCGGCGAGACCGTGGCTTGCGGCGGCAATGGTGGCGGTGCTGGCGCTCTCCGCCGGCAACTACGGGGTGCCGGAGCATCTCAGGGTGCACGTCTACGCCGTGGAGGTGATGGCGCGATTTGGAGCGATGGGCGACGCCGCGGGGGCCGCCGCCGTCGGGCTGCCTCTCTCTCTCGTGTCGGGGGTACTGGCCCTGGTCGTGGCCGGACTGCTGCGCCGCACGCCGGCCGACTCGCCGGGCCCGCTGCCGGTGCGGAGCTGGCTCGACAGAGGTGGCGGCAGCCTGCTGCTCCTGGCCACCGCGGGCCTGTGTGGGGGGCTGCCGCTGGGGGCGTTGCTGGCCAGGTCCGGGACGGTTGGCGCCCTCGGAGACGCGGTGCGTACGCTGGCGCCGGAGCTGCCGCTGAGCCTGGGGATCGCGGCTGGGGCCGGTCTGGTCTCGGCCGCCGCGGGTTGGCTCCTGGCCTGCGCCGGGGCGTGGGGACGCCCCAGGGCCGCGGGACGGCTGGCGGCGGCGGCCTGCCTCCTCGCCCTGGCCTTGCCCGAGTCGATCTCCGCGGTGGCGATGACGACCTGGATGGCAGGCCGCCCCGGCTTCAGCCTCCTCTACGGGACCGCGGCCGGTCTGACGGTCGCCCTGGCGCTGCGGTGCCTGCCGCTCGGATGGGCGCTGGCCGCCGCCGGTCTGACGGTCGTCGACGCCGGGCAGGAGGAGGCGGCCCGGCTGGCCGGGATCGGCCCGGCCCGATTCCTGGCTCGGGTGGTGGCCCCCCAGTCGCTGGCTCCGATCTCGGCCGCGGCGCTGGCCGCGGGGGCGCTCGCCTTCGCCGACCTCGAGACGGCGCTGGTGATGACGCCGCCCGGTTTCAACCCGCTCGGGGTACGCTTGTTCAACATGGTGCACTACGGGATGGACGGACTGCTGGCGGGCTCGATCGTGCTGGTGGCGGGGGCGGTCGCGGCCGGGGCGGCCGGGGCGGCCTGGTTGATGGGAGGGGGCCGCTCGTGACTGCCCCCGCGCTCGAGTTGCGGCGGGTGAGCTGCTCCCTGGATCGCCGGCCGGTGCTGCGAGAGGTCGACCTGACCCTGACCGCCGGCGGCTTCCACGGACTGCTGGGCCCGTCGGGCGCCGGCAAGACCACCTTGTTGAGGGTGGTGGCGGGTCTGCAGGAGCCCGACGCGGGCGAGCTGTCGATCGGGGGCCGATCGGTCTGGGGGCCGCGCGTGCGGGTGCCGGCCCCGGAGAGGGGGCTGGGGATGGTCTTCCAGGATCTGGCGCTCTGGCCGCACATGACGGTGCGGCAGCACCTGGAGTTCGTGTTGCCGGCGGAGCGCTGGAGCGAGGCGATCCCGACTTGGCTCGAGCGAGTGGGTCTCGGGGGGCGCGCCCAGGACCGTCCCGGTCGGCTCTCCGGCGGCGAGCGTCAACGGCTGGCGCTGGCCCGCGCTCTGGCTCCGGGGCCGCGGCTGCTGCTGCTCGATGAACCGTTCAAGAGTCTGGACGAGCCGCTGGCCGATCGGCTGGGAGGCCTGGTGAAGGAGCTGGCGGCGGCGGCGGGGGCGACTACCTTGATGGTGAGCCACGGGCGGCTGCAGGCGCTGAAGTTGTGCGACACGCTGGTCTTCCTGTGTGACGGGGCGGTGGAGGTGGCCGGTCCGGCGAGGGAGATGCTCGATGCGGGCGCGCCGCCGGCGGCGCGGGAGTTCTTCGCGAGCGTGCCGCGGGCGAGCCGCTGAACGGGGCGGGCGGGTGCAGGGGCGGAGCCCCCGCGCACACGGATGACGGCGCAGCAGGCGAAGCGGGTGAGCCTCTAGGCCGGCGGCACGGGGGCCGATCGTAGTGACCATGCGGGTTTGCGGCCCACGCGCGCTCGCGCGCGCGTGCCGCCCGGCTTGACTCGCGCGGGCGCCCCGTGTTATTCCATATCGGTTTCATTTGCATCATTGATTGGGAGGTTTCTCGGTGGCCACGTTTGTCCTCATCTTGCACTACATCTTCTGCGTGGCGATGATCATCATCGTCCTGCTCCAGGCGGATCAGGGCGAGGGCCTGTCCGGCGCCTTCGGCGGCGGAGCCTCCAGTGCCATCTTCGGCAAGCGCGGAGCCTCGGGGTTCGTTGCCAGGGTGACCACTTCGGCAGCCATTGCGTTCATGTTGACCTCGTTCGTCCTCACCTGGATGGCCTCTCGCAACATGGTCGAGAGGGATATCAGGGTGCCGGCGTCTCAGGGCCAACCCAAGGGCAACCTGCCGCCCATGCCCGAGTTCTGATCACGCAGGCCCGTTGAACGGCCATCGAGAGCCTCTGCTACCGATGACGACCTGGCGGATGCCCGGCGGGCACCTCCCGGGAGTCGGTGCAGGATGGCTTCTGAGAATCGGTTTTCCACTGACAAACTAGCGGTTGCAGCCAGCGCTGGCTGGGCCGAGCCGACCCGCGGGTTGTTCGTGCCCGGGTCCGGGGTGCTTGCGGTCTTGGCCGGGAGCGCCCTGTCTTGACGCCCAATCTGATCCTCGCCTTCGTTGCGGGGGTGGTCGCGGGCGTCCTCGGCCTGAAGCTGCTGGAGCGCATTTTCGTGTCCTCGGCGCTGTCGGCTGCGCGCCAGCAGGCTGACGAGATCCGCGAGACCGCGCGCCAGGAGGCCAAGACCTCCAAGCAGGAGAGCCTGCTCCAGGCGAAGGACGAGATCCAATCGCTGAGGCGGGAGTTCGAGCGCGAGCAGCGGAACCGCAAGCGCGACGCCGAGGCGCTCGAAGAGCGGCTGGTCGCGAAGGAAGCGCGGATCAACCAGAAGCTCACCGACACCACGAAGAAGGAAGGCCGCATCCGCGATCTGCTGCGCACCAGCGAGGCGCGCGAGGCCGAGACCAAGGCTACGCTCGACGAGCAGAAGCAGAGACTCGAGAAGATCTCCGGGATGACCGCCGACGACGCGAAAGCCGAACTCTTCAACCGGCTGCAGACGGAGTGCGAGCGGGAGCTGACCGCGCGCTATCGGGAGACGGAAACTCGCTTCCAGGAGACCGCGCACGCCCGGGCGCTACAGGTGCTGACCGATTCCATGGTGCGCTGCAACGTCGACCTGGCGCTGGATCCGCTGGTGAGCGTCGTCCGCCTGCCCAACGACGAGATGAAGGGCCGCATCATCGGCCGTGAGGGCCGGAACATCCGGGCCTTCGAGCACCAGGCTGGGGTCGACGTCATCGTGGACGACAGCCCGGGCATCGTGGTGCTCTCGGCCTACAATCCGCTCAAGCGCGAGATCGCGCGGCTCGCGATGGAGAAGCTGGTGGTCGACGGCCGCATCCATCCGACCAAGATCGAACAGTCGCTCGAGCAGGCGCAGAAAGAGCTGCAGGACACGATTCGCGAGAGCGGCGAGCAGGCGGCCCTCAAGTGCGGGGTCCACGGAATCAGCGACAAGCTGGTCTTCGAGATAGGCAAGTTGCGCTACAAGGTTTCCCAGGGCCAGAACCTGCTCGAGCACTCGATGGAGGTCGCCGAGCTGGCGGGCGTGATGGCCGCCGAGATAGGGGCCGACCTGCTGCTGTGCAAGCGGGCCGGTCTGCTGCATGACATCGGAAAACTCTCCGACAGCGAGGATACCGCCTCCCACGCGATGCTGGGCGCCGAGCTGGCCCGCAAGTTCGGCGAGAAGGAGCCGATCCCGACCATCATCGCCTCCCACCACGGCGAGCCGGCCCAGGGCTGCGTCGAGAACGCCCTCGTCTATCTGGCCAACTGCATCTCGAGCGAGCGGCCCGGCGCCCGCAAGGGCGAACTGGTCTCGTTCGTTCGCCGGCTGGCCGACATGGAGGCGCTGGTGCGAGAGTTCCCCGGGGTCAGCACCGCCTTCATCCTGCAGGCCGGGCGCGAGATCCGCGTCCTGGTGCGTCCAAACGAGATCAGCGACTCGATGAACCAGCGCCT
>CAZSVK010000454.1:0-4201 GCA_964610245.1 uncultured bacterium
CGCCAGCGCCCGCGCGGGCACACGCAAGGCCGAGGTGCTGCTCGCCGACCGCGAGCTGATCCTCAAGCGCACCCAGGCGCTGGCCGCCGAGAACTTCGCGGCCGCCCAGGATCTCGACACGGCCCGGGCAAATCGCAACACCGCCGTCGCCGAGGTCGAGGCGTCCCGCGCCGGCATCTCCCAGGCCGAGAGCCGCCTGCTCACGGCCCGGGCCCAGCGGGCCAACGGCGACAGCAAGGTGTCGCAGGCGCGGGCCCAGCTCTCCCAGCGAGATGCGGCGCTCTCGATGGCCTCGGTCAACCTCGTACGCACGCACATCTTCTCGCCCATCGACGGCGTCGTGGTCAGCCGAAACATCGACGTGGGCCAGACCGTGGCGGCGAGCTTCCAGGCCCCGGTGCTCTTCACCATCGCCAACGATCTGCGCCGGATGCAGATCAACGCCAACGTCGACGAGGCCGACATCGGCCGCGTGCAGGTCGGTCAGACGGTCGAGTTCACCGTCGACGCCTATCCCGACGAGCGCTTCCCCGGCAAGGTCGTCCAGATCCGGCTGCAGCCGATCGTGACGCAGAACGTGGTGACCTATGACACGGTCATAGAGGTGGCCAACGAGAAGCTGCTGCTGCGCCCGGGCATGACTGCCAGCGTTTACATCCAGACCGCCGTCTCGAAGCAGGTCCTGAAGATCCCCAACGGCGCCACTTCCTACCGGCCGGCGCCCGCGGCCGACGCCGTGCCTGCCGAGGCCAAGCCCGCGCACAAGGGCCACAAGACGGCGTACGTGCCCGACGGGGCCAGTTCGCGCGCCGTCGACCTCGAGGTCGGCATCTCCGACGCGAGCTACACCGAGGTCAGGCCCGGACCGCTTCGGGAGGGCGACCTGGTCATCGTCGGCGACGACGGCGACGCCGTCAAGGAAGCGCAGGGCGTGACCAATCCGTTCGCGCCGCGGAAGAGGTGAGCCCCGTGGCGTCCGAGGTCGTCCGAGTTTCCGACCTGACCAAGATTTACGACCTGGGCGAGGTCCAGGTCGAGGCGCTCTCCGGGGTCAGCCTGTCGATCCACCCGGGAGAGTTCGTCGCCGTGATGGGGGCGTCGGGCTCGGGAAAGTCGACGTTCATGAACATCCTGGGGTGCCTCGACCGGCCCAGCGAGGGCAGCTATCTGCTCGAGGGCCGGGACGTCTCGACGATGAGCCGAGACGAGCTGGCCGAGGTACGAAACAGCCGCATCGGCTTCGTCTTCCAGGGGTTCAACCTGCTGCACCGGATGAGCGCCCTCCAGAACGTGGAACTGCCGATGCTCTACGGGGACATCGAGAAGGCCGAGCGGCGCAAGCGGGCGCTCGAGGCGCTCCGTGAGGTGGGCCTCGCGGACCGACAGGGCCACCACCCCAACCAGCTCTCCGGCGGCCAGCAGCAGCGAGTCGCGATCGCGAGGGCATTGGTCAACCAGCCCGCGATCCTCCTCGCCGACGAGCCGACCGGGAACCTGGACAGCCGCACCTCGATCGAGATCATGGAGCTGTTCCAGAGGTTGCACGGGCGAGGCTCGACGCTGGTGATGGTGACGCACGAGCCCGACATCGCCGACTTCGCGAGCCGACAGATCCACTTCCGCGACGGCGAGGTGGTGGACGACAAGCTCAACCCGAGTCCCCGGAGCGCGGCGAAGGTGCTCGAGACGATGCCGCCCGTGACGCATCGCCACGGAGAAGCCGCGCCCCGCCGATGAAGCTCGAGACGATTCTCCAGACCGCTGTCTGGAGTCTGGGCCGCAACAAGGGCCGAACAGCCCTGACGATGCTCGGCATCATCATCGGAGTGGCCGCGGTGGTGAGCGTCGTCAGCCTGGGCGAGGGGCTGATTGCGAGCACCAACGACAGCATCGCGTCGATGGGCGTCAACCTGGTGATGATCCGGCCGGGGTCGAAGATCCTGGCCGGCTTCCGCCCGGGGATGGGCAACGTCTCGTCGCTCGTGCCCGCGGACGCCGAGGCCATCCTCGCCGAGTGCCCCTCGGTCGCTCGCGTCTCGCCGGGTGTCCGCAAGGCGGTGCGCGCCGTGTTCCAGGAGCGCAATACCGCCACCACGCTGGAGGGCGGCTCGGCCGACTACCTGACGATCCGGGGCTGGAGCGTGGCTCGCGGCACCTTCTTCAACGACGATCAGGCTCGGGGCTCGGCCAAGGTCTGCGTGCTGGGAAGCACCGTGACCGAGAACCTGTTCGCAGGGATGCAGCCGATCGGGCAGACCATCCGGGTCGGCAAGGTGCCGCTGGAAGTGATCGGCCTGCTGGCGAAGAAGGGCCAGACGTCGATGGGCCAGGACCAGGACGACGTCATCGTGGTGCCCTGGTCGACAGGGATGCGCCGCGTGATGGGCATCAACTACCTCAGCAACATGATGGCGATGGCCCGGGGCCCCGAGACCGTCGCGCGGGCGGTCGAGGAGATCTCGACCGTGCTGAAGCGCCGCCACCGGCTCGATGCGAAGGACGAGGACGACTTCTCGTGCCAGACGCAGAAGGATGTGGCCGAGGCCCAGCAGCAGAATCTCGTCGTGATGATGACCCTGGTGGTCGTCATCGCCGTGATCGCGCTGATCGTGGGCGGGATCGGCGTGATGAACATCATGCTCGTCAGCGTGCTGGAACGTACCCGCGAGATCGGGATCCGGATGGCGGTGGGCGCGCGAGGCCGCGCCGTCCTGCTGCAGTTCCTGGGCGAGACGATCGTGCTGACCAGCCTCGGCGGGCTGATCGGGATCGGCATCGGAGTCGGGGTCGCGTTCGCGGTGCCCTGGTACTGGGGGTGGCCGACGAAGCTGAGCCTGTCCTCGATGGTGATCTCGTTCCTCTTCTCGGCCGCGGTCGGGGTCTTCTTCGGCCTGTATCCGGCCGTCCGGGCGAGCCGGATGAACCCGATCGACGCCCTGAGGTACGAGTGAGATGAGGCTCTCCGAGACGGCGGGGTCGGCCCTGGAGGCGCTGGCGCGCAACCGCCTGCGCAGCGTGCTCACGACCCTGGGCGTCATCATCGGGGTGTTCTCGGTCATCACCATCGTCGCGGTCGGCACCGGCGCCCGTCACATGGTCCAGGACTCGCTCAAGAGCTTCGGGGCCGACATGCTCTTCGTGGTCCCCGGCCAGCACAAGATGGGCCCGCCGAGGGGCGACCAGGGGGCCATCAACACGATGATGCCGGAGGACGCGCGGGCGGTCGAGAGGGAGTGCCCGGACGTGAAGTGGGTCTCGGCGGTGACGGTGTCCTCGGCCGCACTGGTCTACGGGAACCAGAACTGGTCGTGCGTGGTCTCGGGACAGGGCCCGCTGTTCCCGAAGGTGCGCGACTGGCCGCTCGAGCGAGGCTCGTTCTTCACCGACTACGACGTCGATCAGAACGCCAAGGTTTGCGTGCTCGGCCACACCGTGGTCACCAAGCTCTTCGGGCGCGCCGAGGACCCGGTGGGCAGGACCATCCGCGTCAAGAAGATGCCGTTCCGCGTGGTCGGCGTGCTGGCTTCCAAGGGCCAGACCGGCTGGGGCCAGGACCAGGACGACCTGATCGTCGCCCCCTACACCACCGTGATGAAGCGGCTGGCAGGGGTCACCTACCTCTCGGCAATGCAGTGCACCGCCTGGACCAGCAACCGGATGGATGCCGCGCGCAAGCAACTCACGGAGGTGCTCAGGCGGCGCCACAGGCTCGTCGAGACGGCCGAGGCCGACTTCAGCATCATCACCGCCGACGAGATCCTCGACATGGTCAACCAGATCTACGACATGCTCATCCTGTTCCTCGGTTCCGTCGCCTCGATCGCGCTGCTCGTGGGCGGCATCGGAATCATGAACATCATGCTCGTGTCGGTAGCCGAGCGCATCCGGGAGATCGGCATCCGCCTGGCCGTGGGCGCGCGCGGGCGCGACATCCTGCTGCAGTTCCTGCTCGAGGCGGTGTTGCTCTCCACCGCGGGCGGCGTGCTCGGCCTGGCGGCCGGCGCCGGGATGGCCCAGCTCATCTCGGTCGTCCTGAAGTGGCCCGTGCTGATCGACCCGGCCTCGTCCATCGGGGCGGTGGTCTTCTCGAGTGCCGTGGGAATCATCTTCGGCTTCTACCCCGCGTGGCGGGCGAGCCGGCTCGATCCCATCACGGCCTTGCGGCATGACTAGGGGTTGGGGGTTAGGGGTTGGGGGTTGG
>CAZSVK010000454.1:4240-4656 GCA_964610245.1 uncultured bacterium
ACCCCCATGCGGTATCCTGTCCGGCGTGAACGCACCCTATCAGCTCGGCTCTCTCGATACCGGCATCCTCATCGCCTACGTCGTTGCGCTTGCCTCCATCGGCTGGTGGGCCGCGCGAAAGGCCTCCCACTCGACCGACGACTATTTTCTCGCCAGCCGCTCGATCCCGTGGCTCGTGACCACGGCCAGCTTCCTGGCCACCTGCATCAGCGCGCTGAGCTTCATCGGCACTCCCGCGGAGGGCTTCGGCGCCGACTACCGCTACCTGTTCAGTAACGTCGGCGATATTGCCGCGGCCTTCTTCGTGGCGTTCGCCTTCCTGCCGGTCTACCAGCGCGCAGGCGTCACCTCGATCTATCAGGTGATCGCCACTCGCTTCGGCTCGTCGGTGCGCACCGCCTGCTCGGGCTACTTCC
>CAZSVK010000455.1:0-4655 GCA_964610245.1 uncultured bacterium
GGCGAGTTGACGGCGGCCAACAACAGCCGCACCGTGCCGATCTTCATCGAGAGCACGCCGCGTAAGGTGCTGCTGCTGGCCGCAACGCCGGGCTGGGAATACACCTTCCTCAAGCGGCAACTGCGCTCCGACCCGCGATACGAGGTCGCCGACCCCCAGGGGTTCGAGGCGGGCCGGCCGCTCGAGTTCCCCGAGGGCGGTCTGGCCGGCTTCGGGATGGTCATCGTCAGCGGCTTCCGCAAGACGGCCTTCACCCCCGACCAGCTCGCCGCCCTGCGCAAGCACGTCCAGAGCGGAGACGGCGTGCTCGTGTTCGCCGGTAACGGCCGCGATAACATCGACGAGCTGCTCGCCTCAGAGCTGGCCGGCCTGCTGCCGGTGGCGGCGCCGGCCCTGTCGGACGAATCCTCCAGCCGCTTCCAGTTCCAGCCCTCGGAGAAGAGCCCGCTGTTCCGCATCCTCGAGCATCCCCAGGCCAACCAGCAGGCCTGGCGCAGCCTGCCGCCCATCCTCGTCGCCCATCCCGCGCTCCAGTCCCCGGCGAGCGCCACGGTGCTCGGCACCTTTCCGCGGTACCCGCGCGATACGCCGGCCATCGCCTACCGTCTGTTCGGCCGCGGGATGACCGTCCTCTTCAACACCGACGAGACCTACCTCTGGAAGACGCTGATGGATGCGGTCAACGACCCCGATCGCCTCTACGAGCGCTTCTGGGCCAACCTGCTCTCCTGGCTCACCGACGAGGCCCGCGCCACCGGCGTCTCGCTCACCCTCTCCCGCCTGCACTACGCCCTCGGCGACGAGGTTTACGTGCGGGTCGAGGATTTCGCCGGCAAGCTCGAGGGCGTCTCGCGCGAGAACCTCGGCCTGACCTGGCAGAGCGAGGGCACCACGGGCCGGCTCTCGCCCGAGAAGGTCTCCGGCGGGTTCCTGGCCAGCTTCACGCCCGAGTCGGAGGGGATGTACCGGCTCGAGCTGGCGGTGCCGGGCGGCGACAAGCTCACGAAGGAGTTCCTGGTCGACGCGCCCCTGCGCGACTTCACCAACCCGCTGGCCGACTCCGCGACGATGCAGGAGCTGGCCGACCTCTCGGGCGGCAAGCTCTTCGCCGAGGGCGTCGGCGACGTCGGCACGCTCAGGCTCGACCCGACGCCGGAGGTCAAGGAGCGAACCGAGAGCCTCTTCTGGCTCGACCACGGCTGGGCGCTGACGCTGTGCCTGACCCTGCTGGCCGTCGAGTGGCTGCTGCGGAAGAAGTTCAACCTGGTGTGAGGGAGAGGACAGGTATCACAGAGGCACAGAGAGGCATTTGACCCGCCTTTCATCGACTCTCCCTCCGTGTCTCCGTGTCTCTGTGATTGGTCAACTTCGTTCTACGGTCGAAGCCTTGCATCCTGCGAAGACGCTCGCCCGTAGCAAGCCAGAGTCCTCGAGAGCGCCGATCATGTTCCGCCTCCGATCCGCGTTGCCTGTTGCCGCCCTGGTGGTCCGCGGTTGCGCGCTGGCGGCGTGCCTGGCCTATCTCGGTCTCGCCGCGCGCAAGTTCGGCGCGGTGCTGCCGGGCGAAACGGCGTTGCTCGAATGGCTCGCGCGGTGGGTGATGCCCGCCCGCCCTGCGTGGAACGGCTCGCTCGGCAGCCTCGCGGCACAGGAGGTGCTGGTCCTGCAGACGGGGCTGTTCTTCGCGGTGGCCAGCGCGCTCTTCCTCGAGTCGATCCGGGCCGTGCTGACGAGCCCGCTGCCGCCACGACACGTGATGGCTCTGGTGCTGGGGTTCTCGGCCGCCCTGCGACTCGGGGCGGTCGCGATCCCGGCCGTCCTCGAGACCGATCAGCACCGCTATCACTGGGACGGCGCCGTGCTGATGGCCGGTTTCAACCCCTACGAGTTCACGCCGGCCGAGGTGGCTCGCGAGGCGGCCCGCGAAGCCCCGGCCGCCAGGGGACCTCGGGCCGATCGGACCGCGAGGCTGGCCCGCCTGGCGGCGATGGCCCGCGAACCGGCGCTGGCAGAGCACTTCCTTCGCATCAACCATCCGGAGGTGGCGACGTTCTACCCGCCCGCGGCGCAGGCGCTCTTCGGGCTTGCGCGCTCCATCTCGCCCGGCAGCGACGTTGTGCTCAAGGGGCTGGTGGCGCTGCTCGATCTTGGCGTGACGACGCTGACGGCGGTGCTGCTCCTGCGGCTGGGCAAGGATCCGCGCTGGGCGGTGGCCTACGGCTGGTGCCCGCTGGTGCTCAAGGAGTACGCGGGCACGGGCCACGCCGACCCGCTGGCGGGGCTGCTGGTGCTCGCCTCGCTACTCTGCCTGCTGGGGGGACGACGAACGGCCGGCGGGCTGGCGCTGGGCACGGCCGTTCTGGCTCGGCTCTATCCGCTGGTGCTGCTGCCGGTCCTGAGCCGTAGGCTGGGCCGGAGCGGACTGCTGGCGTTTGCCCTCGCGGTGGCCGCGGGCTACGGGCCGTTCGCCGAGCACGGCGGCCCGATGCTGCGCGGGCTCGGGGCCTTCGCTTCGCGCTGGGAATTCAACTCCTCGGTGCCGGCGCTGGTCACGGCGGGGCTCCAACCGCTCTTCAACCGGCACGACCCGGTGACCTTCACCGTCGCCCTGACACGGAAGGATGGCGAGGAGCAGCTGTTGCTGGCCAACCAGAACCTCGACGCCTTCTTCTGGGCAAAGGCACTGTGCGCGATCGCTCTGGCGATCGTGCTGTTCGCCCTCGCCTGGCGACCGCCGCGCGACGACGGCGAGCTGGTCGCGCGCTCCGGCTTGGCGGTCGCGGCGTTGCTCGTGCTCTCGCCCGTGGCCGACCCGTGGTACTTCGGCTGGGTGGCGCCGTTCGCCTGCCTGTTCCCCTCGGCGGCGGCGGCCTGGCTGGCCTGGGGGATGAGCCTGTACTACTTCTACTTCCTGGCCTGGGCCTATCCGTGGTGGTCCCGGCCGCTGGAGTACGGGCCGGCGGCGCTACTGCTGGCGCTGGACGCTCGGCGCTGGCGGCGAGGGCCTCGCGCGGATGGACTCCCGCGCGAGCTGTAGGCTATCCTCCACGGCGAAGGGACGCAGGCTCGACGACGCCACGCTCGCTACGCAAGACCCCTCCCGACGGAAGGAACTGGTAGAGGCCCTCGGGGCCACCCGGTTGTTCTCGGGTCTGCCCGACGAGACTCTGCAGACGATAGCCGAATCCTGCACGCTGGTCTCATTCCAGCCCGGGGACGAGATGATGCAGGAGGGGCAGCCCGGCGATTGCGCCTACGTCCTGCTGGAGGGCGAGGCGGTGGTTACCCGATCCGGGTACGGCATCGTCACGCGACGCTCTGGCGAGTGCCTGGGCGAGCTGGCGCTGCTCGACTCGCAGGCCCGCTGCGCCTCGGTGAAGGCCTTCGGCACGGTGACGGCGGCCAGGCTCGACCGCGAATCGTTCGACAGGTTGCTGACGCGGCAGGATTTCGTGAAGAACCTGCTGCTGTGCCTGACGCGCAAGTTGAGGGAGTCGGTCTGCACGCAGCTCGACGACGCGGTGACGCGCGAGGAACTGAGAGAAGCGCTCGAGAGGGCGCTGCCGGGCGCGCTGGCCGCCGGCGTGACTCCGCGGGAGGAGTGAGCCGGCGGGGGCCTCTCACCGAGGGGCCGTCACTGGAGGGGTCGCGCGCGCGCGGGGCCGCATGCGAGCCCTCTGCCTCTGCCGGAAGTTCTTCAACACTTCCTGATTGCCGGGAAGCAACCGCACCGAGTCGAGGTAGGCGTCCGCCGCCGCCGCACCTGTTGCGGGACGATCCGTTCCTCGGCCTCGCGCGGAGTGGAGCAGCGAGTCGAGGAAGAAATCGTTCTCGAGTTCGGACGCGGCCAGCGCTGGCGCGATCAGGCGGTCGACGGCCGGAGCACCCTCGGGCGAGGCCTGGGCGAGTCCATCGAGGGCCGCGGGCAGGAAGAGCCAGCAGTTCCCGGCGGCGGTCCCTGTGGAGGTCGCGGCAAGCTCGGCGCACACGAACGAGAACGCCCGGATGGAGTCGGCAAACCGGCAGCTCTCGTAGTACGCCGTGGCCAGCGCGGTCCAGACCGCGGGTGATCGGGGATTCAACGCCAAGGCCGTGTTCAGGCACTGAAACGCGATCGTGGACCTGGCGCCACTCTCCGCCGGCAGCGCCTGGGCCGGCACCCCCGTGGGTGCCGCGAATGAGGTGCTCGAGGGTGGCCGGCCAAGGATCAGGGCGAGGTTCCGGCACTTCGGAGAGAGCGCCCGGTAGCCCAGGCCGATCTGCCAGGCGGCTTCCCAGGATCCGGGAGTGGCCAGCTGCGCAGGGCCCACGTAGCCGATGGCCTGCTTCACCAGGGGCGACTCGGGCTGCGCGGTGATCGCCCTGCCCAGCTCGTGGTCGAGGGCCCGGGCGTCCGGGATAGGCGGAAACCACCGCGCGGCACCGGTGGGGTCGAGCCGGCTGCCCGCGCGGCGTTTGACCAGCAGCAGCGGACGGTTGGAGGACTCGCCGGCTCCCTCTGACTGGATTGTGAGCCAGTTGTTGCCGTTGACGAGCAACTCCACCGGCACGCGTCCGTCCATCAGTTGCACCTGGCGGCCGTTGACCCGTACGACCCGCGGTGGCGCGGCGGCCCCCGGCCAGACCACCTGCGCCTTCTCGTACTCCTGCGGCGC
>CAZSVK010000456.1:0-4639 GCA_964610245.1 uncultured bacterium
GCTGCACCCAGTCGAAGGTGACGCGTCTCTCGCTGCCCAGGTGCTCGGTGACGGTGCGGACGAGCGGACTCGCCCCCGCGAGCACGGCTGCGTCGGCCGTCCCTGGCTTCTTGCTCGTGGCCTGACGGGTTGGCATGGGCCGCGGCACCTCCTCAGCGCCCGCCAAGGCGATCGAAGAGGCTACGGCGCTCGCCGACCGTCCCCTCGGGATAGGGTGGGGAGTCGACCACGTAGGGCAGTAGCAGCCCGATTCCGGCGGCCACGATCGCCAGCGCGATCAGCGCCTTGATGAGCCATGCCCCCGAACCGTTTTCTGCCACTCCGACGACCTCCGTCCTCGCCCAGCGCGGGCTTCGCCCGCACTGAGACTTCAGGCTGTAGACTGTAGGGATGCTCGCCAGGACCTTCGTGTAACGCGACGATTTCCGCGAGTAGTAGGTCAGTCCGCCGTCTCGGTCCCAGCCGGACCCACGGCGCCGGAACGCAGGACCTCGTCCAGCAGCTTGTGGGCCTGGATCGCCAGGGGATCGTTCTCGCCGACCAGCTCGACCATCCACTCACATACCTTCCTCAATACCATCTTCTGGTCCAGCTTGGCCATCAAGATCGCGAACTGGAGCAAGACTCGGGCATCCTTCGGATCGGCCAGCAGCGCCAGGAAGAGCTGCTCGAGCGCTCCCTCGTTGAGGCCGCTGTTCATCAGCTGGACGCCCATCTTGTAGTGCAGCTTCGAGTCGATCGGCACCTGCTGGACCAGCGCCTTCAGCACCAGGCTGGCGTCCCCCACGCGATCCAGGTCGAGCAGCCGCGAGGCAGCGTCGGCCACGTCGCCGATGACCCGCAGCTTCCCCTTGAGCGCCGCCAGATAGTGGCCGATCGAGGCTCGGGTGTCGCTCAGGCTGGCCGAGACGCTCGCCAGGTGGAGGTCGCAGTTGACGAAGTTGGCGTCCTCGGAGCGTGCGGCGCCCAGGTGACGGGTGGCCAGTTCCAGGTTCTCCAGGCGCCGGTAGAGGTCGCCGACGAGGTAGTTTCCGGGCACCGACCTGGGGTTCGCGAGCAGCAGCGTCTTGAGGGTGTTGATCGCCTCGGGATACCGGCCGGCGTAGAGAAAGCGCAGCGGCGGCTCGACATCGAGCAGTTGCACGAGCGCGTCGAGCGCGGGCGACTGCGGGGGGAGGGGGACGGCGATGGCGCCCGGGCCGCGCGCCTTGGCCCGGAGAGCGGACGCGAGCAGGTAGAAGTGGCGCAGGTCGGCCAGGTAGCCGAGGGCGTCGCCCAGCTCGCCCAGGGCATAGACGGCGCTGTGGACCTCGTCGGGGTTGGCGGCGTGCAGCATCCCGCCGAGCACGGTGACGACGTCCAGGTGGCCCTGTTTCCAGAGGGCCCGCGCGGCGTTGGCCTTCACGCGCGGGTCGAGCGAGCCCAGGAAGGGCTCCACCAGGGGCAGGATCTCGACCGAACCGATCTGCTCGAGCGTCTCGAGGGCGTGGGCCTGGACCTGGGGTGAAGGATCCTTCAGGGCCGCGGCAATCGGCTGGATGTGGGACGGGTCGCAGAGTTTGCCGAGCGCCGCCAGCAGGTCGGCCCGGATGTCGGAATCGCGCTCCATCTCGAGCGCCCTGAGCAGCGCGTCGCGGCCGACTCGCTCGCCCATCGCTCCCAGCACGCGTGCGGCGCCCGAGCGCACCGCCGGGTTGTGGTGGCGCAGCGCCTTGACGAGCTGTTCGCAGATCACCGGCCCGCGATACCGCGAGAGGCTGCTGACGGTGTTCCTGAGGACGTCGAGATCCTCCTCGAACATGAAGATGTTGGCCAGCCAGAGCCCGATGCGCTCCTCTTGCACGAAGCCGGCCGCGTACACCGCGGAGGCCCGCTCCCACTTGTCCGGGCTGTTGAGCATCTCCGACAACACGCGCAGCGAGTAGAGCGTGTCGATGCTGCCCATCGCGATCGCCAGGTTGGCCATCACGCGGTTGTTGCGATCCTCCATGGCGTGGCGGAGAATCTCGAGCCGGACCTCCTTCGGGGCGTCGAGCGTGCCGGTCACCTCGACCGCATTGGCCCTGACACGCGTGTCGGGATCGTGGACGGCGCGCGCCAGCGCCTGGAGCACCCGTGGCTCCGCGGGCGCGTCGGCGAGCGCCCCGACCAGGGTGGCCCGGATGCGGTCGTTGCGAGCGGTGGGCCAGCGGGCCAGGACCGCCTCGGGGAGCTGCCGGTAGCCGAGCTTGCGCAGCGCGGCCAGCGTGCGGATGACGACGAGATCGGAGCGGTCGTCGAGCAGAGGCACCAGCTTCCGGGAGATCGCGGAGTCGCCCGATTCGCCCAGCGCGAAGACGACGTCCGTGCGCACCTCGATGTCCGGATGCATCAGGAGGGCCAGGAGCGGCTGGATCGCCTCCTGCAGCCGGCAGCCGGTCAGGGCGTAGGTGCCGAGCCGGATCGTCTGCCGGTCGGAGCTGGCGAGCAGGGCGATCAGCGGGGCCCGGGCCTTGGCCGAGTCGAGCGCCGCCAGAGCGTAGGCACACTCGGTGCGGCGATCTTCGTGGGCCAGGCCGCTCGTCAACTCGGGGATGAACTCGGGATGGCGGATCTTCCCCAGCGCCGAGGCGCAGGCCCGGGCGAGGGCCGGATTGTCACCCTCCAGCTCCTTCGCCATCCGGGCGGCGTGGGGACGCAGCAACTGGCGGCCGCACTCCTGCAGAGGCTCCAGTTCGAAGACGTCGGCGACCTGGCCCGCGGCGGGCCCGGGGATGCTGACCACCTTCTCGTGCAGCGAGGGGCCGACGACGCTCTGCTGCATCACCAGGTAGAGCGATTTCTCGGCCTGACCGGCGACGGCGGGATCACCGTCTTCCGTGGCCCTGCGCAGGGAGGGGATGGAGGTGCGGTCGCCGGCCTCCCCCAGACGCTGCAGCGCAAAGCGCCGGATGGCGGGATTGGCATCCCGCAGCATCTCGAGAAGCTGCTTGGTCTCGCTCATCGAAAGTCGGCGCGGGCCCCGCGCGTCCGGCCACGCGCCGGGCCCACGGGGAACTATATCACGGGGCCCCTGGCGAGGCTTCGCCTCGAACGGCGTTGAAAGTCGAGAGTCGAGGGTCGAAGGTCAGCCCAGGCTCGATTCTCGACTGCCTTCGACTCTCGACTCCCGACTCTCGACTCCCGAGTGCTAGCTCAGCGATCGGGCCGGCCGCCGGCTGCCGGGATCGCCTGCTTGCCGTTCGCCGGGGCCTGATTGGAGGCGGTTGGCGGCGGCTGCTGTCCGGCAGAGGGGAGGGGGACCAGGTCGGCGGGCATCGCACCGTCGGCGGTGCCTGTGGTCAGGGGGAAGACCTCCTGGCTGACGTCCTTGTGGCGGAAGATCTGGATCGCCACCATCGGCGCGCCGCCTTCGGGGCTCGCCTGGACGTTCCCGGCTCCCGGCGCAGCCTTGATGGAACTCTTGCGGCCGGCAAGGAGGTCGGTCAGCGTCAATCCCTGAGAGGTGGTGATATCGAGGTCGGTCGGCGGTCTGAGGGAGAACTTGAGCTGGGCGCCGATCTGGACGAGCTGGATGAGACGGCTGGCCTGGTCACCGGTGAGGCGGAAGGTGATGGTGATGGAGCCGAGGTTGCCCTTCTTCTTCTCGTCGGCGGTGATCTCCCAGCGGTACTGGTCGACGCTGAAGATCTCCAGGTTGGACATCACGGTGCGGCAGCTCTGCGTGCCCTGGTAGCTCATCACGGCCAGCACGTCGATCCGGTCGCCCTGCTTGACGAAGCCGCTCACGGCGCTGACGCCGTCCATCTTGACGCTGTAGAAGCGCTCGCCCTCCTGGAGGAACGATTCGAGGCTCCGCTGCTCGCTCGTGAGGCGCAGCCGGTTGATGACGTCGTCCTTCGGAATCGTCTCGGTCGTGAACTTGTCGACCACGTCGTCGATCTTGAGGTTGCTGTTGGGCGGCGCGAACTCGCGGGAGATGGTCTCGACCCGCACGGCGGTCTCGGGGACGCGCGTGTTGGCGGGCAGGGCCACGTTGGCCCGCAGGACGTTGACCTTGCCCTCGCGGGCCTGGCGCGCCTGGAGTTCGAGCTTCTTGCGCTCGGCCTCCTCCTCCTGCTGCCGCTGCAGGTCGCGCTGGCGCTGGTTCTGGATGTAGAAGAAGCCGAAAACCACGGCGATCAACACCAGCCCGACCAGGATGTTTCTGTTCATCAGTTCTTCCTCCGGAGCCTTTCCGCCGGGCCTGCGATGCCTTCAGCCGGCTACCGTCGCCGGAATTGGCCTGTGCGGGCCGACGCGGTCTCGCGCCGAGACCTTCTTCGAAAGACTCATTATGACGCCGCGGCGCCCGCGGCAATTCGCCGGCAAGAGTCAGTTGGGGGCGGTGCCCGCGGGAACCAGGTCGGCGCCGTAGAGGGCGCGAGTCCGCGCGGCCAGCGCGCGGGCGTCGGCCTCGCGGCCGAGGGCGCGATAGACGGCTCCCAGCGTGCCGAACACCTGTGGATAAACGTCGCGGTTGATCGTCAGGTACTGCTCGTTGGTGGCCAGCGCCCGCTCGAGCGCCGAGGCCGCCTCCGCGAGCCGGCCCTCGCGTGCCAGGATGCGCCCCTCCAGCAAGAGGTAGTCTTCCGACCAGGGAGCGGCTTCGACCGCTCGC
>CAZSVK010000457.1:0-4632 GCA_964610245.1 uncultured bacterium
TCGGGCACGCTGAACGCTCCGGTCGAGAGCGCCGCCGGCGACTGCACGGTCCACGAGGCTGTCTGGTCGGCCGAGGTGTCCGCGACGGTCGAGCCTGTATTCGTGTCGGCGCCGTCCACGCGCGCGTCCAGCGTGACGGGCCCCAGCGTCGCCTTCGGACTCACGTCTACCCTGAACTGGCAGGTCGCTGTCGTCCCGCCGGCGATTGTCACGGGGTTCGCGTCCGGCGAGACCACGTATTCCGACGTGCGATTCGCAGCCCCTGTCGAGAAGGTCAGGCCAGCGCTGCCGAGCGAGGCCGTCACTTCCCCAGGGTTGCGTACCCGCACCGTCACGCCGATGCCGGACTGTCCGCGGCTGACCCGTGCCGGAGCGCTCTCGACCGACGCGACTTCCAGCGTCGCCGAGGTCAGTACCGTCACCTGCTGGGAGAGCGGCTGATTCGACAGGCCCACGTCGGCGTTCGAGTTCGCATCCCTTGCCGCAATCGTGAAGCTCGCCGTTCGCTCGCCCCTGGCAGCCGTGCCGGTAGCCGAAACGGTGAAGTTGAACGTCGCACTGACGCCTCCGGCCACCGAGCTCGGATTGAGGCCCTGCGGCACAGCCGTCAGTCCCGCCCCGCTGAACGTGAGTGAGGTCGAGAGCAGGTTGGCCGTGGTGCCACCCGTGTTGGTCACGACCACGGCGGCCCCGACGGTCTGGCCCTGCGACACCTGCATGGGCCCCGTGAAACCGCCCACCGAGAGCGCTGCCGGAAGGCACACCGTCACCTGAGGCGAGAGCACTCGCGCGACGAGACTCACGTCGCCGCCGCCGACGCTGTCCTTCGCGAGGACGGTGAGGCGCGCCGTTCGCGCGTCAGCGGTGGCCGTGCCACCGACCGTGACGGTGTAGCCGAACGTCTCGCTGAGGCCCCCGGCCACCGTGCGAGGATTGGCGCCGTTCGGCACTGCCGTCAAGCCCGTTCCACTGAACGTCAACGCCGTCGAGGTAACCTCGGCCGTCGTCCCGCCCAGGTTCGCTATCACGACCGAAGCGCCAAACACCTGGCCCCGCGTCACGTTCGCCGGCGCCGTGAACGTGCGCTCCGCCAGACTCGCGGGCAGGTTGCCGTCGACCGTGCCGCCCGCCAGGTGGTCAGTGGCCATCCGATTGCCTGCCAGATCCTCGACCGTCGTTCGCTCGACAGTGGCCGTGAACGGAACGCCCCCCTGAGGCGTGCTGCCTCCCACGGTCGTGGCGTAGACGAAGCGCGTCGGACTGACGCGGGCCGCCACCGGAGCCACCGGCGTGAAGTTCCCCGAGGGCGAGAACGTCAGCGCGGGCGTCACGGCCGAGCTGAGATCCCCCAGGAAATCGACGGTCACGGTGAGCGGACCTGGCCGCAAGTAGGTCGCGGACCGGCTGAACACCAGCGACTGAACCGCGGGGGGGACCAGGTCGACGGTGAAGGTGTGGTCCAGAGGCTGCGTGGAAAGAGCATCACCGGCCTCGCAGACTGCCGCCAGGGTGATGGTGTGGAGGCCCGGGGTGTCGCCCGGCTGCAGCGTCGTCTGCCAGGTCCAGCACTTGCGGTCGGCGCCCTGGGTCATCGCCTCGTCCAGGACGGTTCCCCCGCCCGTCGTCCCGCTCACGGAGAGCGTGGGCGCGGTGGGAGTCACCTCCTCCGTGAAAGTCGCCGTCACGACGAAGGGCTCGTCATGATAGAGCCGGCTGACCTTGCTGTAGTCGAGCGTGGCGACCAGACCCATCGTGGCGATGATGAACTGGTTGCCGGCGGGCTGCGCGGCCAGGCTGTTGCCCGCCGCGTCACTCGCGGTCACGGTGAGCGTATGCGTGCCCTGGGAATCGGTCGTCTGCACGGTGGTCTGGTAGGTCCATACCGTGCGGTCGAGGCCCTGGCTCATCGCGACGTCCGTGACGGCAACCCCGCCCGTCGTCCCGCTCACCGTGAGGGTTGGCGAGGTGGGCGTGACGGGCTCGGAGAAGGTCGCCGTCACGATGAAGGACTCGGCCCGGTACAGCCGATTGGACCGGTTGTAGGTCAACGTCCCTGTCGGCGCCTCCGTGTCCACGGTGCCGCTCGCCACGTGGTCGGCCGCCTGCGAGTTGCCTGCCGGGTCCACGACCGTGCTGCGGTCGACGGTCGCCGTGTAGGCCTCTCCGGCCGGCAACGTGCTGCCGCCCACCGTCGTGGCGTAGACGAAGCACGTCGGGCTGAGGCGCGCCGCCGTCGGTAACGCTGGGGTGAAGTTACCGGAAGGAGCGAAGGTCAACGTCGGGGTAACGTCGTCAGCCAGGGCCTCCGTGAAATCCGCTGTCACCGTCAACGGGCCGCCCTTCAGGAGTGCCGGTGCGCGGCTGAAGACGAGCGCCTGGACCGCGGGGGAGGCGGTGTCGACGGCGAACGTGTTGTCAGCCGGCTGGGTCACGAGGGCATTACCCGCCGCGTCGCTGGCGGTGACGGTGAGCGCATGCGTGCCCTGGGTGTCGCCCGGCTGCAGGGTCGTCTGCCAGGTCCAGGTCGTGAGGTCGACGCCCGGGGTCATCGCCTCGTCCGAGACAGACCCGCCGCCCGTCGTCCCGCTCACCGTGAGCGTCGGCGCTGTTGGCGTGACGGGCTCGGAGAAGGTCGCCGTCACGGTGAACTGTTCGGCCCGATACTGCCGGCCGATGCGGCTGTAGGCCAGCGTCGCCGTCGGCGCGGCGGTATCCACGGTGCCGCTCGCCACGTGGTCGGCCGCCTGCGAGTTGCCTGCCGGATCCACGACCGTGCTCCGGTCGACGGTCGCGGTGTAGGCCCCTCCGGCCGGCAACGTGCTGCCGCCCACCGTCGTGATGTAGACGAAGCAAGTCGGGCTGAGGCGAGCCGCCGTCGGTAACGCTGGGGTGAAGTTACCGGAAGGAGCGAAGGTCAACGTCGGGGTAACGTCGTCAGCCAGGGCCTCCGTGAAATCCGCTGTCACCGTCAACGGGCCGCCCTTCAGGAGTGCCGGTGCGCGGCTGAAGACGAGCGCCTGGACCGCGGGGGAGGCGGTGTCGACGGCGAACGTGTTGTCAGCCGGCTGGGTCACGAGGGCATTACCCGCCGCGTCGCTGGCGGTGACGGTGAGCGCATGCGTGCCCTGGGTGTCGCCCGGCTGCAGGGTCGTCTGCCAGGTCCAGGTCGTGAGGTCGACGCCCGGGGTCATCGCCTCGTCCGAGACAGACCCGCCGCCCGTCGTCCCGCTCACCGTGAGCGTCGGCGCTGTTGGCGTGACGGGCTCGGAGAAGGTCGCCGTCACGGTGAACTGTTCGGCCCGATACTGCCGGCCGATGCGGCTGTAGGCCAGCGTCGCCGTCGGCGCGGCGGTGTCCACGATGCCGCCGGCCACGTGGTCGGCCGACTGCGTGTTGCCCACCAGATCCACAACCGTGGTCCGAGCGACGGTCACCGAGCGGGCCTCTCCGGCCGGCGACGTGCTGCCGCCAACCGTCGTGGCATACACGAAGCGCGTCGGGCTGAGGCGCGCCGCCACCGGTGATGCCGGCGTGAAGTTTTCCGAGGGCGAGAAGGTCAACGTCGGGGTAACGTCGTCAGCCAGGGCCTCCGTGAAATCCGCCGTCACCGTCAATGGGCCGGTGTTCAGATAGGCCGCGCCGCGGCTGAAGGCGAGCGCCTCGACCGCGGGGGAGACGGTGTCGACGGTGAACGAGTTGTCCGCCGGTTGAGACCCGAGCACGTCACCCGTCTCGGCGGTCGCAGCCAAGGCAAGCGTGTGGGCGCCCTGGGTATCGCCCGGCTGCAGGGTCGTCTGCCAGGTCCAGCTCGTGCGGTCAGCGCCCTGGGTCATCGCCTCGCCCGAGACAGACCGGCCCCCTGTCGTCCCGCTCACCGTGAGCGTAGGCGCCGTGGGCGAAACGGGCGAGGAGAAGGTCGCCGTCACGGTGAACGTTTCGGCGCGGTAGGCGCGGTTGCTGTGGCCGTAGGTCAACGCGGCCGTCAGCGCGGCTCCGATTTCGAAGACCAAGACTCGATTGGCGCCACGATCCGCGACGAAGAACTGCGCTCCGTCGGAGAACATGCCCGCCGCACCGTTCAGACTCTTGTCGCTGACGCCGGAGCCGAAACCGCTTCCGGAGTTGAATCCGAGCTTACCCAGAACGGTGTTGGCTGGCTGCTGGTTGATCGTCGGGACTGCGCTCCAGACCAGCAGTCGCTGGTTCTCGCTGTCCGCAACGAAGAGCCGCTTGCGGTCTGAGAACACTCCCGCCGGATAGGCTAACGATCGGGCGCTGAGGCCGCCGCTGTTGTAGGCCGCGGTCGAGAAATCGGGCTGGCCCAGCACGACGTTGGCGGGTTGCTGGTTGGCTGTCGGTATCGCGGTCCAGATCAGCACCCGACAGTTCCACTGGTCGGCGACAAGGAGCCTCTCGGCGTCGGCGCACACGCTCGACGGGCTGGCAAACGTCATGGCGCTGCGGCCGCCGTTATTCGACGTCCCGGAGGCGAAGTCGGGCTGGCCTAGCACCACGTTGGCGGGCGCCTGGTTGGCCGTCGGGATCGGGTTCCAGATCAACACCCGGTGGTTGCTGGTATCCGCGACGAAGAGCCGCGTGCCGTCGGAGAAGGCTGCTGCCGGGTAGTTGAGC
>CAZSVK010000458.1:0-4572 GCA_964610245.1 uncultured bacterium
GTCATCGAGAGTGTCGCACAGGCCTCAATCGCTCTTCTCAATGCCGGGTCCAGGGCCAGGCTCTGGCGAGGGTTCGGGAGCAGCGCTCCCGATAGACGTTTGCCCTTGTCCGCACCTTCAGAAACCAACTCCCCGTTTCCCCTGAGGCCACGGTTCCTGATAGCCTCATGACAGGCGACTGCGGACCGACGACCCGGGCGTCCGGGCGCACGCAGCCGCTCCGGCGCTTGGAGTCGCAACGTGGACAATCTGCTCGACAATCTGGCCCCCAGACCGCTCTGGAAGTACTTCCTCGAACTGTCCAAGATCCCTCGCGGCTCCAAGCACGAGCAGGAGGCGGCCCGGTGGGTGGCGGCGCAGGGCCGTGCGCTGGACGTGACAGTCGAGCAGGACGGCGTGGGCAACGTGCTGCTCAGAAAGCCCGGAACGAAGGGCAGGGAGAACGGCCCGGTGACGTGCCTGCAGGCCCACGTGGACATGGTCTGCGAGAAGAATGAGGGCACGAGCCATGACTTTCTGAAGGACCCGATCCCCGTCTATCGCGACGGCGACCTGCTGAAGGCCAGGGGCACGACTCTGGGCGCGGACAACGGCATCGGCGTGGCCGCGGGCCTCGCGATGATGGCCGCCAGGGACGTCGCCCACGGTCCGCTCGAGCTGCTCGTCACCATCGACGAGGAGACCGGCCTCACGGGCGCGAGCAACGTCGAGGCCGGGTGGTTGAAGGCCAGCCGCCTCATCAACCTGGACAGCGAGGAGGAGGGTTACCTCACGATCGGGTGCGCCGGCGGCATGGACACGATCGCCAGACGAAAGCTGACCGTGGGCAAACCCAAGGCCGGCAGCCGCGCCTACCGGCTGAAGGTCTCGGGGCTCCGGGGCGGCCACTCCGGCATCGACATCGCAGCGGGCCGGGGCAACGCCATCCGCGTGCTGGCCCAGGTGCTCAACGCCCTGCGGTCCGGTTTCGGCTTCGAGCTGGCCTCCGTCACAGGCGGCAACAAGCGCAACGCCATCCCCCGCGAGGCCTCCGCCATCCTCTTCCTGGATCCGGGCAAGGAGTCCGCATTCAAGACGGCGCTGGCCGAGCAGGAAGCGCACTGGCGTTCCGCGTTCGGCGCCTTCGATCCGGGACTGGTCCTGGGCCTCGCCCCGTCGGAGGGCAACGAGTGCATGTCGGCGGCCGACGCCTCGGCGATCGTCTGCGTGCTGCTGAGTTCACCGCACGGCGTCGAGGCGATGAGCCCCGACATCGGAGGGCTCGTGCAGACCTCGACCAACCTGGGCGTGGTTCGCACCGAGGAGGGTGCGGTCGAGATCAACTTCCTCTCGCGCAGCTCGATCGACGCCTCGAAGCAGGCGCTGGCCGAGCGCATCGGCGCGCTGTGTGCGATGGCCGGGTTCGAGTGGGAGTGCTCGGGCGGCTATCCCGGCTGGAAGCCGGAACCGAATTCGAGCCTGGTGAAGCTCATCGATGATACCCAGGAAGCGCTTTTCGGCAAGCGGATGCTGATCGTGGCCATTCACGCCGGGCTGGAGTGCGGTCTGATCGGAAAGAAGTATCCTCAGATGGAGATGGCCTCCATCGGACCCGAGATGAAGAACGTGCACACCCCCGACGAACAGCTGAGCATCCCCTCCGTCGGGAACTTCTGGAAGCTCCTGGTGGCGGTTCTCGAGAAGCTCTGAGACATGGCGGTCATCCGCAAGATAGCGCTCGTCCGGGGCAATCCGACCGACGACATGCCCGACTTCTTGAGGTGGCGGGCGGTCGTGCCGCCGCTGGGGTTGATGTACCTGGCAGGGTATCTGAGGGACCGGTGCCCCGGGCGTTACGAGCTGCGAATCCTGGATCCGGGAGTCGAGCGCGTCGGCGTCGAGACCGTTCGCCGCCGCGTGGCTGAGTTCGGCGCGGAGGTAGTGGGGCTCTCGGGGCTGTCGGCAGACGTACCGGAGATGCTCGCGATCGCCGGGGCGATCCGCCGCACGTTGCCGTCGGCCAAGCTCGTCTTCGGAGGCCCCTGCACGATCTCGGACGCCGAGCGATTGGCTCGGGTGCCCGGGGTGGCGGCCGTGGTGGTCGGCGAGGGCGAAGAGACGTTCCGAGACCTGCTGGACGCGCTGGAGACCGGCAGGGATCTGGCGACCGTGCCGGGCATCGTGTTCTGGAACGGCGGCGATGCGGTGCGCACGCCGAAGCGGCCAGCAATCCGCGAGCTGGACGCACTGCCGTTTCCGGCATGGGACCTGATCGACCTGCCCGCCTACTCGGACGGTCCGCACAACATGACGTACGGCATCTTCAAGAAGAAGCCGTACATGGCGATCTTCACCTCCCGCGGGTGCCCGTTCCACTGCACGTACTGCCACTGGAGTTTCGGCCATGAGTTCCGGACCCGCAGCCCGGAGAACGTACTGGCGGAGATCGAGGCGCTGCGGCGCGATCACGGCGTACGGGAGTTCCACTTCTTCGACGACAGCTTCAATCTGGACGCCCCGCGGGCCAAGCGCATCATGGACCTCATCGTGGAGCGGGGCCTCGACGTCGCGTTGTGCTTCCCCAACGGGGTCCGGGGCGACACGATGGACGAGGAACTGATCGTCAAGATGGCGCGGGCGGGCACCTATTTCATGGCGTTCGCCATCGAGTCCGCATCGCCCCGGCTGCAGAAGTACCTCCGGAAGAACAACGACCTGGAGAGACTCGCGGTCAACATCGCGGTGGCGAGACGCGAGGGCATCATGCCGCTCGGGTTCTTCATGCTGGGGTTCCCGGGCGAGACCCCGGAAGAGCTGGAACTGACGATCTCCGTGGCCTGTGAGCTGGAGCTGGTCTATGCCTATTTCTTCACGGTGGTCCCCTTCGAGGGCACCGAGCTGGCCAGGCAGGTCAGGGAGAGAGGCGACTTCAAGTTCGAGTTCGACCGGCGCTGGACCTACCACAGCATGCGGCCGTACTACAGCCAGGCCACCGGCATCGACGTCACGGCCTACCAGCGCCGGGCCTATCTGCGGTTCTACTCGAAGCCCTGGCGGCTGATGCGGCTGCTCTGGCTGCACCCGTCGAAGCTGCTGGCGATCAAGAACTTCTTCAAGTGGCTCTGGTTCCTGCTCGTCGTCTCGAGCGATCTGGGCAACCGGCTCGACGACAGGCAGGCCGACGTGCTCGCGCGCTGGCACAAGGCGTAGGGAAGGCTTGAGGCTCGAGGCTCGAGGCTTGAGGAGCCCATCTGCTGGCACGTCGGCATCCGCTGGAACGGGCACCCCTGCCGGGTAACGCTGGCGCCGGGCTTGCGCGGCCCGAGGCGCTGGTCTAATATCCGCACCGATGCCAACTTATAAGTTCACGGCCCAGAACGCACAGGGCAAGGTCTACACGGACACCGTGTACGCCGACAATCTTCTCGTAGCCAAGCAGAAGCTTCTGAAGATGAATGTGAACCCCACGACGATCGTCGTGGACGAGGGGGTGGCGAAGGCAACTGGAGGAGGATGGTTCGCGCGCATCAGCCACCAGGAGATGCTCACCTTCTTCTCGAGCATCGCCATCGCGATCAACGCGGGTGCGAGCCTGCGAGAGTCGCTGCAGGCCTTCGCCGACCAGACGACGAACGTGAAGTTGCGCAACCTGCTCGAGGACCTGGTGAGGGCCATCGAGAGCGGCAAGTCGTTCTCCGATGGTCTCAAGGCCCACCCCGAGCACTTCGCCAACGATTTCGTGAGCCTGATGGCCGCCGGCGAGAAGGCCGGAACGCTGGCCGAGATGCTCAACAGCTACGCGATCTACTCCGAGAAGCAGGCCAAGATCCGCACCAAGGCCCGCGGAGCGATGATCTACCCGCTGGTGATGCTCAGCGTGGCCGGCATCGTGGTGACCATCCTCACGACCGTGATCTTCCCGAAGTTCATCTCGAGCTTCAACATCCCCTTCGAGAAGCTGCCCCCGCTGACGCAGTACGTCAGCATCGTCAGCCAGGTGATGATCGGCCACATCTGGGAGATTCTCGTGGGCGTTCCGGCGGCCATCTACGGTCTCAGCTGGTGGGTGAGCAAGACCGACAACGGAAAGCGGTTCCTGCACTGGTTCCAGTTCAACGCGCCGGTCTTCGGCGGCCTGATGAAGAAGTTCTACATCTCCCGCTTCGCCCACGTGCTGGGCGGGCAGCTAAAGGGCGGCGTGCCGGGCCTTTCGGCGCTCAAGGTCGTGCGCGACGTGACCGATAACGTTTACTTCCAGCGCATCGTCGATGAGGTCATCGACAGCATCCGCACGGGCGGCACCTACGCCACGCCGCTCCGCAAGTATCCCGACGTGATCCCGCCCGTGGTAGCGCTGATGTTCAGCATCGGCGAGCGCACCGGCTCCATCTCGGAGGTCCTGGAGAAGATCGGCAATTACTACGACGACCAGGTGGCGGCCACCACCGAGGTGCTGGTGAGCCTGATGGAACCCGTGATGATCATCGTCATGGGCGTCACGGTGACGATCATCGCCGTATCGATGTTCCTGCCGATCTTCAACATGACCAAGATGCTCAAGTAGGGGTTAGGGGTTGGGGGTTAGGGGTTAGG
>CAZSVK010000459.1:0-3864 GCA_964610245.1 uncultured bacterium
GCTCAATCCGGTCTGGAACCAGGTCGGCCGGGTCAACTTCCACCTGGCCGAGCGAAAGAACGAACCCGAGCACCCGTTCGCGTTCCTGGCGACCTACTCCAGCCGGCTGGGCCATCAGGCCAGGGTGCAGCACGTCCCGCTGGCCCGAGCGCTGACCGAGTACGGCGGGCCGGAGGGCCGGACTCGGCTACTGGCGCTGCTCGAACCGATCCAGCGCGCCTGCGAACACAGCCGTTTCCTCGCGGACCTGGTAGACCGGGGGGCCGTCTATCACCCGCTGGCCTGGAGCCCGGCCGAGGCCCATCAATTCCTGAAGGACCTACCGATCTTCGAGGCCGCCGGCATCATGGTGAGGGTCCCCGACTGGTGGAAGCCCGGCAACCCCGCCCGCCCGCGCGTGCAGGCGACGGTGGGAACCAGCGCGCCCGCGCAACTGGGGGCCAACGGCCTGCTCGACTTCCGGATGTCGGTCGCGCTCGAAGGCGAGACGCTCACCGAGGAAGAACTGCGGACGCTCCTGGCCGGCACCGACGGGCTGGTCCTGGTGAAGGGCCGGTGGGTAGAGCTGGACCGCCGGCGACTGCAGGAGGTGCTGAAGCACTTCGAGCACCTGCGCAAGCGCTCGCCCGACGGCGTCACCTTCCTCGAGGGGATGCGTCTGCTGGCGGGCGCCTCGCTCGGCCGGGCCGGCCAGGCGGGCCTGGACGAGGATTTCGAACCCTGGGCCGAGCGCGTCGCGGGGCCGTGGATGCAGGAGACGCTGGCCCGCCTCAACTCGCCCGACGGTCGCCAGCACCCTCCCCTGGGCGAGAGTCTGCGAACGTCGCTCAGGCCCTACCAGGAGCGCGGGCTCGACTGGCTCTGGGTTCTCGACCGGTTGGGGCTGGGCGGCTGTCTGGCCGACGACATGGGCCTGGGCAAGACGGTCCAGGTCATCGCCCTCCTGCTGCTGCTCGCCCGCGAGAGACCGGACACCCCGCACCTGCTGGTGGTGCCGGCCTCCCTGCTGGCCAACTGGCAGGCAGAAATCGAACGTTTTGCCCCCTCCCTGCGTTCGCTGATCGCACACCCCTCGGCCATCCCCGGTCAGGAGCTGGCCTCGCTGTCGCCCGAGCGTGTGGCGGGGCACCACGTGGTGCTCACGAGTTACGCCTACCTGCACCGGCTGATGTGGACGCAAAAGGTCCAGTGGGGCCATGTCATCCTCGACGAGGCGCAGGCCATCAAGAACCCCGGCACGCGCCAGACCCGGACCGTGAAGGCGCTCCCGGCGCGAACCAGGCTGGCGCTCACGGGCACGCCGGTCGAGAACCGCCTGTCCGACCTGTGGTCGATCTTCGATTTCCTCAACCCGGGTCTGCTGGGCTCGGCGAAGGCCTTCGGGGAGTTCGCCAAGGGGCTCGAGAACCGCACGCGCGATCAGTACGGCCCGCTCCGCAGACTGGTGCGGCCCTACATCCTCCGCCGGCTGAAGACCGACCGGAGCGTCATCTCGGACCTGCCCGAGAAGACCGAGATGAGGGCCTACTGTCCGCTGACGAAGCGGCAGGCGGTGCTGTATCAGCAGGCGGTCGAGGAGCTGGCCGAGAAGCTCGAGCGGATGGACGGCATCGAACGCCGCGGAGTGATCCTCGCCTTCCTCACTCGCTTCAAACAGCTCTGCAACCACCCGTCGCAGTGGCTCGGCGACAACGGCTGGGCCCCCGAAGAGAGCGGGAAGTTCGGCCGCCTGCGCGAGCTGTGCGAGGAGCTGGCCAGCCGGCAAGAGAAGGCCCTCGTGTTCACGCAGTACCGCGAGACGACGGAGCCGCTGGCGACCTTCCTGGGCGGAATCTTCGGCAGGCCCGGGCTGGTGCTCCACGGCCAGACCCCGGTGCGCAAGCGCCAGGAGCTGGTGCGCCGCTTCCAGGAAGACGAGACCGTCCCGTTCTTCGTGCTCTCCGTGAAGGCCGGAGGCACCGGTCTCAACCTCACGGCCGCCAACCACGTCATCCACTTCGACCGCTGGTGGAACCCCGCGGTGGAGGACCAGGCGACCGATCGGGCCTTCCGCATCGGCCAGCATCGAAACGTCCTCGTTCACAAGTTCGTCTGTCGTGGTACGGTCGAGGAGAAGATCGACCGGCTCATCGAATCCAAGCAGGCGATGTCTCGCGAACTCCTGCAGGGAGGCGCCGAGGCGGCGCTGACCGAGATGAACAACGCGGAGCTGCTGAAGCTGGTGACGCTCGACCTCGACAGCGCCCTCGAAGAGACTTGAACGGGCCGCCCGCCCTCGACTGGAAAGCTACCCGGAGACCACTCGCGATGGACTACGATCTCTACTACAGGCCCTACGTTTCGGTGGCCGAGCGCAGGCGCAAGGCCGAGAAGGTCCTCGCAAAGCTGCGCAAGCAGGGCCGCAAGGTCGAGCCGGTCTGCCCGGCCGGGCGCAAACCCGCCGTCACCTTCTGGGGCAAGGCCTGGTGCGACAATCTCGAGTCCTACAGCGACTTCGAGAACCGGCTGCCCCGCGGCACGAGCTACCTTCGCAACGGCCAGGTCCTCGATCTGCAGGTGGACGCCGGCAAGGTCGAGGCGCTGGTCCAGGGCACCGAACTGTACCGGGTGAAGGTCGCGATCGCGCCGCTGCCGGAAGCCCGGTGGAAGCCGCTCGTCGAAGAGTGCGCGGGGAAGATCGATTCGGTGATCGAGCTGCTGCGGGGGAAGCTCTCGAAGGCCGTGATGGAGGTGCTGGTCGACCGCGACCGGGGGCTCTTCCCTTCGCCGGCGGAGATCCGGCTCGAGTGTTCCTGCCCGGACTACGCGGACATGTGCAAGCACCTGGCCGCCTCGCTCTACGGCATCGGCACTCGCCTGGACGAGAAGCCCGAGCTGCTGTTCACGCTCCGGCAGGTCCACCTGGAGGAGCTGGTCGCGAGGGCGGGCCAGGCCCAGTCCATGCTCGCCACCCCGGCCGACGCGCGTATCCTGGATTCGAACGACCTCTCCAGTCTCTTTGGAATCGAGCTGGAGGGCCCCACGCCGGAGGCCAGCGCGCCCGGGTTGCCGCAAGCAGCCGCCAAGCCCGCGCGCCCGACGCCGAAGACTCCGGCGAAGAGGACTGCCCGTCCCCGCGCCAAGCCCGCCCGCGGCGGGAAGGCCGCCAAGCCCGCGCCCGTCCGCCGGAAGCGTGTCCCGACCGTTTCCGGGGCAGAGCTGAAAGCGCTGGGCTTCGGGCGCGCGACCGTTCTAGCCTGGCTCGAGGAGGGGTTCCTGATCCCCACCGCCGACCGGGACCGCTACGAGACGACGCCTGCCGCCGAGGTGCGGATGCTGCGCCGCCGTCGAGCCTCGCAAGATTGAAGGAGTGACCCGATGGACTCGCTGAAGTTGAAGAAGCTCGCCGGTTACACGCAGTTCCCGGGGCCGGTGGTGACCGTGGTGATGGACGGCATCGGCCTCGGCAAGCAGGACGCGGCGAACGGCGTCTGGGTTTCTCATACCCCCGTCCTGGATGCGCTGATGACGCAACCCCTCTTCCGCAAGCTCAGGGCGCATGGGACCGCGGTGGGCCTGCCCTCCGACGGCGACATGGGCAACTCCGAGGTGGGCCACAACGCGCTCGGCTCGGGGCGCGTGTTCGCCCAAGGCGCCAAGCTGGTCAACGCGGCCATCGCCAGCGGGAAGCTCTTCGAGAGCCAGGCGTGGCAGCGCCTGCGCGAGCGCGCGGCCGCGGGCGGCACCGTGCACTTCATCGGGATGGTCTCCGACGGCAACGTCCATAGCCACCTCATCCAGCTCGAGGCGCTGCTCGACCGTTGCCTCCAGGATGGCTTCGATGTCCTCGGCGCAGACTGCGCGGGGATTGCTCTTAGTCGAGCC
>CAZSVK010000459.1:3874-4539 GCA_964610245.1 uncultured bacterium
GTGCATAGCCATATCACCCAACTCGAGGCGCTGCTCGAGCGCTGTCTCCAGGATGGCTTCGCCCGCGTGCGCGTGCACGCCCTGCTCGACGGCCGCGACGTCGGCGAGAAGAGCGCGCTCTCCTACCTCGAGCCGCTGGAGGCCCGCCTGGCCTCGATGTGCGCCCCGGGCCGCGACTACCGCATCGCCTCGGGCGGCGGCCGGATGGTGACCACGATGGATCGCTACAACGCCAACTGGTCCGTGGTCGAGCGCGGCTGGAAGGCCCACGTGCTGGGCGAGGGCCGGCCCTTCGCCAGCGCCTCCGAGGCCGTGAAGACCTACTACGCCGAGGATTCGACCGCCACCGACCAGTACCTCGACAGCTTCGTCGTCGCCGAGTCGGGCAAGCCGGTCGGCTCCATCGAGGACGGCGACGCGGTGGTGTTCTTCAACTTCCGGGGCGACCGCGCCATCCAGATCTCGCGAGCCTTCGAGGAGCCGGACTTCGTCGAGTTCGATCGCCGCCGGGTGCCGAAGGTCTTCTACGCCGGGATGATGCAGTACGACGGCGACGCCCTGATCCCCAAGAGCTATCTCGTCGAGCCGCCGGCCATCGAACGGGTGCTCGGCCAGTACCTGTGCGGGATGGGCGTCACCCAGTACGCCATCTCCGAGACGCAGAA
>CAZSVK010000460.1:0-4519 GCA_964610245.1 uncultured bacterium
AGTCTCCCACCAGCCATCGGGGGGTGCAGGGGTGAACTTCACCCCTGCCGGGGGGTTCGGGGGCGGAGCTCCCGACTGGCCTCTCTATTTCTTCACAACCTCTCAGAACTCCAGCTTCATCGGATGCGCGCCGGGGACGGCGTCGTAGACCGAGAAATCGGTCACGCCCTCCTCGGCCAGCACTTCCTCGTCGATCCAGGCCCGGCCGCTCCTCAGGCCGGGCTCCTTCTCTACCAGGGCGACGGTCGCGTCGGCCAGGATGGCCGGCTTGCGCCACACTTCCGGCGACCCCAGGCCGAAGTGGATGGTCGCCATCGTCTCGATCACGCAGGCCGGCCATAGGGAGTGGGCCGCGATGTTCCGGCTCTCGAGTTCCGCCGCAAGCCCGTAGGTCAGCAGCGTCATCCCGTACTTGCTCGTGATGTAGGCGACCTTTCCCGGCGCCGTCTCGGGCCGGATGGGCGGAGACATGTTCACGATGTGGCCCCAACCGCCGCGTTCCATGTGCGGAATGCACTCGCGCGCGGCCAGCAGGGCGGCCCGAGCGTTGACCGACATCACCAGGTCGAAACGTCGCGCCGGCGTCTCCTCCACCGGGGCCAGGTACAGCGCGCCCGCATTGTTGACCAGGATGTCGACCCGGCCGTAGGTGTCGGCGGCGGCCGCAACCATCGCCTTGATCTGCTCCTCGTCGCGCACGTCGGTCTTCACGACCAGCGCGCGGCGGCCCAGCGCCTCGACCTCGCGGGCAACCTCCGGAAGCGTGCCCGGCAGGCGCTTGTCAGGGTCCACCGTCTTCGAGGCCAGCACCAGGTCGCAGCCTCGCCTGGCCAGCGCCAGTGCCACTTCTCGTCCCACGCCTCGGCTTGCACCGGTCACGATCGCCACTCGGTCGGTCAGCATCTTCATGCCCGGGAGGATACACGACCGGCCGGCGGGCAGGCGAGACCGATCGCCGCGAGGGGCGCGCGCAGCTCCGGGTAGCGGCAGATCCCCTTCGCGACCCTGGCACTTTTGATATCACAAGTGCCACGGTCGCCACACCCTCATCCTCCCCCCCGGGCAGGCAGTCGCCCCGAACCCGGCGAGCGCAGTTCCGCGCAACTCGACGCCTTCCTTCGCCAAGACTATTGACAGTGTCATATGACAGTGTTATACTTGTTGATGGAGGCAAGATGAACGAACCTCGCTGGCGGCTGGAGCAACTGGTGGACCGGGTGGGTCGGGTTCTCTCGGAGGAGGGCCCTGGCGGAGAGTCCCGTCGCGTTCGCTGGATGCCCGACGCCAGGACGGCCCGCTACTACACGACGTTGGGGCTCCTGAGCCGGCCCGCCGAGATGCGCGGCCGCACCGCCTACTACGGCGTGCGCCACCTGCTGGAGCTGCTGACCATCAAGCGGCTCCAGTCGCACGGCTGTTCGTTGGAGGAGGTCCAGCGGCGTCTGGCGGGTCAGCCGGAGGATCTCCTGCGGGAGCTGGCCCGCGCTCCGGAGTGGGCGCTGCGGCCGGACGAGGAGTTCGCCGGGGCCGGAGGCTCGGCTCGGGCGGCCTTCTGGCAGGCCACTCCGTCGGAACCGGCCCCGGTCGACGAGCCGAGCCCCGACGGGTGGGCCGAGATGCTCGCGCCCGCCAGGCCCCAGCTCCACCAGGCAACCACACCGGTCGCGACCGCACCGGCCTGCGCTGCCGCGGTCGCGGTGCGTCTCGCCCCGGGAGCCACCCTCATCCTCGAGCTTGCGCCCGAGGCGCTGGGACCGCGCCAGGTGCGGGCGATCCGGGATTCCGCCCGGGAGCTGCTCGACCTGCTCGGGCAGCTGGGCCTCGACGTTGTCGACGACCGCCCGGCCTGAGTCTCCGGCAAGCCGACAATCCTCCAGATCCAGACCTCAATCGAACCGGGCTCGAACCCGGATCTCTCGAAGCGGCCCCCGCGAAGGGCCGGAAGGAGTGGGACCCATGACCACGACGTTGACGGTGATGACCCCCGAGGAGTGCCACCGCTGCTGCATTCCGCTGCCCGAGGCGGGGTTCGGCGCCCTCGAGACCGAGTCGGGCCGGTTGCCGCTGCAGGCGATGTCGGTCGAGGCGGCGGTCACGGGGCTGCACGTCTCGCTGGTGCTGCGCCAGACGTTCGCCAACGTCTTCCGCACGCCGCTGGAGGCGACCTACATCTTCCCGCTTCCGGATCGGGCCGCCGTGACGCGGTTCGTGCTGAAGGTCGCCGGTCGCATCGTGGAGGGCGAACTGCAAGAGCGCGGCGCCGCCCGGCAGACCTACGACGACGCGGTGAAGGCCGGCCACCGCGCGGCCATCGCCGAGGAAGATCGCCCTGGCGTCTTCACGATGCGAGTCGGCAACCTGCCTCCCGGCGAACGGGCCGAGGTCGAGCTGGAACTGACCGGCCCGCTGCCCTTCGCCGATGGCGAGGCGACCTTCCGCTTCCCGCTGGTGGTCGCGCCCCGGTACATCCCCGGCCATCCCCTGCCCGGCCCCTCGGCGGGTGACGGCACGGCGCTCGACACCGGCGCGGTGCCCGACGCCTCGCGGATCACGCCGCCGGTGCTGCTGCCGGGCTTCCCGTCTCCGGTGCGGCTGTCGCTCGGCGTCACGGTGGACGCGGCCGGATTGCCCCTGCTCGGGATGGCCTCGAGCCTGCACGCGCTTCTGGAGGATTGCCCCACCGACGGTCCGGCTGGCGCGCGGCGCCTCCGGGTGCAGCCGGGAGAGAGGCTGGATCGGGATTTCATCCTGCGGCTGCGTTTCGACGTCACGTCGATGCAGGGCAGCCTGTGCGCCCAGCGTGTGGTCGGGGGCGCGCCGGGCGTGTTCGCGCTCACGGTCCTGCCGCCGGCGCTGGCGACCCCCGCGGCCGCGCGCGACGTGATGTTCCTCCTGGACCGCTCCGGGAGCATGCAGGGCTGGAAGATGGTCGCGGCCCGCCGGGCGGTCGGCAGGATGGTCGACTCGCTGACCCCGTCCGACCGGTTCGGCGTGCTGGCCTTCGGCAACCGGTTCGTGCACCCCGGCGGGGCGGAGGGCCTCGCCCTGAAGCCAGCGAGCGACCGGGAGCGATTCCGCGCGGTCGAGTTCCTCGCGTCGATCGAGGCAGTGGGTGGCACCGAGATGGCGGAGCCTCTGGAGGCGGCAGCTTCCGCTCTGGCGCAGAGGTGCGAGAACCGCGAACGGCTGCTCGTGCTGGTGACCGATGGCCAGGTGGGCAACGAGGACCAGCTCCTGCGCCAGGTTCGCGACCGGGCCCGCGGCATCCGGATCTTCACGGTGGGCATCGACCAGGCGGTCAACGCCGCCTTCCTGCGGCGGCTGTCCGAGCCGAGCGGCGGCGTGTGCGAGCTGGTCGAGAGCGAGGATCGGCTGGATGAGATCATGCAGCGGCTGCACCGGCGCATCGGGCGTCCGGTGGTGACGGGTCTGCGGCTGCAGGCCCCCGGACTGGGTGTGCTCGAAGAAGAGCTGACGCCCGCCGGCGCGCTGGACCTGTTCGAGGGCGTGCCGGCCACGCTCTTCGGGCGCTACACCGGAGAACTGCCGTCCCAGGTCGAGGTCGCCGGCAGCCGGCCCGACGGCACCGAGTACCGGCAGCGTCTGGAGACCCGATCGGTGTCCGGTGCCGCATTGGCATCCGCCTGGGCCCGGGCGCGCATCCGGGAGCTGGAGGATCTCTACGCGTCGGGCCGGGGCGCCGAGAGCGAGCTGGCGCCTCGCATCGTGGCCCTGTCGCTGCAGAACCGGGTGCTGTCGCGATTCACCGCCTTCGTGGCCGTCGACCGCTCCGAGGTGGTCAACCGCGGTGGAACGGGCCACCGGATCGTTCAGCCGGTCGAGATGCCGAAGGGCTGGGACATGGCGGGGCCGCGGGTCGCGCGCGCTCAGATGATGGCTGCCGGGGGGCCCGTCTGCGCGTCGGCGCCGGCCCCGTCTAGGTCGATGAGCGCCGCCACAGACGCCTTCTCGCAGTACGCGGCCAAGGCCGACGCGCAGTGCGCGGCCGAGGCCTCGCCGCGAGGCATGATCCAGATGGCCAGCGAGGTCCTCGGCGGTTTCGCGGGCGCGGTGCTGAAGAGCAAGGGCCGGCAGGCAGGCGGGCGGGGCGGCGCCGCCGCACGATGCCGCGTGGCGCCGGAATCGCCGTTGACCCGGTCGCCGTTGCCGGGCCTGCTCAGGGCGCTGGCGGATTGCGTGGAACGGCTGGAGCAGCTTCACGAGGAGGCAGACTTCCGGGCCGAGCTGGGCTACCTCATGGGCGATCTCGACCTGCTCCTGGCCGAGCTTTCGCGTGAGCCGGCCCTCGCCGCCGCGGCGCACGCGATCCGGGAGCTGCTGCAGCGGCTCCGGGAGCGCTCGACCCAGGCCCGCGATCGCGTGCTGGAGCTGGTCGACGGCGCCCGGACGCTGCTGTCCCAGCTCCTCGCGGGCGAGCTGCCTCCCGACGCCGGGCCTCCGGCCAAGCGGAAGGACTTCTGGAAGTAACGACTCGCTTGGGGACACTTACCTGACCCCG
>CAZSVK010000461.1:0-4483 GCA_964610245.1 uncultured bacterium
TACGTCGGCAGCGATGAGAAGTACCTATACTTTGAGGCGACCACGCCTGGGCTCTCGCCGTTCGCCGTCGTTGGGGAACGCCGCGCCGCGCCTCCGCCCCCACCCATCGTACCGCCCGGGCCATCGCTGCTGTTGTTCGCGGTGCTGCTCTCGTACACCGGCTACCTGCTTCCGTGGGACCAGCTGGCCTTCTGGGGAGTCACGGTGGGCACGAACATGGCCAAGGCGGTGCCGGTGATCGGCGACGAGTTCCGCTACCTGCTGCTGGGCGGGCCCAGCACCAACGAGAACGCGTTGATCAGGTTCTACGTGCTGCACTGCGTGGTGCTGCCGCTGGCGCTGAGCGGGGGCCTGGGACTGCACCTGTGGCGCGTGCGCAAGGACGGCGGGATCTACCTGCCGCGCGAGAAGTGAGGGTGGGTAAGAAGAGACGAACGACCCGGCGGAGCCGTCGGGTCGATATTGCGAGGACGTGCTGATGGCTCAGGTTGCAAGGACGGTCGACTTCGAACTCACTCCCGGGTCCGATGCCCGGCAGGTGCCGTTGCGGCTGCTCTTCGTCCAGGGCGACGAGCGCCCGGCGGTGGAGGGCGCCGACGAGGAGTACTGCATGAGCTTCCCGCACCTGGTTCTGCGGGAGGTCATCACCTTCCTGGCCCTGCTGCTGTTCCTGACGGTGGTGTCGCTCGCGTTCGACGCACCGCTGGAGGAGCTGGCCAACGCAGACCTGACGCCGAACCCGGCGAAAGCCCCGTGGTACTTCCTCGGCCTGCAGGAGTTGCTGCACTACTACCCTCCGTTCGTGGCCGGGGTGCTGCTGCCGGGCCTGGTCGTCGTGGGGCTGATGGTGATTCCCTACTTCGACCTCAACCTCGAGCGCGCGCCCTTCTGGACCGAGCGGCGCGGCCCGCGGCTGGCGGCCGTGGCGGCCGCGGTGACCTGTCTGGCGCTGTTCCTGGGGTTCAGCGGTGCCCACCCGGTCTGGCCCGCCATCGTTCCGACGCTGCTCCTGGGAGCGATCGTGCTGTTACCGGGCGTGCTCGGCACGCGCTCGCCGTGGCTGGCCTGGCTGGGCAGCCGCAGCCTTCCGTTCTGGATCTTCATGTGGTTCCTGGCCGTGGCGACCGGTCTGACCGCCGTCGGGATCTTCTTCCGGGGGCCGGGGTGGCAGTTCGTGCTGCCCTGGCGTGACGGGGTCTACTACTGATGAAGCGCGCGGAATCGTTCGAGAACAGAGAATCGACCGAGGGTGTTCCTCGCGACCTTGGCACCGAGCGGCTGCTCCGAGTCTTCGCCGTGCTGTCGGTGCTGACCTTGGCCGTGCTGGCCACCGTGCTGGCCCGCAGCCACTTCCTCGAGTGGAAGAAGGTGCAGCGGGAGTACAACCGGCAAGCGGCGATGGCAGGGGCCAAGCCGGTCGCCGTGGAGTTGCAGCAGGTCTGGAAGCCTGACCTGGGGCTCGCCGATCGCTGCCAGAGCTGCCACCTGGGGATGGCGCAGGGAGTGGCGCCCCTGGCGGGCAGCAAGCTCTTCGGCGCGCATCCGCCGGTCGTCCACGAACCGGCCGAGATGGGCTGCACGCCCTGCCATTCGGGCCAGGGGCTGGCCACGACGGCCAAGGCTGCCCACGGCGACGTCGCCCACTGGGACCTGCCGCTCTTGCCGGCCGGCCACTACGAGGCCGGCTGCGGCACCTGCCACAGCCACCTGCGGGTCGGCAGCCCCGGCCTGGCGGCGCGCGGCGCGGACCTGCTGGAGCGCTACGATTGCCTGGCCTGTCATCTGCTGAACGGGCGGGGAGGGGTGCGGGGCGTGGGGCCGTCGCTGGCGAGGGCCGGCTACGCGGGCCCTTCGAAGGACTGGCACGAGCGTCACCTGCGGCTGCGTCAGGCCGCCGCCGAGAAGCTCTCCGCGGCGGGTGCGGCCGCGACGACCGACCCGGCCCTGCGCCAGGAGCGCGTCTGGCAGGCGAGCTATGGCCCGATCGCGGAGCCCGACGTGCTGGCCGTGACCGAGTTCCTGCGCGAGCAGGTCGGCGCGCCCCGCCTGATGGAAGGCAAGGCGCTGGCCCATCGTCTGGGTTGCCGCGGCTGCCACCGCATCAACGGCGTCGGCGGCGACCTGGGGCCCGACCTGACCCGCGCGGGCCTGCGGGCGGTCAAGGACCTGGACTTCACGCGCGTGCCGGGGCCGCGCACCCTGCCGAACTGGCTCGGCGCCCACTTCCGGTCGCCCGGCGGCGTGGTCGCGGGCTCGGGGATGCCGGAACTCCAGCTGACCGAGGCGCAGACCAACGCCTTGACCTACTACGTGTTGTCGCTCAGGCCGTCGAACCTGCCCACCGGCGCGCGGCCGAAGGATCGGCTGCTGGTCGAGAAGCTGGGCGAGCGAGAGTTCCCGACCGACGGCGAAGGCCTCTTCGCGGTGTTCTGCTCGGCCTGCCACGGGCCACAGGGCCAGGGCCGCCGCTTCGGCGCGCAGGCCGAGGCGTTCCCGGCGATCGGAGGGGCCGACTTCCTGGCCTCCGCCAGCGACCGGTTCCTGCGCGAGACGATGACCGGCGGACGGCCCGGGCGCAAGATGCCGGCCTGGGGCACGAAGGAGGGCGGCCTGCGGCCCGCCGAGATTGACGCGATCGTGGGGTTCCTGCGCAGCTTGCAGCCGGCCGCGCCGGCCGAGGCCGCGGTGGCGGCGGCGAGCCCTGACGCCGAGCTGGGGCACCGGCTCTACGTCCAGGACTGCCGCATCTGCCACGGGGCGCGCGGAGAGGGGGCGCTCGGCCCGGCGCTGGATGCGTCCGGGGCGGCGACGCTCGACGACGCGGCCCGGGTGCGGCGCGTGATGGTGGAGGGCAACCGCGACCGAGGAATGGAGTCGTTCTCCCGCTACACGGCGCAGGAGCTGGCGTCGATCGAGGCGAAGTTGCGCGAGCTGCGTCAAAGCGGCTCCAGGACGGGCGCGCCGGCGAAGGCGCCGGCTGCCGACGCGAGCGCCGGGCGAGAGGTCTACGCGAACCTCTGCGCGGGCTGCCACGGGTCGAAGGGCGAGGGGACGGAAGCGCCCGCGCTCGCCAACCCGGGCCTGATGGCGGCGGCCTCGGACGGGTTCCTGCAGTCGACGATCCAGCGAGGAAGGATGGGAACGGCGATGCCCCACTTCGGACGCGGGAGCGCGGGCTATGGCTCGCTCTCGGCCGACGAGGTGCGGGACGTGGTGGCCTACCTGCGCACAATGCTCGGACAGCAAGCCAGTGCCGCCAACACCCCGGTAACGACGACGATCGGAAGGGAGAGCGCGAAGTGAGCGACAACCGCGACGACAACGGCGGGAACCGGGGATTCTCCCGGCGCAGGTTCCTCGAGGGCGCGGCCGCCGTGGGATTCGGCCCGCTGCTGGCTCAGGCGAACCGGGCCTGGGGGGCCGCGGTCGAGGCGGTCGACAGCCCGCTGGAGCACTACCCCTACCGGGGCTGGGAGAAGGTCTACCGCGATCTATACAAGACCGACAGCAGCTTCACCTTCCTGTGCGCACCGAACGACACGCACAACTGTCTGTTGCAGGCGCACGTCCGCAACGGCATCGTGACGCGCATCGGCGCCGGCTACGGCTATGGCAAGGCGACCGACCTCTACGGTAACCAGGCCTCGCATCGCTGGGACCCGCGCTGCTGCCAGAAGGGGCTGGGTCTGGTCCGGCGCATCTACGGCGATCGTCGCGTGCGCTACCCGATGGTGCGGCGCGGATTCAAGGAGTGGGTCGAGAAGGGCTTCCCGCGGGATCCGAAGACCGGGCGCCCGCCGGAAGAGATGTTCCGGCGCGGCTTCGACACGTGGGTCCGCGCCACCTGGGACGAGGCGGCCGAACTCTCGGCAAAGGCGCTGGACAACATCGCGCGCACCTACACTGGCGACACGGGCGCCGAGATGCTCCGAACTCAGGGCTATCACCCGGACATGGTCGAGAGCATGGAGGGCTCCGGGACGAAGGTGCTCAAGTTCCGCGGCGGAATGCCGCTGCTGGGCGCGCGCCACTACGCGTTGAACCGCTTCGCCAACTCGCTCGCGCTGCTCGACGCCCACATCCGCAAGGTCGGCCCGGACCAGGCGCACGGCGCCAAGGGCTGGGACAGCTATTCCTGGCATACCGACCTGCCGCCGGGCCACCCGATGGTGACCGGCCAGCAGACGGTGGAGTTCGATCTCAACTCGGTCGAGGCCGCCGGCCTGGTCATCGTGTGGGGCATGAACTGGATCGCCACCAAGATGCCCGATGCGCACTGGCTGACCGAGGCGCGGCTGAAGGGCACCAAGGTCGTCGTCATTGCCTGCGAGTACAGCGCAACCGCCTCCAAGGGCGACGACGTGATCGTGGTCCGGCCCGGAACAACGCCGGCGTTAGCGCTGGGCCTGGCGCAGGTGATCCTGCGAGAGAAGCAGCACGACGAGAAGTTCGTGAGGCGCTTCACCGACCTGCCGCTGCTGGT
>CAZSVK010000462.1:0-4481 GCA_964610245.1 uncultured bacterium
CTGCAAGGGGTGCAGCGCGGACTGCCCCGCCGGGGTCGACATGCCGACCTACAAGGCGGAGTTCCTCGACAAGTTCTACGCGGGCCGGTTGCGGCCGATGAACCACTACCTCCTGGGCTGGTTGCACCAGCGGGAGGGCAACCTGGAGCAGGCCAAGCAGGCCTATCGCCAGATCCTCCAGATGCAATCGGACGAGGTCCGGGCGCACTTCCAGCTCGGTTGCCTCCTCGAGCAGGAGGGAGACGACCCGGGGGCGGTGAAGGCCCTCAAGAAGGTCATCTCACTGCTGCCGTCGCACGCCGAGTCGTACTGGCACCTGGGGCTGCTCAGCCGCAAGATGGGCGACCTGCCGAAGGCGATCAAGCACCTGACGGCGCTGAAGGCGCTGCAGCCCACCAATCATCTCGTCACCTACGAGCTGGGCCGGTGCTACCAGGCGATGGGGGTCCAGGACAAGGCGGTCGTGCACTTGCAGAGTGCAATCCAGGGCAACCCCGATCACCTGCCGGCGAAGCTCGCGCTGGCCAGCGTCTTCCTGGAGGGCAAGGCCTATCCGCAGGCGGGCGAGCTGCTCCAGCAGATCCTGGACCGCGATCCGCGAACGCCCGAGGCCTACCTGCTGCTCTCCCAGTTGCAGATGGAGACGGGCAAGAAGCCCCAGGCGATGGCCTCGCTGTTGCAGTTCCAGAAGATCTTCCCGCTCGACTTCCGCGGCAGCTTCGAGATGGGCCGTCTCTACTCGGCGCAGGGCGAGTTCGAGCTGGCCGAGGCCGAGCTGGAGCGGGCGCTCGAGATGGCGCCTGAGAACGTCGAAGTTTACGCACTTCTCAGCAAGGTTTACGAGCAGACGGGGAACAAGGACAAGGCGATCCGGCACGCGCTGCTGCTCTGCGAGCGCTTCTCGACCGCCGCCGCGAGCTACGACCAGCTTGCCTCGGTCTACGAGCGGTTCCAGATGATCCCCGAGGCGATCGGGGCGGTGACGCGGGCGCTGGCTCTCTCGCCGCGAGACGAGAAGCTCTACTGCCGGCGCGCCCGGCTGCACGTGCACGCGGGCAGCTACAACGAGGCGGTGGCCGACTTCCAGCAGGCGCGCGAGATCGACCCGGCCTGCCCCGAGGCCAAGCTCGATACCGAGCTGATCCGCGGGCACAAGGCCGGCCGCAAGGCGTTCGACCTCTACATGCAGGGGCGGGAGGCGGCCGATCGCGGCGACTTCCCCCAGGCGCTCGGGCTCTACCGCCAGGTGATCCAGCTCGTGCCCGACAACGTGGCCTGGCTGCGCGACATGCTCGACGTGTTCATCTCGCTCGGACAGTTCCGGGACGCCTCGCGCCTGTTCGAGACCTTGCTCGGGCTGGACGGGCAGGACGGCGCGCTGACGACCCGGGCGGCGCTGTTTCACTACGCGCTCGGGGCCTACGACACCGCCTTCAAGCTCTTCGAACAGGCGGTCGGCCTGGACGGAGGCAACGTGGCGGCGCGTGTCTACGTCCTGCGCGGGCTCGGGCACCGCTTCCTCGAGCGCACGGTCGCCCGCGATCGGTACGGAGCGCTGCACGAGGCTTATCGCGAGAATCTCGGCCGCGCGCGCGACCAGGACCTGGCCCGGCTCGAGCTGGGTGTCTTTCACGTGGCCGTGAGCCGGCACGTGGCGCCGGGCAACGAGTGGCGCAAGCTGGCCCGCGACTTCCTGGGTTCGGTGACCGACCGGGCCGGTTCGGACATCCAGTACTGGAAGTTGCGCGGGCTCTACGAGCTGGCGCTGCTCGAAGGCAACGAGGCCGAGCGGCTGGTGTTCGCGCGCCGGCTGGGAGAGACGGCGCCCGGGCTGGTGCCGGCGCTGGTGGCCAGTCTGGAGTCGCTGGTGGACGGGCCCACGCCCACCGACGAGGACAGCGAGCGGGGGATGCGGCTGGTGGAGGCGCATGGCGCCAACGGTTATCTGCGGTCGCTTCGGATGAAGCTGCTCCGCAAGGTGGCGCAGGCCGGCGGCGACACCCGCGGCCAGCTGCGGCGCGAGCTGCGCAACTTCCAGCGCATCGTGTCGGAAGAGCCGGAGGGTCACCTGGGTTTTCTCGACCTGGGTCTGGCGCTCAGGTATCTCTCGCTACCGGAGGAGTGGCACGAGAGCGTCCGCCGCAGCGACATCGCCCTGGGCAAGGCGGCCACGCTGAACCCGACCTCGGCCTGGCCGTGGTGGGCGCTGGCGAAGAACGCGGCCGGTTCGCCCGACGGCGAGCATCCGGGCGATCGCTCGCGGTTGAAGTCGATCACGTTCAAGGCACTGAGGCGCTTCCCTTCCGAGCCGTTGATTCACTACCATGCGGGGGAGCAGGGTATCGAGAGCACCGACGTGACCGAACAGGAGACAAGCCTGAGAGAGCTGACCTGCGCCACCGTTCTGTCGACCGAGATGGCGCCGGCGCACCTGGCGCTGGCGCGTCACTACCGGCGGCTGGGCCAGAGCCAGGCCGCCCACCACCATTACGTTCGTGTGATGGAATGTCTGTGCGGGAGCCGGCACGTCCCCGAGGCTCGAGCCGAACTGTCCAAGCTGGTGTGAAGCCATGAATGCACCTCTGATCACCTTCGAAGGCCCCGAGGGGGGCGGCAAGAGCACCCAGGTCGCGCGGCTGGCGCGGATGCTGGGCTCACGGGGCGTTCGCTGCCAGATCACGCGCGAGCCCGGCGGCACCAAACTGGCCGATTCGCTGCGCAAGATCCTGCTCTCGACGCGGACGCGCGACCTGTCGCCGCAGACCGAGCTGCTGCTGATGCTGGCGGCGCGCGCCGATCACGTCTCGAACCTGATCAAGCCGAGCCTCGAACAGGGCATCACGGTCATCTGCGACCGCTTCGTCGACTCGAGCATCGCCTACCAGGGCGCCGGCCGCGGGCTCGATCCCGAGCTGATCCTGCAGCTCAACTCGTTCGCCACCGGAGCGCTGCAGCCCGACCTGACCATCCTGCTCGACGTGCCGGTCGAGATCGGGCTGGAGCGGGCGGCGCGCACGAGCAGGCCCGACCGCTTCGAAGGGCAGTCGTACGACTTCCACAACCGGTTGCGCCAGGCCTTCCGCCAGATGGCCGAGCGCGAACCGGGGCGCATCAGCCAGGTGGACGCGACCCAGTCGGAGGAGTCGGTGTTCCAGCAGGTCCTGGCCGCGGTCGATGCCTTCCTGGCCCGCCGAGGAATCACGTGGACCAGCAGTTCTTCCACATAATCACGGGGATGTCGGGGGCCGGGAAGAGCCTGGCCAGCCGGGTCTACGAAGATCAGGGCTTCTACTGCGTCGACAACCTGCCGGTGAAGCTCATCCACCAGTTCGTCGAGCTGGAGCTGGCGAGCCGGAAGAGCCTGAGCCAGGTCGTGCTGGTCTGCGACATCCGGGGCGGCGACGATTTCCAGCCGCTCTTCGAGGCGCTCGACCAGCTCGAGAAGACCGGCATCCGCCACCAGATCCTGTTCCTGGAGGCGTCGACCGAGGTGCTGATCCGGCGGTTCTCCGAAACGCGGCGGAAGCATCCGCTGCGCGCGGCGACCCTGCGGGAGAGCATCGACACCGAGCGCAAGCTGCTCGAGGATCTCCGCGGCTACTCCGACGTCATCGTCGACACCTCGTCGATGACGGGCGGCGCCCTCAAGACCGAGATCCTGCGCGTGATCGAGCGCAAGTTCAGCCCCGAGCATCTGAACGTGGTGCTGACGTCGTTCGGGTTCAAGTACGGCATCCCGGTGGAATCCGACCTGGTGTTCGACGTGCGGTTCCTGCCGAACCCCCACTACATCCCCGAGCTGTCGCCGCTCACCGGGTGCGGCCCGGAGGTGCAGGGCTACGTCTTCAGCTTCGAGCAGAGCCGGGAGTTCCTGTCGCGGCTGTCCGATTTTCTCGACTTCCTCATCCCACAGTTCATGCAAGAGGGCAAGTCGCACCTCACCATCGCCGTGGGTTGCACGGGAGGCAAGCACCGCTCCGTGTCGATGGTCGAACGGCTGCACCAGCACCTGGCCGAGCGGCGGTTCAACGTGTTGAAGAACCATCGCGACATGGTGCGCGGCTAGGCGAACCCGCGAGGCTGGAGGCTCGAGGCCAGGGGCTCGAGGTCGGAGGAACCCCGGGAGCCTGGCGCCGGGCGCGCTAGTGCTTGCCGGGCGTCAAGATGAACGCCGCGACGCGCGCGACGATGCTGCGCGGGAAGAACCGCACGGAGAAGGCCTTCATCCAGTTGATGAAGCCGCTGACCATGTAGAGTCGGTTGGCTTCGAGGGCCGCGAGACCGCGCTCGACCACGACCTCGGAGGTCTCCACGACGAACTCGCGACCGCGCGCCGTGCCGTAGCGGGCGACCTGGAAGAACTCCGACTGGGTCGGCCCGGGGCAGACGGCCGTGACGTGGACGCCGTGGGGGAGCATCTCGGCCCAGAGCGCCTCGCTGAACATCAGGATGAAGGCCTTCGTGGCGCCGTAGGTCGACAT
>CAZSVK010000463.1:0-4480 GCA_964610245.1 uncultured bacterium
CAGGATACGCAGCTTGACCGGATCGCCGATCTCGAGGTCCGCGAGCGCCTCGACGGCGTTGGCCCGAACCCGGCGGTCCCTGTGAGCGGTGAACCCCTCGAGCGCGTCCACGAGCCTGGCATCGCGCGTGCGGGCGAGCGCCGTCACGAGCCCGGCCACCTTGCGCGGGTTCACCTCCGACTTGAGCAGCGCCGTGAACCGCACGATGACGCGAGGGTGGCCCGGCGCCATCTTCCCGAGCGTCTGGATGATCGCCGACTCCAGGTACTCGTCGACGTGACCGAGCCGATCGAGCAGCACGTCGATGAAGGCGGTGTTGGCCGTCTCGCCGATGACCCGGATGACCGACTGCTGCACGACCGGGTCGGGATGATCGAGCGCGGATCGCAGGAATTCGTCCGAGGCCGCGTTTCGCAGCCTGGCGACCGCCGTGACGACCGCCTGCTTGAGGCCGGGCTGCGCGCTGTCGCGGAAGGTCCGCATCAAGGGCCCCAGCGCCCGCGAATCGCCCATCTCGCCCAGAGCGAGCGCGACGTTCTCGTCGGCGCTGCCCGCCCGCAGGAGATCCAGCAGCCGGTCGGTCGCCTCGCGCGCCCTGAGCTTGCCCAGTGCTGCCGCGGCCTCCGAGGCCACGTCCAGGTCGTGGTGCTCCAGGCTGTCGATCAACAGCTGAATGCAGGGCATGAGGATCCGGGTCGCCGTTCGCTGCAGCCGTTCCAGCTCGCGCGCCGAGAGGGCCGGTCCGGCCTCCGGCGCATTCGGACCCGCCGGACCCGCCGGACCCGCCGGCTCCTCGAAGGCGTCGGCCGGCAACCCCACGGCGAACCCGGACGCGCCGGTGACCGCCATCGGCCTCGACAGCGGGGCGGCCGAGCCCATCGGTCGGGTGACGTTGGGCGAGAGCGCCGGAGGGGCACCCAGCGTCGCCGGGGCCGCTTCCTCTCCGTCGCCGTCGAGTTCCAGGATCTTCAGCGCCTTGCGCACGAAGTGGCGGATGGCCGCGCTCGGGTCGGCGCTCCCACGGCCCCGCAGAAGCGCCACCGCCTCCGGCGTGCCTAGCCCTGCCAGGCGCCTGACGGCCTGCATCCGCGCGGTCTCGTCCGGCGAATCGAGCGAGTCGGCGATCGTCTGCAGTTCGAACTCGCTCACGGAGTCTCCGGCTTCACGGCAGGCCCGCCGACGCCGCTCAACTCTCGCTCCACCTCGGAGGGCCGAGTCTCGGCCCGCGGGGGCGGCGGCTCTTCGGGCTCTCTGGGCGTTCTTGCGTCCTCCGAGGGGCGGGGCGGCGCCTTGATGGGCGTGGTGGTGGGCGCCGAAGCATCCACCGCGACCGGATCCGGCGCGATCATGGCGCCGGGAGGCGGCCAGACGAACCCGGGATGCTCTTCCTTGTACTTCTCCAGGGCCAGGGCGAGCTGGCGCTTGTACTCGACCTGAAAGATCTTGTACGAGGCGTAGGCCGCCTCCAGTTCGGGCGATACGCCGGACCGGTTGGCATGCAGCGTCGTCATCAGCCCCTGGAAGGCGCGCCGGAACTTGGTCATCGCCTCGGCAAGCCCGCCGGTCCCGAGTTCGAGCGGCCGCCCGTCGGGCGGGGCCATCTCGAGCTTGAACATCTTCTCGACGCGCGGCCCGATCAGAGGAGTCATCGGGCTGTCGGGGTACAGGTGGATCAGCTCGATGTAGTAGTCGCGCGCCCGGTCGAAGTCTTTGTTGTTCTCGTAGGCGAGCCCGATCTTGTACATCAACCGCGCCTGACCCAGGAACCGGGCATCGCCGAGGGCCCGCGTGTAGGAGACCGCGGCGTCCTCGAAGTTGCCCTTGCGGAAGTGTTCGTCGCCCTGCCCCTCGTAGTACCACTGATCGCCCAGCAGGAACAGCACGATCAGCAGAATGACCGTCAGGGCGATGACTATCCCGAGCAGGATGTTGCGATACACGGTATTTGCGACACCGGTTGCCGGAGGCCGTTCTCGCTGTGCCCGAGGCGACGACCCCGCCCGGTCCCGGCTACCAGATTAACCGTTGGGCTCGTCGGACGCCAGTGCATCCCCCACCCAGCGGCCGTCGAGCAGACCAATCTCGCCCCGCAGCAGGTCGATCAGCAGCCCCGAGCCGTTGACGGCGACCCTGGCGAAAGGCACCTGAAAGACCCCGGCCCGGGTCAGCTCGATGCTGCCCTGGGGGCGAATCGTCGGGCCCTTGGGGCCCTTGCGGCGGCGGCGCTCGTCCTGGATGCGCTTGATCTTCTCCTCGATCTCGCGCTCCTTCTCGAAGAAGTAGAGGTGGTAGTAGACCGAGCGTCGTTCCTCTTCGAGTTCGCGCGCCAGTTCGTCGAAATAGCTATCCATCGTGGCCTGGCGCGCGCGATCTTCCTCGTCGAGCCAGGCCGAGATCTCTGCCAGCCGGAACTTGGCTCTGCGTTGCAGCTCGGCCTCGGCGAGAGCCTGCACCTGATGGAGCGCCTGGCGCGTGGTCCCGTCTATCTCGCTCCCGACTTCCCGCCAGGGCAGCTCCGGGCCGAGGAGACTGGCGATCGGCCAGGCCGGCTCGAGCGTCTCGAGATCGAAGACGAAGGTCGGGTGCGACACCTCTTCCTGGAGGTGGCGGTAAGCGACGCGGAACCCGAGGAGACCGAAGGAGCGCGAGACCTGCCCGGCGGGGTCGGGGCGACCGTCGATGGGCGGCCCGCCCCGGACGCTGGCCAGGAGCGCGCTCGCGGCGGCAGCGGCGTCGTCCAGGCCGAGCTGGGGGGCGCATCCGGCGTGGCACGAGAAGCCATCCGCCAGGCTGGACTCGATCAGCGCCGCCAGATCGCGGCAGCTCGACTCCTCGGCCTGGGGATCCACCGCCTGGGAGAGGATCAGCGGGAACTCGAGAGTCTTCCGGGTGGGCGCGAGCGAGGCCATCGACGGAGTGACCCTGAAGCCCGCGATGTCGCTGGTGACCATCTCGAGCTGGGAGCCGTGCAGGGTGCTGAATCGCTCGAGGAACTCGAGCAGCACCGCGCGGGGCTCAGTAGAGGGTGTCCTGGGCTTTCTTGACTCGCTCATAGTCGTGGAGCGCCCGTGAGAACTGGCGTCCCAGCTTGTCGAAGTTGTACTTCAGCTCGCGCTTGGTCTTGGACTGGACGACGATGTCCATGATCTTGTCTTCGAGGTCGACGGCCTGCTTGGTCAGGCCCAGGATGATGTCCAGCTCGCCCACGACCAGCTTGAACAGGCGGATCTTGTGCATCAGGAGTTCGACCACGTGCTCCTCGATGCTGTCGCGGTAGAAGATGTTGTCGATGTCGACGTCTTTCTGCTGGCCCAGCCTGTGGACGCGGCCGATGCGCTGCTCGACCTTCATCGGGTTCCAGGGCAGGTCGAAGTTGACCAGGTGCCGGCAGAACTGGAGGTTGCGGCCTTCGGCGCCGGAGTCGGTGCTGATGAGCACCCGGACGGGGCCGGCGAACTCCCGGATGATCTCGTCCTTGCGGCGCGGCGTGAGCCCTCCGTAGAAGAGGATGTTGTCGACCTTGTACTCGTCGAGCAGGCGGGCCACGTACTCCTGGGTCTCGCGGAACTGCGTGAAGATGATGACCTTCTCGTCGAGGCCCCGGACGATGTCGAGCACCCGTCGGGCCTTCGAGACGGCCTTGATCTTCTGGGCCATCTTGCTCAGCTGGGCGAGCTGCTCGGCGAACCCCGGAGGAAGGGCGGGGTTGACCAGGATGCGGGCGAGCGTCGAGATCAGCGCCTGAGGGCTCGACGTGACCATGCGCTCGAGCAGGATCAGGGTGAGCCGGTTGATGCCGCGCTCGAAGTGCGACAGGCCGCCGTAGCTCGAGGCGATGAACTGGTTGAGGTACTGATAGGTGGCCAGTTCCTGCTTGCTGAAGTCGACCGGGATCAGATGGACATTGCGCTGAGTGAAGGGGATCGAGGTTTCGACGCGCCGGTGGCGGATCACGACCTTCTTCAGCAGATCCTTGAGCTTCTCCGGATTCTTGGGGATCTTCGAGTTGCTCGTGACGGTGAACTGCTTGCGGAAGAGCTTGCGCGTCTGCAGGTAGCCCGGCTTGAGGAGGAAGATGAGGTTGTAGAGTTCCTCGAGCGAGTTCTGGATGGGGGTCGCCGTGAGCATCAGCAGGAACTTCGTCGAGAGGCTCTGAACGAACTTCCAGTTCAGGCTGCGATGGTTCTTGAGCTTGTGCGCCTCGTCGACGATGACGACGTCGTACTGCCGCCCCTGGAACGCCTTGGCGAACCGCTTCGACTTGGCCGAATCGATGCTGATGATGAGCATCTCGGCATCGTTCCAGCGCTCCTTGTCGAGGTGGGTCTTGAACTGCAGACCGAACTTGGTGGTCATCTCCTCGCGCCATTGGAGCACGAGAGTCGCTGGCGTGAGGACCAGGATGCGCTGGGCCAGTCCGCGGTGGATGTACTCCTTGAGGATGAGCCCCGCCTCGACCGTCTTGCCGAGACCGACCTCG
>CAZSVK010000464.1:0-4461 GCA_964610245.1 uncultured bacterium
CTTGTGGGTCTTGAATGAGAAGAGCAGCGAGAGACCGTAGATGATCAGCAGCACCACCGCGACGTGGTCGCTCAGATCGACGAAGGTCGACTCGGTGATGTGCGGAGAGCCCTTCGAGAGATGATCGAGCCAGTAGATGACGGAGGGGATCATCAGGCCCGCCACGGCCAGCGTCATCATCGCGTTGCCGACGCTGACGACCCGAGCGCTGAAGACCTGCTTCTCGCGGTTGAAGCCGCCGACCAGCATCGCGAGCCCCAGGATGAAGAGCAGGTTGCCGATGATCGACCCCGTCAGCGAGGCCTTCACGACTTCGATCAGCTCTTCGGCGCTCTGCAGCAACTCAGCGGCGGTCTTGCCCGCCGGCGGCGCCGCGGCCTGCGTCACCAGCCCCGAGGCGGTGCTGATGGCCACCAACCCGATGATCAGCTCGGTCGCGTTGCCGAAGGTGGCGTTGAGGAAGCCGCCCAGGCCGGGGCCCACCCGCGCGGCGATCTGTTCCGTCGCTTCGCCCAGGATGGCGGCCAGAGGGATGATTCCAAGCCCGGCCGTGATGAAAACGACCATCGGCCCCAGGTGGAAGACCTCCGCGGCAAAGGCCACGGGCACGAACAGGAGCATCAGGTTCCGAACGGTCATGGCTGGTTCCGGGCCGTGCGTGGCCCCATCGAGGTCGGTGAGCGGTGCATGGGCGCGGCGAGCGCGTCCCTCCCGGCAGGCGCGTCAGCGCTCCAGCGGCGTCTCGACCCACGGAGGGGTCGCGTCGATGAACTGGCCGAGGACCGGCTCGGCCACCTTCACGGATTCGGCCATCTCGTAGGCCACCTTGCGGTAGGACGGATGCCCCTTGGGGCCCGAACGTAGGCGGCAGATATAGTCGAGTTCGGCCAGGTCCATCTTGAACAGGCAGCGGACGCGGTGGGCGAACGGCAGCAGGTAGTGGGCCGGGAGCGGGCCGGCAGCCTCGGAAATCCGGCGGGCGGCCTCGATCGCCTCGGCGTAGGCGTCTTCCATCAACCCGAGCACGCCGTACTCGGAGGCGCCCTCGGGGAACTGCGGCCCCGCGACCAGATCGTAGCTCTGCCAGATCTGCTGGCAGCGCCGGTGGCGGTGCAGATCGCGCCAGCCGCCCAGGTCCATCGAGACGTCGAAGATGAAGCGATGGCCGGTGCGCGCGGCCCGGGGAAGCTCGTCGTGGGGCCCTCGGTTGGCGAGGATCTCTTGCAGGGCCCAGCCGCGCTCCTCGGCGGAGGCCGACTCGACCCGGCCCATGATCTTGGCGTAGGGCAGGTTCGAGCCCGCGTAGAGGAGCGTCGAGACCATCTCGTTCTCCGGCGTGTGCGGACGGATCAGGTGGACGTCCGGCCCGCCGGCGGCTTTGACACCGTGCAGGAAGCGGCCGGCGACCTGCCGGCAGGCGTCGCGCACCGAGCAGGCGAACGCGCTGGGGCCGGCGTGACGGGCGAGGGTCGGCGCCACGGCTGAGGCCTCCGGCGGCAGGCCGCGCAGGGCGTTCCAGGTGCCGGCGGGCGGCTCGGCGCAGGCCTTGGCCATCTGCTCTCCCAGGGCGCGCAGTTCCGCGTGTTCGGCACCCTGAAGGCGCGAGATCTGCTTCTCGAGCGTGCGGATGCTGACGAGCTGGCCCAGGCTGGTAGGCGCCGCCAGCGGCAGCATGTAGCGGGCGACGTCGAAGGCCCGGGCGGCGATGGCCCGCTCGTAGCCCGGCTCGTCCAGTTCGGCCGGCCGGGGTAGCTCGTCCCGCAGGGCCACGACCGCGCGGGCGTGCACCTCGCGATAGGTTTCGTAGAGGCGGGTCGTGGTCTTCTCGAACAGCTCGATGAGCGCCGGCTCCTGCAGCTCCGCGGGCACGATGCCCGCCGTGGTGGAGAAATCCTGGTAGCGGGAGGATCGGGCCTGGCCGTCCCAGAGTTGCTCGTCGATCAGCTCGATCGCGGCCAGCTCGGAGAGGTTCTCGATGCAGACCGCCACGTGGCCCAGGTCGGCGATCGAGGCGTGGCCGTAGTCGAAATAGAACCGCTCCCAGAAGCGTTCGGCCGAGTGCACGTGTACCCACTTCAGGCTGTCCTCGATCGAGTCGGGAGAGCGGCTGTAGCGCGCCAGGGCATAGGCCTGCGGCTCCGGCGCCATCGGAGCCAGCACCACCACGCGGGGCGGTCGTCTCGTGTTGGCTGCGGTCATGTTCCGGTACTCCCGAAGCCGCCTGCGCCGCGGCCGGTCTGGGACAGTTCGTCGCACACCTCGAACACCGCGTGCCAGACCGGCGCCACAACCCCCTGGGCGATGCGCTCGCCGGGGTTGAGCGTGACCGGGGCCTGCCCGTGGTTCATCATGCAGATCTGGACCTCTCCGCGGTAGCCGCTGTCGATCGTCCCGGGCGAGTTGAGCACTGCGAGCCCATCCCGGACCGCCCAGCCGGAGCGCGAGCGGAGCTGCACCTCGAAGCCCGGCGCGATCTCCATCGCCAGGCCCGTGGGCAGCAAGCGCCGCATCCCCGGTTCCAGGACGATCGATTCGTCGGATGCCAGGCAGAGATCGAAGCCTGCGTCGCCAGCGTGATGGTAGCGGGGGGATGACCGCTCGCTGGTGCAGTTTACGCAGCTTGATGGGGACTGTTTGCACGACCTCGACCCTCCGTCGGCGGCTCTCCGCGGCCGTTGCATCATATCATGGAGGGGTCAGGGGTTAGGGGTTAGGGGTTGGGGGTTGGGGGTCAGGAGCTGTGAGGTCAAGCGAAGGTCGCCGGGATCTTCGCGACCGTTCCCCGTGCCTAACCCCTAACCCCCAACCCCTAACCCCTACCCCCTGCTTACTCCCACAACCGGCTGAACCAGTTCCCGGGCCCCTCCCGGCGTGGCCTGACGGCCGCGAAGGCCCTGACCTGGTGGGCGAACGCCTCGAGCTTGGTGCCGGTGTCGCCGCCGGCCTGGCCCGAGTAGACGACCGTGGTGATCGGGATCATCTGGTGGTCGCGGCGGATGCTCTCGGTCAGCGAGGCCGACACCGTTCCGAGCATGCAGTGGAAGGCGATCGCGTTGATGACGCCGTCGGCCCCGCGCTTCACGAAGTCGACCATCTTGGCGACGTTCAGCAGCACGATGTCGTTGGCGCTCTGGTCGAGATACCGGCCCGCCAGTTCGAGGACCTCCTCGTAGCCCGGCTCGCTGGCCCGCTCGATCTGCGTGCCCAGCATGTAGTTCACCCGCAGCGACTCCATCGATTTGAGCACGTAGAGCATGGCAGAGGAGGCCGACTCCCGGTACTTGCCGTCGGAGAAGTTCTCGGCCATCGCGCGACGCAGCCGGAAATCCACGCAGTCCACGATGAACGGGGCCGGCCAGACCTCCAGCCCCAGTTCCTCGAGCCGGGCGAACAGGTTCTGGTTCCCGAAGGAGTGGATACGCGTGTAGGGATCTCCGGCCACGCCCACGAGCGGACGGCGAGGCTGCTCTCGCCTCGGAACGGCCTCCACGGCCCGGGTCACGTTCTGCAGCGCCTCGCCGACCCGGTCCTCGACGATGGCGTCGGCCAGCAGCGGGAGGGCGCCCTCGAAGATGGCGTCGACCTGCGCCGCATCGGCGGCATACGGCCGCACCTGGCACCGGAGCTTGCCCAGGAGGTCGCAGGCCAGCACCCCTCGCGCCAGCCGTCGCAGGCCCGGCAGCCCCAGGATCTCGAGCTGCCCGTTCTGAGCCGGACTCAGCACCTCGACCTTCCTGGCCCCGGTTCGCTCGAGCACCAGCCGCATCGCCGTGGCCCACTCGTGGATCAGGCACGGCGTCGTCGTGCCCAGGAAGAAGTAAACGTCGTCGTCACGGATCGTGCCCTTCGCCAGGTGCTTGGCCAGGTCGCCCGCCAGGATCGAGTAGGGATGACACTCCTTGCCCGAACTCACCGACTCGCCAAACGTCAGCGTTTCGGCATCCGGCGGAGGCAGCATCACGGCGTCGTGACCGGCGAACCGCAGTGCGCCCAGATAGGCCCACGCGTGGTCGGCGAAGCACGGGATGACGAACCGCTTCCGGCCGGATTTCGGGTGCCGCCCGGGCCCCGACTGCTCCAGCGGAACGGCCCCCGAGCGGCCCCGGGCCTGGAAATGGCCGACCTCGTCGACGAACGCCTCCAGGCGGGTGATGATGCCGGCCTCGGCCCGGTGCTCGTCGAACTCCAGAAACTGCCACGGCGTCTCCCGGGCAAGGATCTCCAGGTGCTTCAGCGCGAAGGCGTCGGGCCCGCAGCCGAAGTTCGAGACCACGACCGGGAACAGCCGGCTGTCCTTCGACATCGTCAGCAGCGCCTGGAGCACCCCTCGGTCGTAGGTCCACGGGAGCGTGATGTCCAGGTCCTGCAGAGCCACCGGCGCCACCGACAGCATCTGCATCGGGGTCGGCAGCACGCCCAGCTTCCGGCGGCGCCGGCCCAGGTGGCGGTCCCGGCACGTAG
>CAZSVK010000465.1:0-4455 GCA_964610245.1 uncultured bacterium
GACGACAGGAGCCCGCATGTGCAAGAAGGCCAGGAGCAGAGCTCCAGCAGGGGTCTGGGGACAGCGTCCCCAGATGGCAACTCGGTTCGAGGAGGGGCCCCCCGCATGACATGCTCCCCCGCCCGACGCCCGAGTCCGCGGTTTACAGATTCTCGCGGCGTGTGGTATATTCTCGGCCCTGGCCGCAAGGCCGGATGGGCGGTTAGCTCAGCTGGGAGAGCGCCGCGTTCGCAATGCGGAGGTCGAGGGTTCGAATCCCTTACCGTCCACGCCCATGAAAGCGGGTCGCAAGACCCGCTTTCTCTTTTTCAGCCGGCTGCCCCGCGAGTTCAGCTCCGCTTCCGACCGCTCGCGTAGCGGATCGGGTCGGCCATGCCGGCCTCGGCGAATCCCTTGAGCCTCAGCCGGCAGCTGTCGCACAGGCCGCAGGAGGCGCCCTCCGCGTCGGGGTCGTAGCAGCTGTGGGTGAGCGAGTAATCGACGCCCAGCTCCAGCCCCCGGCGGATGATCTGACCCTTCGTCAACCGGATCAGCGGCGTGTGGATCGAGTAGCGGACCCGGCCCTGGACCCCGTCGCGGGTGGCCAGGTTGGCCATCGTCTCGAAGGCTGCGATGTACTCCGGCCGGCAGTCCGGATAGCCGCTGTAATCGATGGCGTTGACCCCCACGAAGATGTCGGCGGCGTGCAGCACCTCGGCCCAGGCCAGCGCGAACGACAGGAAGATGGTGTTGCGGGCGGGAACGTAGGTGATGGGAATCCCCGCCGCGCCCTCCGGGCCCCCGGGCTGCTTGGGGACCTCCAGCTCTGCCGTGAGCGCCGAGCCGCCGAAGAGCCGCAGATCGATGTCGGCCACGAAGTGGGCCCGCGCCCCCAGAGATTGCGCCACCAGCCTCGCGCTCTCCAGTTCCCTCGCATGGCGCTGCCCGTATCGAAAGCTCAGGGCGTGCGGCGCGAACCCCTCTGCCCGGGCGATCGCCAGGCAGGTCGCAGAATCGAGGCCGCCGCTGAGCAGCACGACGGCCGGGCGCAGCTGGTTGTCAGGACTGCCGGTCATGGCTAAACACCTCGCGTCTCGGCGGGCCAGAGCAACTTGTGGAGTTGCAGTTACAGGCGCACCGCTCGGCCCGATTCCAGGATCCACCGTGCCAGCGCGGCCGGTTCCAGCCGGCCCCACACGGGCGAGAGGTGCACGGTCCCCTCGAAGCCCCGCAGACGCTCGTCGAGCACCTGCCCGGCAAAGTCGAAGTCGGCCCTGTCCGCGATCACGAACTTGACCTCGTCCATCTCCCGGAGCCCCGCCAGGTTGCTCCACAGGTTCCGTTCGCTCTCGCCGCTGCCCGGACACTTCACGTCGACGATACGCACCACCCGCGGATCCACGCCGGCCAGCTCGAGAGACCCTCCGGTCTCCAGCAGCACCGTCCAGCCGCGGTCGGCCAACTGGTGCATCAGCGTCAGCGCGTCCGGTTGCAGGAGTGGTTCGCCGCCGGTCAGCTCGACGAGCCGGGCCGGATGGGTCTCCACGGTTCGCACGATCTCGTCCAGGTCCATTCGCCGGCCCTCGTGGAACGCGTACGCCGTGTCGCACCAGGTGCAGCGCAGGTTGCAGCCCGTGAGCCGCACGAACACGCAGGGCCGCCCGGCGAAGGACGACTCGCCCTGGATGCTGTAGAAGATTTCGTTGACCTGCAGCGCTTCCAATCGCACGGCAAGATACCACGCTCGACCGCCGGACAGCCGGCATTCCCGGCGGGCGCCGGCGCCGCGGTTGGTGACTGCGGTGCTTGATGGGCCGGGGGATGCGTGCTAAGGAACATGACGCAGTGCGCGAGACCGCCACGGGTGGCCGGCCTCGCTCCGCCGATCCGGCTCTGTCCGCCAGGAGGCCCTCGCATGTTCCACCCACGTCACGTCCCTGCACTGATCGCGCTCGCGGTGGCTCTGGCGGCCCTCTTTCCGGCCGCGGCGGAGGACGGCATCGGCTTCGGCCGCGCCGCGCTGACTCCCCGGCAGGACGCCGTGCTGGGTGGCACCCTGACCTCGGTCCGCCGGATCTCGCGTCAAGGGCGTACGCCGGTCTGCATCTTCGACCTCGATGCGACGCTCTTCGAGGCCGGTTGCCGGCACAAGGCGATCTTCAGGGAGCTGGCGATGGCGAATCGCCGTGCTTGTCCGGGGATGGCTGCCGTCGTCGCCTCCTGGGTGCCGGACGACCTGCCCTACGCCGTCACCGACATGTTCACGATGGCCGGCATCCGAGACACGGACGAACGCGCTCGGGCTTTCGCCTTCTGGAAACAGCGCTTCTTCAGCAACGAGTACCTGCGGTTCGATCACGCGGTCAGCGGGGGAGTGGCCTTCGTCAACGCGCTCAGCAAGGCCGGGGCGATCATCGTCTACCTCACCGGCCGCGAAGAGGCCAAGATGCAGGATGGGACGATCGCCACGCTCCAGGCCACGGGCTATCCCTTCGGGCCGGGGCGCGGCGAGCTGTTGATGGCCTCCCGCAGTGGCGTGGCCGACGACCATTTCAAGGGCAGTCCCGAGGTCCAGCAGACCATCGGCGCCTTGGGGACGATCGTCGCCATCTTCGACAACGAGCCCGGAAACTGCAATGCCCTGCGGAAGTCCTTCCCGGGAGCGCTGACCGTCCTCCTGGACACCAACCATTCGCCCGGCGCGCCGCCTCCGGACATCGGGATCCCGGTCATCAAGAACTTCCGCTGGTCCTGGCTTTCAGGGGTCACGGGACGCTCCGACTGAGGCGCCTACCGATCTTCCCGGACCATTCGCAGGAAGGCCTTGATGCCGGCCAGGATCTCCTGGTTGTCGGTGAGCCGGCCGATGGTCTCCTCGAACTTGTGGCTCAGGGCGGTGACCTGGCGCTCGAGGTGCCGGTCGGCCTCCTGGCTCGTCTGTCCGACCGCGGCCACTCGCGCCTCGAGTCGCTCTCCGAGCTGGCCCAGGGAGCGGGTCAGCTCCTCCAGTTGCTCGTCTTGCCGGTCGGTGCGGGCCGTCAGTTGCATCACGTCGCCGCGCAGCTTGACCACGTCTTCGCGAGGGTAGTGGACCTCTTCCGACATCTGGCGCAACCGCCGGCGCTGGTAGCTGTAGTACTCGAAGCCGGGGCGGATGAAGGTGCCCAGGAGATAGAAACCGGAGAAGTAGTAACCGACGGAGCCGCCCAGCAGCCAGGTGCCGCCCGCCATCAGGGCGGCGCTGGCGAGGTGCGCCACCACCGACACCTTGAGCATCCGGTCGCGCAGCGTGACGGCATAGCTCTCACGCTCCGCATTGACGGGAATCCCGCGCTCGCGGGAGCGCTGAATCTCGAAGAGCAGGTGCTTGGCTTCGAAGTGCAGGTTCCAGGGCAGCGTGAGCAGGATCAGGAGCCAGACAAGGCTCAACGCGCCCATCCCCCAGGTCACCAGGATCTCCGCCGGGACCTGGAAGTACACGAACCCGACCGCGGCGGCGATCAGGCAGCCCACGACCGCGACGACGAGGAAGCCGATGAGGTCTTTCATGACGGCAGGGGTCAGGATGAAGAGGTCAGGATGTCACGAGCCATGCGTCGGGCCTCGGAGTGCCCGGTACCGAAGGCCCTCTTGCAAGCCTAGCACGATGCTCCGGAGTCGGCGCGATGGGATGGCGGGGCGTGCGGCTCTGGGCTGGTCCAGACCGCTAACCCCTAACCCCTAACCCCTGTCTTTACCTGCGCACGAGGATCAGCCCGTCGAGCAGCAGTTCGCCGCGGCCCCGCGCGATGCCGGGGTTGAAGCCCTGGTAGCGGATGCCGAGCTGTAGCACCTCGGCGACCCCGGGGTTGGGCAGGCCCGGCCCCTGGTCGCTGAAGGTGATGCTGCCCAGCCGCTCGATGCTCGGGGTCGGCGGGAAGCCGAAGTTCTGCTGGAAGAAGTCCTTCCCGTTGGCGCTCAGTTCGGGTCCGACCGAGTTGGAGCCGGTGGTCGGCTCGTCGAGCGCGAGGTCGAAGATCCCGCTGGCGCTGTTGCGCACGCTGACAAGGTAGACGTCGTAGGTGCGGAACACCTGCTGCGGCGTGTAGCCGGTGGCGTCGATCTCCTGGCTCCACTGCAGGGTCAGGAAGCTGATACCGGTGACGGCCGTGTTGGAGGGCCGGATCAGCAGCACTCCGTTGCCGAGGAAGGGCGAGGGGAACGCCTCGCGGATGACGCCGCCGCCCTGGGCCTGCGAGAAGTCGGCGATGTTGGAGATGCCGACGATCGCCGCGTCCTCGGCGTTCAGGTAGAACACGCCCGAGTCGGGGCCGGCGACCGCGGCCGCGGCCGACGAGAACGAGCCCAGGAAGCCGTTCGACTCGGAGGCGACCGCGTAGTGGTAGGTGCGGCCGGGGGTCGAGGCGGTGGTATCGGTGTAGGTGTTGATGGTGTTGGCCAGGAGGCCGCTGACCTCGCGGTAGCCGCGGTCGCGCT
>CAZSVK010000466.1:0-4445 GCA_964610245.1 uncultured bacterium
CCGATCGAGGCGAAGCCGGGCGATTTGGCGCCGCTGCCGGCCGTGGCCTCGGGGAAGAAGATCGGCGTCCAGCAGACCACCCCACCGGGCTGGACGAGTTCCATTCGAATGGCGTCTCCGGGCACGGCCGGTCCGACCTGGGAGAACGAGTAACTGCCAGGGAACAGGCCTCGGTAGTCCTGGGTCGTGGCCACCGCGGGGAAGGTGTAGCTCTCCAGTTTCTCGGTGATCGGGTCCTTGTGCCAGAGGACGAGCCAGACGTTGCGGCCGGTCACGGGCGAGCCGGCCTCGTTCCGCACGTAGCCAAACAGCGAGACGACCTCGTCGCTGGGGTCGGCCAGCGTCTGCTTGTCGATGGCCGTCTCGAGGACCGGGATCGCGAGCGAGGTGCCGGTGTCGAAGCGGAAGGGAGAGGTCGTCCAGGTGCTCGAGCCAGACGCGTTGATGGAACCTAGCAGGAACTGGATCGACTCGCCGGTCACGACCTTCGACAGACTGATCGATCTCGAGGTGTTGAGCGGCAGGTTGCTCAGCCTGCCGGCCTCGACGCGGGTCGTCTGGTTGTAGGCGATGACGTCCATCTTGGTTCGCCGGCTCGCCAGACCATTGCTGGAGACCTCGACCAGGAAGGAGCGGGAGGGCACGTCCTGGGTGCGGATGGTGAGCTGGTTGTTCGCGGTCAGCGCGGAGTTGGCATTGCCGGCCCGGTCCTTCCCGTTGGTGATGGCAACGACAAACGTGCCGTCGTTTCCAGCTACGACGTTGTAGACAAAGGTCCAGATCGCCTCGTTGCCGGTCGAGGACATGGCCCTCGCGACGACGTCGTTGGTGCGCGGAGGGGGGCCGCTGATCGCGATGTTCGGCGTGGCCTTGATCGGCTCGCTGAACGTCGCTGTGATGTAGACCGTGGACGGCGCGACCGCCACCAGCTTGGTGCTGTACTCCATCTTCGAGATCGAGGGAGCGATCGTGTCGACGCGGAACGCCGAGCCGTACACCGCTTCGTTGTCGTAGGAGTCGTAGGCCCCGACGATGTCCAGCGTGGTCAGGATGTTGTAGCCGCTGTCCAGGATCGAACCGTTGTTGTCGGGCTCGATGGTCCAGTTGTACTGGAAGTTCTGGGCGGTCACCTGGTCCATGCCGACCGCGTTGACATCATTGCCCGTCCCGGGGCGGTTGATCGTGACCTTCGGTGGAGTCGTCGTGTCGATCGCCTTGTCGTACTGCGCGCTGATCGTCAGCAACCCGACCCCGACCGCTCGGTTGGGGATGTCGGTCGTGATGTCGTTCAGGTCGGTCGTGCCACGGGAGTAGCTCACCGACGCATTCGGCACCACCGTGTTGACCTGGAACGTGTTGTTCGGCATCGGCCCCGCGGTCGGGTTGCCGGCCGCGGCATAGGCGGTGGGCAGGACCGTGAGGGTGCCGTCGTCGCCGGTCTCGAGGCTCGTCCGGGCATAGCGCCAGAACCGATGGTCGGCCCCCGCCGCCATCGTCCCGGTGGTCACGTCGTTGGCCGTGCTGGCGGTGCCGCCGGCAATGCTCAGGGCAGTCGGCGTGAGGTCGAGGTTGACCTCTTCGCTGAAGGCCAGGTCGATCTTGAAGCCTTGCCCCAGACCGTACCGCAGGCTGGTGAGGGCCAGCGGCTGGTTGACGCCATAGCGGGCGCTGGACTTGCTGTAGTCGACATTCGCCACGGTGGGCGCCACGGTATCGACCGTGAAGACCGGATTGTTGGGCTGGTTGAGCAGTGCGTTTCCCGCCGCATCGAAGGCGGCGAGAACGAGCGAGCGCTCACCGTTGGGATTGGCGGCCAGTATCGTCGTCGTGAAGGTCCAGACCGTGTTCGCGGTGGCCGCCAGCGGATCGGCGAGCATCGACTGCCCGTTGACGGAACTACCCCCCAGGTTCCCGCCGGAGACGGTGATGGTCGGCGACAGCACGGCTGGCACCGGGGGAGCAGGCGCATCGGGCGTGATCGCCTCGCTGAAGGTGGCCGTGACGATGAAGGTCTCGGCCTTGTAGATCTGCGAGGACTTGCTGTAGACGAAGTCCGTCAACTGCGGCCGCGTGTTGTCGATCTGGAACGTCGACGCCGGTGGCGCCACCATCTCATTGCCGGCGGCGTCGAAGCCACTGAACGAGAGAGTGCGGGTGCCGTCCGCATCCCCGTCGATGATCTGCAGAGGCCCGAAGACCCAGACGGTGGCGGTCTCGCCCTGCTGCAGGCTGGCATTGCGAACCAGGAAGCCTCCGACCCGCCCTCCGGTGATTGTGATCGACGGCGCCGCGGGCGAGATCTCCTCGCTGAAGGTCGCCGTGATGAGCAGCGGGTCGCCGCCCTTGTACGGACGGCCCCCCTTGCTGTACGTGACCGAGTCCAAGGTGGGTTTGGTCGCATCCACCTTGAACGTGTTGTTGCTGGGCTGGGAGGCCAGTCCGGGATCGGCCGGCGCCGCGGCCGAGGCGGTGATCGTCACCGTACGGTCGCCGTCTCCGTCGGCGCCGATGATGTTGCCCGAGACGGTCCAGACCCGGGAGTTCTGAGAGTCCGGCATGACGGCCGGAAGTACCAGCAAGCCTCCTATCGGCCTGTCGACGGCGACCGTGGGAGCGACCGGGATATCCTCGGTGAACGTCGCCGTGAGGCCGAAGGCGCCCAGACCATACGAGCGGCTGGGCCGGCTGTAAGCGAGCGTCACCGTGGGCCGGGTGTCGATCTCGAAGGAGTTGCCGTAGAGATCCGACTGATTGCCGATGAGGTTCAGCGCACCGGTGACGGTGATGCCGGCCGTGCCGTCCTTGATGGTCGTGCCGTTCTGCAGGTCGATGCTGTGGCGGATCGTCCAGGTGCGGCAGTAGGTCGAGCCGCAGGAACCGGTCATCGCCGTTGCGGGCAGATCGTTGGCGCCGCTGCCGATCGGCTGGCGATCGATCGTGGCGACTGGCCCGGTCACCGGCATGTCGAAAGTCACGGTCACGTCCAGCGCGCCCTTGGCGACCTTGGCCGGGGCCTTGGTGTAGGTCAGCGCCGTCACCGTCGCCTTCAGGCTGCTCACGCTGAAGTTGGGGTTGGAGGGCGTCACGTCCGACGGCTCCATGTTGGTCCCCATCAGGTTGTAGGCGTTGGTGACGTTGATGGTGTAGTCGCCGACGGGCAACGCCGGAGTGACGTCGTAGGTGAAGATGCTCTGGTTGGCTTGCAGATCGTCCTTCACATAGGTGAGGTTCTTCCATCCGTAACCCACGACCGGCGTGTTGTCCTGGAGCAATTCGAGCTGCGGCGCGACCGTCTGCGTGATGCGGGTGTCGAAGGCGACCGTGATGGTGAAGGGCACCGTGGGCACCTTCGGGGGGCTCTGGGTCTGATCGCCGCGGCTGTAGGTGAGTGAGGCCACCCGGGCCGGCGTGCTGATGATCGTGAAGTCGTCGTTTTTCATGTCCGGCTGCTGTCCGACTCGGACGGTGCCGATGTCGTTGCCGCCGTAGTCAACCGCATTCTGGGCGGTGATGAACGACTTACCGTCGAGCAATCCCGACCGATCGCCCTTCTGCACGTTGTAGGTCGTCGACCAGCGCCAGCGGGCTCCACTGAGTGTCGAATCGACGGTCAGCGGCCAGCAGCAGGGGTTCTCGCCGGTGCCCGGGCGATCGATGAGCAGCGTCGGCACCACGCCTTCCGCCACCGGCTCCGCGACGAAGGCCGGTGCCGAGCCGAAGATCAGATCCTTGTTGTAAAACGTGGCCGTGATGGTCAGCGGCCCGTCCTTGACCACACGCGTGCTGGTGGTCGTCTGAGAGAAGTCGTTCCCCGCCTGATAGTAGGTGTAGATGACGTAGAGAGCGGAGTCGGTCAACTGCCAGCTCGGACCGCTGCCGGTGTTCAGGTCGCCGCCGGCAATCGTCCAGATGCTCTTGTTCGCGTTGACCGAGTTCGCGAAGATCATCGGAGGCAGAGCCTTCGTGTTCGACGACTCGAAGTTGTGGCTGTCCTGATACATGACCAGCGCGGGACTCGCCTGAGGGACCGTCTCGAAGATGCGCACCGTGTCGTTGAGCTGGATCGGGCCGACCTTCGAGAACCCGTACTTGCCGGGGAACTCCTGGGCGAAAGTCTCTGTGGTGGACAGATCCGGGAAGTTCAGGAAATCCGCGCCCTCCCGGCTGAAGTAGCCCTGGATCTTGCTGCTGTTGGTGTGCGTGACCAAGGCCTGCAGCGTCTTGCCGGGAACGACGTAGCCACTGCTGTTGTAGACATAGCCGCCGGCCGCCGAGACTTCACCGCTGGGATCGGTCAGCACCACGAGCGGCGGCGGGGGACCGTACGGATTGCCGATCACCGTCGTGCCCACGTCGAAGACCAGGGTCGTGGCAGTGGAGTCTTTCCCTGAGACGATGTTCGTGATGAAGAACGATATGGTGTCGCCCGTGGTGACGTCGGACAG
>CAZSVK010000467.1:0-4435 GCA_964610245.1 uncultured bacterium
TCTCAGCCTCGGTCAACGCCGCGGCCGCGCCTCCGACGCCGCCTTCCGATGGGGTCGCCTACAGCTGCCTCAGCAATGCCCTCTCCGCACGGACTTCTCGCTGGCACATGATCCTGCGCCGCGGCGGCGATGCGGTGCTCTACGACTTGCCGAACGATGTCCGGGAACAGAACGACGTCTCGGCCGCGCATCCCAGAGAGAGCCGGCTTCTGAGAGGCCTGTTGCTCGATTGGTCCGAGAAGTTCAAACGGCCGCCCCGCGCGCCCGACGCGAGGCTCACCTTCGAGGAGCACCGGATGTTCCAGCGGATGGGGTACTGGTAGATGTCGGGCGCGGACACGACCTTTGCTCGCAAGCTTCCCGCCTGGCTGCTCATTGCCGGCATCCTGGTGCTGGCGTTCTCCTTGGGTGCCGACTCCCGGATCGCGGAACGCACCGCGGAGGGAACGAAGCCCACCGCCGCTTCGGCGGCTTCGGCCGCGGGGCCGTTCCGCTTCTCTGGGCCGACACAGTGCTTGAAGGAGATGTTCAGCCGTTTCGACACCGACGGTGACGGGCGGCTTTCGAGGAAGGAGCTGATGCGGTTCAACTGGAGCCGCTCCAAGGAGCCCCGAGACCTCGATGGGGATGGCACCGTGTCCGAGGCCGAGTTCGAGCGGTTCTTCCGCGGGGTCTACGAGTGGCGCCCCGTCGATCGGTTTGTGCTCATAGCAGGACAGCTCTCGGCTGAGTGCAGATTGCTGGAAGCCGGTTTCATCGACAAGGCGCTGAGCCGCGCCCGATCCGCGGTGGTGAGCTTCCCCGAGTGGTCCGAGGCCTGGTCGCTGCTGAGTGAAGTGCTCGCGCAGTCCGAGCTGTTCGAGCAGGCAGCGCAAGCCGCCCGCCAGGCCGTCGCAATTGCGCCGAACAACGATCGCGCCTGCATCGCCATGGCATTTTCGCTCGCGGCCGCGGGCGCCACCACCGAGTCGTCCCGAGCCCTGGAACGCGGGCTTCAGCTGATGAAGATCCGTTATGAGATGTTCGATCGCGATCTGTCTGCATCCAGCGACCGCGACTACGATCTGGAACTCTGCTCGATGATGGGCCGGTTCATGTACGGACTCCAGAGCCCGGGGCAGGCGGTGCGGATTGGCGACTGGGCGAGACAGCACTGGAGCCTGAGGCCGATGGTCGAAGCGCAGCGCCTCGTGGCGCTGTCGATGCTCGGCCGTGGGGACCAAGCGCTCTCCGAGGCGGCAGCCGCCGAGAGCACGGGCTCCGAGGGCCGTTACTACTTCCTGGTTGCCCACGGCCGGATCCTGCTACAGATGGGCCGCGCGCCCGAAGCGATCGCTCTCTTCAAGGCGGCGTTGGCAGTCCCCGGCGACTGGCCCGATCGGCAATCGATCTGCCTGGACCTGGGTTCCAGCCTGATGCGCTCCGGCCGGATGACCGAGGCCGCGCTCATGCTCGAGCAGGCGCGGGCAAGCGCCTCCATGCCAGCCTCGAAGCTCCGGGTGGCCGGCGCCTTGATTGAAGCCGGCAGCCCGGCGAAGGCGGCGGAATTGTTGGAGGATGTCGTGGCGGCCGCCCCGGGTGTTCCGGGGTTCTGGCTGCAGTTGGCCGAGGCACGGGCTGCGACCGGCGACAGTTCCGCCTACATCGCTACGCTGGAGAGAGGACTTGCCTGCTGTCGGGTGCCCGGTTTCCGCGAGCAAGCGGCAATGATGCTCGAGAGCGCCAGGACGGGTGACCCGTTTCCAACAGTCCCTCACGGACCCGGCCCGCTTCCGGGCAGGCCGCCGCCACGGGGCCGATAGGCCAGCCAGGCCCCTCGCGCTGACAACGGGACCGCTCTCACGGAGCGGAGGCTCCCTCCTGACCGGACCACGCCGGCTGCTTCCGGATGACGATCAGGCCGGGCATGACACTGTTGGTGTCATCATCCCACAGACGGGGGAATCGACCGGTCTTTCCCACCAGGTACTCGGTCATCATGTAGGAGGCGGGGACATCGACATCCAGTGCCGGTCGAGGCAAGAACAATGCGCTCGGCTCGACGCCCTCGGAGCGTGCCACCTGCGCGGCGAAGGTGTTGTACAGCGCACGGTAGTCAGCATCCACGAGAAACTGCGCTGGATGCTCACTCACGGCGAATCCCAGGTGCCGGGCGTAGGCTACCAGGAGGTCGTGCAGGACCGCCGACCTGTAGCACAGGACCGCCGTCCCGCCCGGGCTCAGGTGCTCGCGAAGCTCGCCGATGATGGACAAGCCCAGCCTGGCGGTGTCGTCTGACGCAATTGACCGGTCGACCCCCCCGGGCGTGATGAAGGGCACACGAGTCACCGCGTAGGGAGGTGCGGAGACAACGACGTCGAAGACCTCTCCGGGCCGGATGACGGAAAAGGCCGACAGGTTCGTCGAACTCAACTCGCGCGTTTCGATGACCGACGTCAGACCGAGTCTCCGAGCGTTGTCCCTGGCGCAAACGACGGCTCTGGGCTCGGTGTCCAACGCGACGACCTTCGTGGCTCCCAGCTGGGCGGCATAGATGGCCAGGATCCCCGATCCCGTGTCGACATCCAGAACGGTCTTGCCCGCGAACCTGTCCGGATTCGCTTGCATCAGCGTCATGATGTCGCTCTCCACTTCCAGGGGCCAGAGTGTCTTCCGGCAGACGCGAACTGGGCCCTTCACGAGTTCCGACTGATACTCGAAACAGCCGCCGTCGACCTCGTTCTCCGGGCTCGTGGTTGCGGATGACTGCGCGTTTGTCGACGACGCCGGTTTGGGAGCGGGTGTCACCTCCAGGCGAGCCGTCGGAGTCCCCGGCCGGCGCGACCCGGTCGAGGCCTGTCGGATGACCATCAGGCCGGGCAGGATCCGGTCGAGGTCGGTCCCCCACAGCCGAGGGAAGGCCATTCCCTGTTCGGCAGACAGATCGACCTTGGTGTAATCCGGCAACGCATGACCACCAGGAGGGTTGGCGCGAGGGAGCCACGGAATGCCGGGGAAGCTGGGGCCACGCAGGAAGTAGCCTCGGGGGACCGAGGCGTCGTCGTCGGAGGCCTCCGGCAGCCACCTGGCGACAGGCCAGTCGAAGGCCGGGCCCGTGCGGGTGGGACTCTCGGGGACGCCGTCGTGGCCGGGCCTGGCGGCGGCGAATCCCGGAGGGATCAGCGCGCTCGGGTCGACGCCCTCCGAGAGCGCGACCTGGATGGCGAAGGCCCTGAACATCGTCACGTAGTCGGGAGGCATGATTTTCAGGGCCGGGTGATGCTCGACGACGTATCCGAGATGCCGGGCGTAGTCCACCATCAGGGAATGCAGGACCGCGAATCTGTAGCAGAGAATGAGCGTTCCGCCAGGTCGCAGGTGGGTGGCGAGCCCATTGACGATGGAGAAGCCGAACCGGGTGGTGTCGTTCGGCGTGATGCCGTCATCGATGGCCCCGGAAACGACGGTTGGGGCCCGGTTGAGGAAGCCCATTGGAAAGGAAACGATGATGTCGAAGGTCTCCCCCGGCCGGATGACGGAATAGGCCGACGGGTCCTTCAAGCTGACCAATCGGGTTTCGACGATCGAAGCCACTCCAAGCCTCTGGGCGTTCTCCCGCGTGCAGGCGATGGCCGCCGGCTCGATATCGGTCGCGATGACCTTCGACGCTCCCTGTCGAGCGGCGAAGAGCGCCAGGATGCCCGAGCCGGTACCTATGTCCAGGACGGTCTTGCCCTTGAACTTGTCTCGATTCGCGGCCAGCAACGGCATCACGTACTTCTCGGTTCGCGCTGGCCACGGTGTCCCTTCGCAGATGCGAAGGTGCGCGCCGAGCGACGGGGAAGCGAAATCTCGACACTCTTCCATGACCTGGGTGCCCGGGCCCGTGGTAACCGGTGTCTGCGCCAGTGCCACGGCAGCCGGTGCCAGCAGGGGCCAGAGGCTCAGCGCGGCCGTGACCGCTACCGCAACCACAACGCGCGGCGCTCCGTGCTTCATCCTACGTGCCTCCGCGAGTCTCCGTGATGGGCCGGCCTCGTCCCGCCGCCGAATCCGCGCGCTGCTCGGCGACCTTCGAGCGGAGCAGGTCAGAGTCCGCGCGTTGCGGGGCCAGCCGGCTTCGCCAGGTTCCGTTCTCGTTGAGGCGCCAGTAGATTTCAGTCTCTTTGGACAAAACGACATCGTTTCCCTCTCGCGTCGGGCTTCAGCGCCCGCCCGAGCGCGCCAGCAGCACCTTCCCGGCGCGCGCGACGCGGCGCAGCGACTGGCCTGTAGCCGCCCGCTGGGCCCGGTCGACCTCGCGCAGCGCGTCGGCGTGGCCGATGAGCCAGGCCGGCCCGGCGGCAAGCAACTCGACAACCTGCTCCATCCGGCCCAGGTGCCAGCGTTCCGCCGCTGCCCGGTCCTGCTCGAAGCGCAGGTCCACGTCGCACTCCCAGGTATGCACCGGCCGTCC
>CAZSVK010000468.1:0-4411 GCA_964610245.1 uncultured bacterium
CCCCTGCTGGAGCTCCGCTCCAGACCTCGCCAGGGTGGGAGCCCCACCCTGGACCCGGCACTGGAGAACACGAATCGAGGCCGGCTCGGCCCTCTCGAGGACTCCGAGCTGCGAGCGCAGGCAAGACTCACTCCAGTCATCGGGGGGTCCCGGGGTGAACTTCACCCGGGCGAGGGTTCGGGAGCGGAGCTCCCGATTGGTTACTTCTTCAACTCGTTGGCCAGGAAGATGTAAGCCAGCGCGCTCATGAACGCCCGCTGCTTGTTGTCGGCGGCGCCGGCGTGGCCGCCCTCGGTGTTCTCGTAGTAGAGCACCTGGTGGCCCTGGGCCAGCATCTTGGCGACCATCTTCCGCGCGTGACCGGGGTGAACGCGGTCGTCTCGCGTCGAGGTCGTGAACAGGATGTGGGGGTAGCTCGCGTGCTCGTCCAGGTTGTGGTAGGGCGAGAACGAGCGGATGAAATCCCAGTCCTCGGGCGCGTCGGGGTTGCCGTACTCGCCCATCCAGCTCGCGCCGGCCAGCAGCTCGTGGAAGCGGCGCATGTCGAGCAGCGGCACCTGACACACGATCGCGCCGAACAGCTCGGGGCGCATCGTGAGCATGTTGCCCATCAGCAGACCGCCGTTGCTGCCGCCCATGATGCCCAGATGGCCGGGCGACGTGACGCCGCGTCGCACCAGATCCTCGGCGACGGCGATGAAATCCTCGTAGGCCTTGTGCCGGTTGGCCTTGAGCGCCGCCTGGTGCCATCGCGGGCCGAACTCGCCTCCGCCGCGGATGCCGGCGACGACGTAAACGCCTCCGGCTTCCAGCCAGGCCGCGCCCACCGTGGGCTGATAGGTCGGCACCAGGGCGATCTCGAAACCACCGTAGCCATACAGGAGCGTGGCGTTCCGGCCATCCGCCGGCAGCCCCTCGCGGGCCACCTCGAAGTAGGGGATCCGCGTGCCGTCCAGCGAGGTTGCCTCGTGCTGGCGGATGGCCAGCCCCTCGCTGTCGAAGAGCGAGGGAAGCCTCTTCAGCTCCTCCAGCTCGCCTCCGTGTACCGAGCCCAGGAACAGCCGCGTCGGTGACACGTAGTCGGTGACGATCATGAAGAAGTCGTCCGACTCGTCCGGATCGACCGCGCTGGCCTGGACCGTCGAGAACTCAGGCACGTGCGGCATCGAGGCCCGGTACCACTTGCCGCCCTCGCGGGTGAGCACGTAGACCCGGTTTCGCACGTTGTCCAGTTCGTTGAGCAGCACGTGGTGGCGGGTCGGGCTGAACCCCGCGAGCGACGTGCGCTCACCCGGCTGGAACAGCACCTCGAAGTAGCGCTCGCCTCGCAGGAACCCGTCGAAGTCGGCCGCCAGCAGCGCCCCGGCGGAGAACGTCCGCCCGCCCGTGTGCCAGTCGCTGCGCAGCTCGAGGAACAGCTGGTCGCGGTGCACCGACGCCTTGGCGTCGTCGGGCTTCTCGATCCGGATCAGCTCGCCGTCACGGCGCAAGTACAGCTCGTCGGTCCAGAACGTCACCAGGCGGAAGATCAGGTCCCTCTCGAAGCCGGGCGTGAGATCCCGGACGGCATGCACCGCCACGTCGTCAGGCTGGCCCTCGAAGACGGTCACCGCCTCTTCAAGCGGCGTCCCGCGCCGCCACTCCTTGACCAGGCGCGGGTAGCCCGAGCGGGTCAGCGAGCCGGGCCCGAAATCGGTTCCGACGAAGAGGGTATCGAGGTCGCGCCAGGCGACGCGGCTCTTGGCCTCCGGCAGCACGAACCCACCCCCCACGAAGGAACTGGTCGTCAGGTCGAACTCCCTCACCACGGCCGCGTCCGCCCCGCCTCGCGACAGCGAGACGAGACACCGCCGGCAGTCGGGATCCAGGTAAGTGACGTCGTGCCACACCCAGTTCTCCTTCTCGGCGACGGCGAGGGCGTCCAGGTCGAGCACGATCTCCCACGACGGCTCGGGCTTGCGGTACTCCTCGAGAGAGGTGCGCCGCCACAGGCCTCGAGGGTTCCGGGCGTCCTGCCAGAAGTTGTAGTAGAACGGACCTCGCTTGCCGACGAAGGGAATCCGGGCATCGGAATCGAGGATCTCCCTCAACCGGCGCTCGAGCGTGGCGAAGCCCTCGGAGCGGGTCAGCTCTCGCGTGCTGTCGGCGTTTCGCTCGCCGACCCAGGCCAGCTGTCGTTCTCCACTCACGTCCTCGAGCCACAGATACGGGTCCATCGTTTCCTCCGCCGTTGGTGGGATTCCAGTGACAGGTTCCGGTGACAGGATACCGAACCCGATCGGTGACTGGACGGGCAACAACCGGGGCCGACCAGTCGCTCAAGTCAGCGAGAGCGCCCTGAACCCGCCGAGGTCGACGCGCCCCAGACCCTTCGCGGTTCGCAGAGACGGACCGTTGAGTGGATGGATCTTCCCGAAGAGACAGTCGAGCGGACCGGCGTCGAGCCGCCGGATCATCTCGTCCTGCACCGCCGGCGCCAGGCGCTGCCCGATGAACGCCGGCGATAGGATCTCCTCGACCACGAGGAAGCCGGGCAAGCCGGCCATCGTCTGCCGCAGCACGGCCACGAGCCCGGCCCACAGGTCGTCGACGAACACCTCGAAGACCGCGCCGCAGTCGATGAAGTGCGACAACGTCTCGCGGGTCTCGACCCGAACGGCCTCTCGCAGTGCGCCCGAAGCCGTGCCGTGAAACGACTCGTAGGCTGCCCGGTAGAGGGCGAACCAATCCAACCCGAGCGTGCGAACCAGGTGGACCCGTCTGGGCTGGGGCGGGGGCGGCCGTTGCCGCAGGTGGTGGAGCCGGCCGCCGATCAGCCGTTCGTCGGGAAGACCGGGCGCTCCCTCGCCGCAGGCCGCTTCCTCCGAGGGCGTCAGGAACACCAGGGCGGCCGTCGGGTGGAAGCCCGCGAACCGGCCCAGGAGACAGCGCCGGAGGTCGTCCAGCGCGCCGGCCCGATCGATGCGAAACGAACGCTGCAGGAGTTCCAGCACCGGCTTGCGTGGCCCGGGACCGCGGAACTGGATGCCGGCGAGCGCACGGCCGAGGGTCGGGACCTCGACCCACCCGGGCAGGTAGTCCTCGGGAGCCATCCCCTGCACCGGACAGTCGTCGCGGAGCCGGCCGGCCCGCTGCAGATCCTCCGGGCTCCGAAGCTCCGCCGCGACCGCCTCCATGACACGGCGCTCGACGAAATCGGGCTCGAGTCCCATCGCCTGGAGCGGCCGCAGCGCTTCGAGCCAGGGAGCTGCGAAATCCTCGGGCCGGGAGATCATGACGGCAGCCTAGACGTTCTCCCGGTCCGGCGCAAATCCCCCGCTCGATTTCCGAGCGGGCCTCAGTCGGATCGCTCGAAACCTGCGCGATCCGGCAGTGGTCTGCTGCCCGACAACCCGCATCAATCCAGGCCCTTCTTCGGCCAGCTCCCTGGCTTCGCTCTTGCGTCGGACGGTGGCACGGAGGCTCAACGATGACGACACGAAGCACGAGCGAGGCGGGGCGGAGGGGCATCCTGATGGTGCTCCTCGCGACGGCGACGCTGATCCCGACCGGATGCACGGGGACCGCGCAACCGTGCTCCTCGACAGCCGCGCCGATGAGTTGGCAGGTTTCGTTGTCGATCTCCGCCGGCCCGGGCACAGGCACTTCGGCTCGCCCGGGAGGAGCGACCGTCAGGATCTCGTCCGGCGGGCCGGGCGCGCCCGCATCCGCGGACCTGTTCTCGCTCGGCAACGCCGATTCGTCGCAGGCGAACCAGGGCTCCTTTGTCGCCGCTCCGAGCAGCTCTTCTGGCGGCTCCTCCGGCAGTTCGTCCGGCAGTTCGTCCGGCGGTTCGTCCGCCGGCACCGATCTCGGGTTCCTCTCCGGTACGGGCTCCTCCGGAGCTTCCTCCGGCGAATCCTCCTCGGGCGGCTCCTCCTCCGGCACGCAGGGCACCGTGGACGCGTTCGGCGGCAAGGCGCTCAACGTGCCGCTCATCAACCAGAACACGGGCGGCGGGCGCTATCCAGGCGCCTACTGCGGTCCGACCTCGGTCCGGATGGTGCTCGCCTACTTCGGCACCAAGATCGACGCGGACACCGCGGCGAGCGGCGTCTATACCCGTGGCCAGGGCGCGTCGCACGAGGGGATGGCGAAGAAGCTGCGGCAGTACGGCGTCAAGGCCGACATGAGCTCCAGCCGCAGCCTCTCGGCGCTGCAGGCGGCCGTCGGGCGCGGCCACCCGGTCATCGTGAACGTCCGAGGCAACTACGGCCCCCGCTCGACTGGCGGGCACATCATCGTGGTGGTCGGCTTCGACGGCAGCGGCAACCCGATCATCAACGACCCGGCCGGCGGCGGCCGGCACGTCTGCCCGAAGCGTCTGTTCGTCAACGCCTGGAACGGCCTGATGATCGAGGCCTCGAAGTAA
>CAZSVK010000469.1:0-4397 GCA_964610245.1 uncultured bacterium
ACGCTCCGCACCCAGGGGCCAAATTCGAATCTCCAGGAGACCTCGGCGGTCCACGAACTGCTCTACGAAACGCTGGTCGAGGTCCACCGCGAGGCCGAGGAGTTCCTGCCCTGCCTGGCCTCGCACTGGAAGATCGAGACCGACGAGAAGGCCAAGTGCCAGCTCTTCACCTTCCGCATCGACGAGAGGGCGCGCTGGTCCGACGGCACCGAGATCACCGCCGCGGACGTCTACGCGACCTTCTGGCATCGCACCCAGGACGACCGCAAGGACCCGATGAGCACGATGACCTTCCGGGAGGGTTTCCACGACCCGGAGATCCTCGACAAGTACACGATCCGGGTCCGCACCCGGGAACTCAACTGGCGGCTCTTCCTCTACTTCGGCGCCGGCATGCAGATCTTCCAGGCCAAGGAAGTGCTCATCCCCGGGCGCCAGTATCTGGAGGAGTACAACTGTAAGTTCTTCACCGGGTCGTGGCCCTACAAGATGAAGCCGGGCGACATGGAGAAGGGCGAGACGCTCACGCTGACGCGGCGCGACGACTGGTGGGCCGAGAACGAGCGCTGGTCGAAGCACTGCTTCAACTTCCACCGCGTCAAGTACAAGGTCGTCCGCGAGGAAGAGCTGGCCTACGAGATGCTCAAGAAGGACGAACTCGACTACTACTACGTGTCGCGCGCCTCGCGGTGGATCGAGGAACTGCCCAAGGAAGAGCTGATCAAGAAGGGCTGGATCAAGATGCGGAAGGTCCACACGAAGGCCCCCGAGGGCTTCTCCGGTTTCGTGTTCAACATGCGAGAGAAGCCGTTCGACGACAAGCGGGTGCGCCTGGCGTTCGCCCATCTGTTCAATCGCGAGCGCCTGATGGAGAAGATCTTCTACAACGAGTACGAATTCACCAACTCGTACTTCCCCGGCAGGGATTGGGGCGCCGGGGAACTCAACCAGAGGGTGGAGTTCGACCCGGATCGCGCCGAGAAGCTGCTGGCGGAGGCCGGTTACAAGAACCGGGACGCGGAAGGCTATCTCCTGGGACCGGACGGCAACCGGCTGGAGGTCACCCTGAACTTCGCCTCGCAGGCGATGGAGCGCATCTGGCTTGTGGTCAAGGAAGACTTCGAGGACGCCGGCGTCAAGTTCGACCTCAAGCTGATCGACGCCACGACGCTGATGAAGAAGATCTCGGATCGGCAGTTCAAGATCCATTTCCAGCCCTGGGGCGCGCTGATGTTCCCCAACCCGGAGACCTCCTGGCGCTCGGACCTGGCCGACAAGCCGGCCAACAACAACCTTGGCGGCTTCAAGAACACGAGGCTCGACGAGCTGTTCGAGAGGTACAACGTGCTCCTGGATCGGTCCGAGCAGAAGAAGCTGATTCGCGAGGTCGACCAGATCCTCTTCAACGAGCACCCCTACGCCCTGGCCTGGCACGCCGGCTACAAGCGTTTCATCTTCTGGGACAGGTTCGGCTACCCAAAGAGCTACCTGACCAAGACCGGCCAGGTGCTGACCTCGATGCTGATCCTCACCTGGTGGTTCGAGCCGGAGGCCCAGGTCCGTCTCGACGCGGCCATCGCCAGCGGGCAGTCGCTCCCGCAGGGTGAGGTCGTGGTCAAGCCGTGGGACACCCCGGAGAAGTGAACCGTCGACCTCAGCCCGGGCACTTGCCCGCAAACGGAGACATGTATCACAGAGGCACACAGGCACAGAGGCACAGAGCAATGCCTGGTTCTCCTGGAACCAACTTTCTCTCTGTGTCTCCGTGTCTCTGTGTCTCTGTGATTGGTCAACCTCGTTCGGAGTCGAATCCTCTCGTTCTGACACCAAGGAGCCCAACGTGCATGGGATGACCAGTTACTTCATCCGGCGGTTGCTGCTCATACCGCTGACGTTCGTGTGCATCACGTTCATGGTGTACGCGATCATGCGTCTCGCGCCCGGCGGTCCCATCGAGCAAGCCAAGACCCAGCTCCTGCTGGCGATGCAGGAGGGCGGCAGCAACATCGCCACCAGCGCCACCGGGGAACTCGAGCTGCCCCAGGACGCCATCGACCAGCTCAAGGTCTACTACAAGCTTCACCGCACCATCCCGGTGGGATACCTGATCTGGCTGGGCGTCTGGCCCGACAAGGAGCGCAGCGTGACGCCCCTGCCGGCGAAGCCCAAGGGCTACGAGGCCGGAATCGTGGAGGAGTGGTCCGAGGACTTCCGCCACGGCGTCTTCTCGGGGATCCTGCAGGGCGACTTCGGGATGTCCTATCGATACTCCGACTCGGTGCTCGATACCATCGTGTCGAAGTTCCCCGTCTCGATCTCGTTCGGTCTCATCGGCTACCTGGCGACCTGGATCGTCTGCATCCCGCTGGGCGTGAAGAAGGCGTTGACGCACCGGTCGTGGTTCGACACGACAACCTCGCTCCTGGTCTTCGTCGGGTACTCGATCCCGGGCTTCGTGGCCTGCCTGGCGCTGTTATTGATGTTCGGCACCAGCCTGGTCTGGGACATCTTTCCGCTCGGGGGCTTCCGCTCCGAGAACTGGAACGCGATGTGGGAGGCGGGCAACATCTGGTGGTGCATCAAGGACCAGGCGCACCACATGGTCATCCCGATCATCGGCTACCTGATGTCGGGCTTCGCCACGATGACCATCCTGATGAAGAACTCGCTCCTCGACAACCTCGGCGCCGACTACGTGCGCACCGCTTTCGCCAAGGGGCTGAGCGAGCGGCGAGTGATCTTCATCCACGCGCTCAGGAACTCGATGATCCCCCAGTGCGTCAGCATCGGCCACGCCATCGGCCTGCTGTTCGCGGGCTCCTTCCTCATCGAGAAGACCTGCAACATCCCGGGCATGGGACTCCTGGGCTTCAACTCGCTGGTCGAGCGAGACTACCCGGTGCTGATGGGGACGCTGGTCTTCCTCGTTCTGATCAGACTCCTGGGCAACATTCTTTCCGACGTTATCCTGGCTCTCGTCGACCCGCGGGTGCGGTTCGAATGAGCGGAGGTGGGTGGTGATGCAGATCCTGATCAAGGTGCTCGAAGTCGCGGCCGTCCTCCTCCTGGGATACCTGTTGACGACCCGGGGGTTGCCCTGGCTCTTCAAGAGCTGCCTGAGGCTCCTGGGCTACTCGACCAAGGTCTCTCCGGTGACCGAGAAGCGGTTGCGCCGTTTCCGGGCCATCCGGCGCGGCCACTGGTGCTTCCTGCTCGTCACGGTGCTGTTCGTCACCTCCTTCTTCCTGGAGCTGACGGTGAACAGCAAGGCCCTGATGGTCCATTACAACGGGAAGACCGCCTTTCCGGCCGTGAGCGAATGGTTTGACCTCATCTGGGTCTTCGGCTCCATCTCGTCCTTCCAGAAGAAGAGCGATTTCGGGCAGATCGGCGACAGCGAGGTCGACTACCGCCAGTTCGATCGCTACGCCAAGGACCCGTCCCTGATGAAGGTCGAGATCGAGAAGAGCAAGAAGGGTCTGGCCGACGAGAAGGCCGAGTTCATCGCCAAGAACCCTCAGACCGGTCCGGGCGCCGGCCACTACCAGGCCCGCCGCTACCAGCGGCAGATGGAGAAGTTCGAGAAGCGAGCCGAGGGCATCACGGCGCTCGAGAAGAACCTGGCCGTGTTCGAGCAGGGGAAGGCGAAGTGCTGGATGCCCGTCTATCCCTACGGACCCAAGGACCTGCGCTACGACCTGGCCTCGAACCCGCCCAACCGGCCGTCCTTCGCCGACGGAGTGCCCCTGGGCACCGATCTGTCGGGCCGCGACGTGGTGCCTCAGTTGCTCTACGGCTTCCGCATCTCGATGGCCTTCGCGCTCGTGGTCTCGATCCTGGGCTATGCCTTCGGGATCCTGGTCGGCGGCATCCAGGGCTACTACGGCGGCTGGATCGACATCTTCACGCAGCGGTTCGTCGAGATCTGGGGCTCCATCCCCTTCCTCTTCACCATCATGATCATCGCGTCGATCGTCCAGCCGTCGTTCTGGCTGCTGACGATCCTGATGGTGGTCCTGACGAGCTGGCTCGGCATCACCTACTACGTGCGCGCCGAGTTCTTCCGCGAGAAGGCCAAGGATTACGTGCAGGCCGCCATCGGCTCGGGCGTCTCCGACTGGCGCATCATCACCCGGCACATCCTCCCCAACGCCCTGGTCCCGGTGGTCACGTTCGCTCCCTTCGGCATCGTGGCCTACATCGGCTCACTGGTGTCGCTCGACTTCCTGGGCTTCGGCCTGCCGCCCGGCACGCCGAGCTGGGGGGCGCTCCTGAGGCAGGGGCTTGAAAACGTCAAGTTTTACCCCCATCTCACGATCATCCCCAGCGTGGCGCTGGCCCTGACGCTCTACACGGTGGTGACGATCGGCGAGGCCGTCCGCGAGGCCTTCGATCCC
>CAZSVK010000470.1:0-4375 GCA_964610245.1 uncultured bacterium
CCGCCCGGGCCCGCACCCTCCCCACGCGTTTCGTCGTCACGGTGCCGCCGATCACTCCCCGCCACGGCAGCATCTTCGTCTGCGGCAGCGCCGAGTCTCTGGGTTTCTGGAACGGCGTCGGCGCCGAGCTGGGCCTGACCGGCGACCGGGTCTACAGCGGGACGGTCGAGCTGCCGTTGGGCGAGGCGATCGAGTTCAAGATCACTCGGGGCAACTGGGAGACGGTCGAGGCCACCGCCTACGGCCAGGAGATCCCCAACCGGGTCCACGAGGTCCGCGCCCCGCAGGTCGTGGAGGTCAAGGTCGCGGGATGGCAGGACCACCACCAGCACCCGCCGCGACCGCAGAAGATCGCCGGCAGCATCGAGCTGTTCGAACTCAGCTCCAGAGCGCTCCGCGGCCACCGGCGTTGCTGGGTCTACTCGCCCCCGGCCTCCTGCGGCCCGGGCCCCTTCCCGCTGCTGATGTGCCTGGACGGCCAGAACGCGTTTCACTGGGGGCGCGCGGCCGACTCGATGCCGGTCTCCTGGTCGCTCGACGTCATTGCCGACCGGTTGATACGAGAGGGCAAGATGGCGCCGGTGGTTATCGGCGCGCTGGCCAACGCCGGCGCGCGCCGGGTCGTCGAGTACACGCCCTGGAAAGACCCGTTCCGGCGCGGTGGCGGAGAGGCCCGACGCACGCTCACCGCACTTCGCGACGAGTTCATGCCGACGATCGCCGAACGGTTTCCCGCCCGTCTCGAGCCGGCCACCAACGGCATTCTCGGCAGCAGTCTTGCCGGCCTCTTCAGCCTGTGGGCGGTGCTGCAGGAGCCGCCGCTGTTCACCCGTTCGGCGGTCGTATCGCCAGCCTTCTTCTGGGGCCTGGTGGAGGTGCACCAGTTCATCCGCAAGCGCCGGCTCGCCCCCGGGGTGCGCGTCTGGATGGACGTGGGGACGAACGAGATCGTGAGCGTCGCCAATGTCTTCCAGGACCTCTACCTGGCGCTGGTTCGCGGGGTGAAGCGGGAACTGGAGCTGCTGGGACTGCCTCCGGGGGCGCAACTGCGCTACGAAGAGTTCGAGTGCGCCGGCCACAACGAGGCCGATTGGTCGGCCCGCTCCGACCGGATCCTCAAGCATCTCTATCCGCCGTAATTCGGGACACACGTCGAAATCGAATCACGCGGCGGCGACTTCGCCGGATGCCTTCACGACTGAACGGGGCTTGGGTCCCCTTCGCCCGGGCCGCAGCGGTCGACCGAGTTCTCCCTCGAGTCTGTCCACGAAGGATGCGGAACCGAGGGGGCGCCCCGTACGCGTGTTGTCCTCCAGTTCCAGTGCTTGCAGGCTGAGGTCCGGCACCTCGAGAAACGAGGCCCAGAGCTCCGGTTCGGAGACCAGGGGACACGGAGTCAGTACTGGTAACACGCTCTTGCCGCAATGGGCTCCGGCGCTGGACCAGCGATACTGGTCAGCGCGTTCGACGAGCCCGGCCCGCACGGGGTTCCGCTCGACATAGCGGATGGCAGCCACCGCGTGAGTGTCGCTCATCGGACAGCTCTTGAAGCGGCCTTGCCACAAGTACCCCCTCCATCCCTGCCGGAAGTTGACATGTCGACTGTAGGCCCCATGGACTTCGCTGATGGCGGCAGCGAGAGCCTTCGGACTCGACGGCACCGCAACCAGGTGGACGTGGTTGCTCATCAGGCAGTAGGCCCAGATGAGGACTCCTCGGCTCTGCGCAGCAGAAGCGAGCAGGGCCAGATACAAGGCTCGGTCGGAATCCGAGAAGAAGACCTGCTGGCGCCGACTCCCACGCTGGATCACGTGATGGGGCACTCCGGGCACGACAACTCTGGCAAACCGCGGCATCCGTTCATCAACCTCCTGCTCGCTGCCAGCCTCGGCCGGCCCCCGGGCGACGAACTGGCTTCGTGAGCGGACCGCTCACGGTGGACACTTCGTGGGGTCGGCCGTGGCCGAGCGACTCTCCCGGCTCTGCCCGTACCGACCTGACGTGCGGAGGCTACAGCCGGCCGACGCTCCAAGAGACTGACACCGGCTGACCTTGGCTGACCAGGCCACCTCGCCATACGCTGAACGGGCCGACTGCCCGGACCGGAGCAGATTCGATTTCGGCGTGTGTCCCGAAATGTCTCCCAGGCGCGTGCGTCAGTAGGGACAGGCGGTGCAGTTGTCGGTCCACAACACTCGAGGGATACTGCTCAGCGGCGTCTCGTTACCTGCTTGATCGACCGCGCTGACGCCGTAGTAGGCGTTGCCGTCAATGGCGTGGTAGCTCGACCCGGGATGCGTCACGGTCACCCAGTAGTTGCCGCTGGTGAACTGGCTGCTGTCGCTCCTGCGATAGAGCTTGTAGGAGACAATCGGGCTTCCTCCATCGGTACCCATTGCGGTCCAGATGAGGCACTGTTCGTTGCATGCGGGCGCGCTGACACCCGTCGGCGCCGCGGGCGGCGTCTTGTCGATGACGACGGTCACGGTGTTGTTGCCCGAAGTTCGAACGTTGCCGGCGTTGTCGACGGCCCGGATCTCGTAGGTGTGACTGCCATCGGACTCGCCTGAGATGGCGACCGTGGCAGTACCTACGCCAGCCGCCAGGGTCTGAAAGGTGGTGGTGCCGTCGCGGACGAGACGCTGGTTGGCGATGCCGCTGGAGTACCCGTCGGCAAGCACGTCGGTGGCCGCGGTCCAACTGAGAGTGAAGTTGGAATTGGCGTAGGTCGGCCCGCCGGAGAGATTGGTGACAGCATTCGGCAGCGAGGTATCGCAGTAGAAGGTGGCATTGCTAGCAGCGTTATTGAGGTTGCCGGCGGCGTCGTAGCCGTTGCCGATGGTGACCGGCGTGGCGCCGTCCTTGATGTTGGCGTCGTTGGGCAGCACGTTGTAGGTATAGGTCCAGACCGAGGGGCCACCGGACATCGGCGCGTCGTTGACGTCGTTCCCGGTGTTGGGCCGGAGGATGGTGATCTGGGGGGTGCTGACGAGCGCCTCTGTGAACGTCGCCGTGACGATCATGTTGCCAGCCTTGGTGGGGGATGAGAGGTAGGTGAGAGCGACGTCCGGCCGGGTCTTGTCCACGATCACCGTTACCGTTCCATTGCCCACCGTCTGCTCGTTGAGCGCATTATCCCGAGGCTGGACCTTGTACACGTACGTCCCTGCAGCCGGGCTCGCGTCGGTGTAGCTCGTCACGGTGACGAATCCAAGGTCGGTCGCTCCTCGGTACACGCGATAGTCCTTCACGCCCGCGGGGCCCACATCCGTCGGAGCCGACCAGCTCAACGCCACGCTCGCGTTCGAGTAGGCTGGGCCCGTCAGCGGCGTCACCGCGTTCGGGGCTGTTTGGTCGACGATCACGGTCACCGTTCCGTTGCCCACCGTCTGCTCGTTGAGGGCGTTGTCCCGAGGCTGAACCTTGTAGACATACGTGCCGGTCGCCGGACCGGGATCGCTGAACGTCGTCGTTGCCACGTAACCCAGGTCCGTCGCGTCACGGAACACGCGATAGTCCTTCACGCCCGCGGGACCCACGTCCGTGGGCGCCGTCCAGCTCAAAGCCACGTTCCCGTTCGCGTAGGCCGGTCCCGTCAGCGGCGTCACCGCGTTGGGTGCAACGCGATCCACCTTGACGGTCTTCGTGCCGTTTCCGGTTGCCTGCTCGTTGAGAGCGTTGTCTCGAGGCTGGACCTTGTACACGTACGTACCCGTGGCCACGCCCGTGTCCGTGAAGCTGGTCGTGGCCACGTAGCCCAGGTCGATCGCGTCCCGGAACACTCGATAGTCCTTGATACCCGAGCCACCTGTATCTGTCGGCGCAGACCAACTCAGCGCAACATTCGCCGCGTTCGTGAACGACGGACCCGTCAGTGGCGTCACTGCGCTCGGCGCTGTCTTGTCGACGATCACGGTCACGGTGCCATTTGCCACGGTCCGCTCGTTGAGTGCGTTGTCTCGAGGCTGGACCTTGTAGATGTAAGTCCCGGCCGCCGGACTCGCATCCGTGTAGGTCGTCACCGTGACGTAACCCAGGTCCGTCGCGCCGCGGAACACTCGATAGTCCTTCACTCCCGCGGGGCCCACGTCCGAGGCCGCCGTCCAGCTCAAAGCCACGCTTCCGTTCGAGTACGCCGGGCCCGTCAGCGGCGGCACCGCGTTCGGGGCCGTGTTGTCCACGATCACGGTCACCGTACCGTTGCCCACCGTCTGCTCGTTGAGAGCGTTGTCCCGAGGCTGGACCTTGTACACGTACGTGCCGGTCACCGGACTCGGGTCGGTGAACGTCGTCGTTGCCACGTAGCCCAGATCGGTCGCGTCCCGGAACACGCGGTAGTCCTTCACCCCCGAGGGACCAACGTCCGATGGCGCCG
>CAZSVK010000471.1:0-4374 GCA_964610245.1 uncultured bacterium
AGTCAGACTGAGAAACAAGAAACACCCAGTTAGAAACCGAAGAGGCCCCACCCATTCACAGAGTATGCACCCTCAGGTGCGAATCAGGCCCCGCCCCCCCCCGTTGCCGCCTGACGCGCCGCGCTGCAACCTGCTATCCTGGGACGCCCTTCCGGCCGCGCCAAGGCCGCTGCATCCCGACCCCGACTTCCTCCGCATGAGCCAGCTCCCCTCCCCGCCCACGCAGCCCCCCGGAACCCGCCACGACGAGCGCGAGCTTCGCGCCGTGCTCGAGCAACGCATCCTGGTCCTCGACGGCGGAATGGGCACGATGCTCCACACGCTCACCCTGGAAGCGGCCGACTACGGCGGCACCGAGCACGAGGGCTGCAACGAGGCGCTCAACCTCACCCGGCCTGACGCCATCCTCGAGATCCACCGCAAGTACCTCGACTCCGGCGCCGACATGGTCGAGACCAACACCTTCGGGGGAACGCCGCTCGTGCTGGCCGACTACGGCCTCGCCGACCGAGCCTACGACGTCAACCTGGCGGCGGCGCGGCTGGCGCGGGCCGCGGCGCTCGAGGCGCAGACGACGGGCCGCCCTCGCTTCGTCGCCGGCGCCCTGGGCCCGACGACCAAGACGCTCTCGGTGACCGGCGGAACCACCTTCGCCGAGATGTCCGACTCGTATCGCGAGCAGGTGCGAGGCCTGGCCGACGGCGGTGTCGACGTCATCCTCATCGAGACCTGCCTCGACACGCTGAACGCGAAGGCCGCGGTTCACGGCGCCCGCCGCTGGTTCCGCGAGAGCGGCGTCACCCTGCCGTTGATGCTCTCCTGCACGATCGAGCAGACCGGCACGATGCTCGCCGGCCAGGGGGTCGAGGCGTTCTTCACATCGCTGGAGCACGCCCGGCCCCTCTCCGTGGGGATGAACTGCTCGACCGGCCCCGAGTTCATGTCGGAGCACCTGCGGGCGCTCTCCGAGCTGGCCTGGTGCCACGTCTCGTGCTATCCGAACGCGGGCCTGCCGGACGAGCACGGCCATTTCGGCGAGACCCCCGACCTCTTCGCCGCCAAGCTCTCCCGCTTCGTCGAGCAGGGTTGGCTCAACATCGTCGGCGGCTGCTGCGGCACTCACACCGGGCATATCCGCGAACTGGCCCGCCTGGTCGACGGCAAGCCGCCGCGACGCCCTCGCCAGGAGCGCCGCCTGGCCCTCTCGGGCGTCGAGTTCTTCCAGCCCGACGAGACCAGCCGGCCGGTGCTGGTCGGCGAGCGCACCAACTCGCTCGGCAGCAAGAAGTTCCGCGATCTCATCGCGGCGGGGCGCTACGAAGAGGCCTCCGAGGTCGGGCGTGAGCAGGTCCGCGGGGGCGCCCAGGTGCTCGACGTCTGCCTCCAGAACCCCGACCGCAACGAGCGGGAGGATCTCGAGAGCTTCCTGCGCTACGCCGTGCGCAAGGTGCAGGTGCCGTTCATGTTCGACAGCACCGACGCCTCCGTGCTCGGGGTGGCGCTCGAACGCTGCCAGGGCAAGTCGATCGTCAACTCCATCAACCTGGAGGATGGCGAAGAGCGATTTGCCCGCGTCTGCCCGCTGCTGCGGGAACACGGGGCGGCGGTCGTCGTCGGCTGCATCGACGAGGACCCGCGGCAGGGCATGGCGGTCACGGCCGAGCGCAAGCTGGCGGTTGCGCGCCGTGCCTACGACCTGCTCACCGGCAAGTACGGCATCCCGGCCCGCGACCTGATCTTCGACCCTCTCGTCTTCCCCGCGGGCACCGGCGATGCGAACTACCTGGGTTCGGCCGAGCAGACCATCGAAGGGGTGCGCCTCATCAAGCAGGCCCTCCCCGAGGCCTCGACCCTGCTCGGGATCTCGAACGTCAGCTTCGGGCTGCCCGAGGCCGGGCGCGAGGTGCTCAACTCGGTCTTCCTCTATCACTGCACGAGGGCCGGCCTCGACTTCGCAATCGTGAACTCCGAGAAGGTCGAGCGCTACGCCAGCATCCCGGAGGCCGAGCGGCTCGCCGCCGAAGACCTGCTCTTCAACCGCCGGCCCGATGCGGTGGCGGCCTTCGCCGCGATCTACCGGGGCCGCAAGAGATCCTCCAAGAAGAAGCAGGACACCCTGGCCAGCCTGCCCCTGGAACAGCGCATCACGCGCCGGATCGTCGAGGGCACCCGGGAGGGGATGCTGGCCGACCTGGACCTGGCGCTCGCGGACTATTCGCCGCTCGAAATCATCAACGGCCCCCTGATGGCCGGGATGGACGAGGTCGGCCGTCAGTTCGCCGCCAACCAGCTCATCGTGAGCGAGGTCCTTCAGAGCGCCGAGGCGATGAAAGCCAGCGTTAGCCATCTGGAGCCCCTGATGAAGCAGGAGACCGTGACCACCAAGGGCAAGGTCCTGCTCGCCACGGTCAAGGGCGACGTCCACGACATCGGCAAGAACCTGGTCGAGATCATCCTCTCGAACAACGGCTTCCAGGTCATCGACCTGGGCATCAAGACGGCCAGCGAGACGATCGTCCACGCCTACCGCCAGCATCGCCCAGACGCCATCGGCCTGAGCGGTCTCCTGGTGAAGAGCGCCCTCCAGATGGTGGCGACCGCCTCGGATCTGCGGGCCGAGGGCGTCGACTGCCCCGTGCTCGTGGGCGGCGCCGCGCTAACCCGAAAGTTCACCCACACCCGCATCGCCCCGGACTACGCCCCGGCGCCCGTCCTCTACGCCCGGGACGCGATGGAGGGTCTCGATCTGCTCAACCAGCTCGCCGACCCGGCCCGCCGCGCGCCGTTGCTGCAGCGCGTCGCCGAGGAAGGGGGCCGGATCCGGGAGGATGCGGAACTCACCGCCGCCCCGGCCAGGGTGACGACGCCCGCCGCGCCGGGGCCGCTGGCGATGCCGGCCTCCGTTCCCCTGCCGCCGCCGCCCGACCTGGAGCGCCACGTACTCCTCGAGCAGCCGCTCTCGGACCTGGCCCGGTACCTCAACCCGCAGATGCTCTACTCGAAGCACCTGGGGCTCAAGGGCCACTTTCCCTCGCTGCTCGAGGCCCGCAACCCGAAGGCTCTCGAGCTGAAGTCCCTGGTGGACGAGCTGCTCGCCACCTGCGCCTCCGAAGGCTGGATGCAGGCCAACGCCGTCTGGCAGTTCTTCCGGGCCCACGCGGAGGAAGAGACGCTGGTCCTGTCCGCGCCCGACGGAGGCCAGGTCCTCGAACGGTTTCGCTTCCCGCGCCAGCCCACCGGCGAGCGCCGCTGCCTCACCGATCTGGTCGCCCCGCGCGCCGAGGGACGGCAAGACCACGTCGCCCTGTTCGTCGTCTCCACCGGCGCGGGCATCCGGCAGCGGGCCGAGCGGCTCAAGGCCGCGGGCGAGTACCTGCGCTGCCACGCCCTGCAGGCCCTGGCCATCGAGCTGGCCGAGGGGTTCGCCGAGATGCTGCACGAACGGCTGCGCGAACTCTGGGGCTTCGCCGATCCGCCGGCGATGACGATGCAGGAGCGTTTCCAGGCCCGGTACCGCGGCCTGCGCGTGAGCTTCGGCTATCCGGCCTGTCCTCGATTGGAAGATCAGGAGAAGCTCTTCGCGTTGCTGCGGCCCGCCGAGATCGGAGTCGCCCTGACCGAGGGCTACATGATGGAACCGGAGGCCAGCGTCAGCGCGCTCGTCTTCCATCACCCCGAGGCCCGCTACTTCAACGCCGGCGAGGCTGGAGACTGATGACGCGAGGCTGTAGGCTGTGGGCGGCCGCACGACGGCCGGGGCCACGGAACGCAGGTTGTGCCTGCCGCGCGGGCTCCCTCTCGGTACACGATCCCCATCCTTCTGAACGCGCCGACTGGCTGCGCCCCATCCCGGGAACAGCCCTCTAGCCCATGAACCAGACCTTCGCAGCGACCACCGTTCGCATCCGGCGTTCCGGCCGATTCCGCCTCGCCGTCCTGACCGCAGGGCTAGGCCTGTGCTGCGCCGCGGCCGCGACCGCCGGCCCGGCCGCAGACCTGGCCAGCCAGCTCCTCGATGGCAGTTTCCGGGGTTCCGGCGCGCTCCGCGGCTTGCTGCCCGAGAGGCTCCTGGCGGGCCAGGAAGAGCCGGAGGCGACCGCCAGCGGCGACCTGGACGGGGCCGGCGGCGAGGAACTGGCGGTGGCCTGGCGAGGCGGCCGGGGGCTGACGCTCACGGTGCTCGGCAAGCACGAGGGCGGCGCCTGGACAAAGCTGGCGGAGGTGGAGCGGGAGTTCCCCGGCATCCAGCGCCTGCACGTGTCCAGGCTCGAACCCGGAGGACCGTGCCCGATCCTGGCCCAGTGGGTGCTTCCGGGCGGGTCCCGGGAGGGCCGACTGGAGGCGTTCGCCTGGCGTCCCGAGGCCGGGGGGCTC
>CAZSVK010000472.1:0-4370 GCA_964610245.1 uncultured bacterium
CATGCTCTTCACGGAACGTTGCCGATCCTAGCAGGCCGGAGGTCCGTTTGGAACAGCGGAGACGCTCCCGGGAGCATGTCACGCGGGGGGGCCCCGGCAGAACTCGTACCAGCGCGGCTTCCCACTTTCTGCGCGCGCACCCCCGGAACACCGGAGACTGGCCCGCGCGGGGCGGATGCTGGTAACGTCATCTCCGATCCGGCCCGAACGAATCGCCATGCCCGACCGCCTCATCCTGCTGTTTGCCCTGGCTGCCTTGCTGACGGGCGCGCAGCCGGCGCTCGCGGCGGGCTCGTTCATCGCTGTCGGTGAGCTGCAGCCCGGCATGAAGGGCTACGGGCTGTCGGTCTTCAAGGGCACCGAGCCGCAGAGGTTCGAGGTCGAGGTGATCGCGGTGCTCGCCCGGAATCTGCCCTCGCAGGACATGGTGCTCGTCAGGCTCTCGGGCTGCGGCCTGGAGCGCTCGGGAATCATCGCCGGGATGAGCGGGAGCCCGGTCTATTTCGACGGACGGCTGGCGGGCGCCGTGGCGTACGGCTGGGCCTTCTCGAAGGACCCGATCGCCGGCGTGACCCCGATCGCCTCGATGCTCGAGGAGCTGCGGAGACCGGCCGCGCCGGTGCCCGAGTCGACCGGTCTGCGCCGGCTGGCTGCGCCGCTGATGGTGAGCGGGTTCAGCCCGGCGATCGTCGAGCGATTGCGGAAACGGCTGGGGCCGCTCGGATTCGCGCCGTTCGCGGGGGCGGCCGCCTCGGGCGCATCCACCGCCTCCACGCCCGAGCCGGTGCCGGGCGGAGCGCTCGGCGTACAGATGGTCAGGGGCGACTGGGACGCCTCGGCGGTGGGGACCATCACCTACGTCGAGAAGGACCGTCTGGTGGGCTTCGGCCATCCGCTGTACCAGCTCGGAGCGATGGACATCCCGGCGACGGGAGCCCGGGTGCACACGATCTTCGCCTCCACCGAGTTCAGCTTCAAGTTCGCGTCGCCGCTGGGCCCGCTGGGCAGCCTCGTCGAGGATCGCCAGAGCGGCGTGGTGGTCGCGCGCGGACGCCGGGCGCGGATGGTGCCGGTGCAGCTTCACGTGCGCAACACCGCCAGCGGTCGCAAGCAGGATTTTCGCCTGGAGGTGCTCGACAACCCGGTGCTCACCTCCGCGTTGATCGTCGAGGCGGCGGCCAGCGCCATCGAGGCGGCCGAGGCGGCCGGCGGCGACGTGACGGCCGACGTGCGGCTGAAGGCCAGGTTCGACGGCGGCCGGGAGCTGACGCTGACAGACCGGTTCCACAGCCCCCGCCGCTCGCCCGTCGACATCGCGCCGCTGCTCGAGTGTCTGGCCATCCCCTCGAACAGCTTCGGGCCCTCCCGGCTGGCCTCGATCGAGCTGGAGCTGGAGGTGGAGCCGGGGCGGCTCACCGCCGAGCTGCTGGCGGCCTATCCGTCGGCCAGGGAAGTCAGGCCGGGCGGGCAGGTGGTGCTCAACGTCGCGCTCAAGCCTTACGGGAAGCCGGTAACGTCGGTGCGGGTGCCGGTGCGGGTGCCGCTCCAGGCCGGCGCGGGCCGGCTGCGGCTCGAAGTTCTCCCGGGCTCGGCGCTGGAGCCGGATCTGGCCCGGCCCGAGGACCTGGATGGCCTGCTGCGGTTCGTGCAGGCCCGCTACCGCTCGACCGAGCTGGTGGTGAGCTTCCAGGCCCCGGGCGAATCGCTGAAGCGGCGGGGTTTCCTGGTGAGCCACGCGCCGCTGTCGCTGCAGGCGGTGCTCGGGCCGGGGCCGGAGCCCTCGAGCGCGCGCCAGCGGCTGGGGACCGACTGGGTCCTCACGGGTTCCGCGAGCACTTCGGTCGACGTCAGGCCGGTGGCGGTCGAAAAATGAGGATACAAAACATCCATTGCATCTGGCGCATCGTGTTCGGCCTTCCACTCCTGGCAACGTTGCTGGGGCTCTCGCCGTTGCCCACCCCCGCCGAGGCGGGAGGCACGCGCCAGCGGCAGGTGCGCACGGCCGACGAGTTCGCCCAGGGCGACTCCGAGGGGCTGGCCATCCGGCAGGACGGCACGCTGAGCCTCGGCCGGGGACTGACCGTCCTCGAGGCGCCGGGTCGCGGGGCCTGGTCGGCGGTGCCGCTCGGGGACGGCAAGGCGGTGTTCTCGACGGTCGAGCCCGCGGGGCTGTGGCTGCTGCAAGGGTCCGTGGCGACGCCGATCGAGACCGGTGTGACCACGCTGGGCTTCACGCTGGCCGCCGGCCCGGGGGGCGAGGTCTACGCCGGCTCGCTCTCGGGAAGCGAGGTCCTGAAACTCGACCCGAACGGCAAGCCGGCCTTCCACGCGACGCTGCCCGAGGGCTCGGTCTGGGCGATGAACTGCGATCCGGCGGGCAATCTCTACGTGAACACCGGCCCGCACGGCGTGATGTACCGGGTCAGTCCCTCCGGCCAGGTAGACAAGTGGTTCGATAGCGACGAATACAACCTGGTCGCGCTCGCCATCGACGAGCAAGGGCGGCTCCTGGCGGGCAGCGGCGAACGAGGCAACCTCTACGCGGTCACCGGGCGCGAGCGGGGCACCGTGCTCCATCACTTCGACGACGCCCAGGAGCTGAGGGCGCTGGCCGTCCGGGGCTCGACGATCTATGCCGCGGTCAACGTCCGGGCCTCGGGGAGCGGCGCCGAGGCCCCCGTCGAGAGCGCCGCCTCTCGCTCGGGCGCCGCGGCGGGAGTGGCCAAGCACGGCGGCACGGCCACCCCGGGCGGGGCCCGTCGCAAGGCTGCCACGCCGGCCGCCGAGGACGAAGACGCCCCGGCCGGTGACACCGCGCTCCCCGAGGACTTCCTGCCTTCCGAGACCGCGGGGGCGAGCGACTCGGAGTCGATCTCGGCCCGCCTCTACGCCCTGGATCCCGATGGCCGGTCCGAGCTGCTGACCACGCTTGCCGACGAGTACGTCCTGAGCATGGTCTGCGAGTCGGACGGCGCCCTCCTGCTGGGCACGGGCCCCCATGGCCGGATCTATCGCGTGGAACCGGTCTCCGGCGAGCGGACGCTCCTGTTCCAGGCGCCGCAGGCCCACGTGACCTGCCTCGCGATGCGAGAGGGTCGCCTGGTCCTGGGTGGTACCACCGAGGGCGGCGGGCTCCTGCTGTCAGGCCCCCCGAGCGAGTCCGGCACATGGACCTCGGCGGTCTACGATGCGGGGGCAGCGTCACGTTTCGGTGCGCTGCGAGCGCAGACGACCGGACGGGTCCAGCTCTGGACCCGCTCCGGCAACGACCCGGAGCCCGGGACTCGCTGGTCCGAGTGGCAGGGACCGATCTCTCCGGTTTCCGGCTCGGTCCTGTCGCCTCCCGGCCGCTATCTCCAGCTGCGCGCCGAGCTGCACGCGGGGACGGAGTCTCCGAGCCTGCGCGACCTCCGCTTCTTCCACGCCGGGCCGAACCATAGTCCCAGGATCGAGTCGTTCACCGTCTCCACCACGGCCACGGCCGAGCTGCTCCCGGAGGAGGAGCCCGGCGTCGAAGGCGAGGGCCTCGAGGGCCCCGATGCCGGCGCCGTTCCCCGCGAATCGGAGCGCCGCCACGCCGGCCATCGGCACGACGGGCGTTCGCACGTCAATCGCCCGAGCTGGCCTGCCTCCGAGAGACAGCTCGAGTGGACCGCCGTCGATTCCGACGACGACCAGCTGGAGTACCTGCTGCATCTGCGAGACACCGCAATGGGCCTCGAGGCGCCGTGGCTGCCCCTGAACCGGGGAGAACCGCTGGAATCGAGCGATTTCGTGTGGGATACGAGCGCCGTACCCGATGGCCGCTACGTGCTGCGACTGCAGGCGCTCGACCGACGTTCCAATCCTGCGGGCACGGCCCTGACCGGCGAGAAGCTGTCGGAGCCGGTCGAGGTCGACAACACGAGGCCGCAGCTCGTGGAGCTGGCCATCACGGCGGCGGGCGAGGTGACCGGGACGGCCCGGGATGGCGGCTCGCTGGTGGCCTCGCTCGAGTGCAATGTCGACGGAGGCCCCTGGATGCCGATCCCCGCGGCTGACGGGCTCTTCGACGGTCCGGAGGAGCGCTTTGCCTTCGCGGCGCCGCCGGCGGGTCCGGGGGCTCACCTGCTGACCGTGCAGGCGACGGACGCGCACGGGAACACCGGCCTGGCCCACGTGATGCTCAGGCGTTGAGGAGTGAGGTCGAAGACCCTGTCGGGAGCGGGGCTCTCGAACCCTCGCCAGGGGTGAAGTTCACCCCCCGATGACTGGAGCAAGTCTTGCCCGCGCTCGCAGGCAAGAGCCCTCACGAGTGTCGATCAGGCCTCGATTCCTCTTCTCATTGCCGGGTCCAGGGTGGGGCTCCCACCCTGGCAGGGGTTCGGGGA
>CAZSVK010000473.1:0-4345 GCA_964610245.1 uncultured bacterium
GGGCCCGGGGACAGCGTCCCCGGCAGAACTCGTACCAGCGCGGCTTCCCACTTTCCGCGCGCGCACCCTCGCTCCTTCGATTGCGGGCAGAATCCGCGGCAACAGGCTAGAATCGCTCGGAGTACCCAAGTGACTGGGGCCTCATCGTCTGGAAGGAGAGAATCCGTGGATACGAATCGGCGCGCGTACATCGTTGCGGCTGGGCGCCTTCCGCTCATGCCTTGTTCGAGACCACCCGCCCCGCAGCTGGGGTTCGGCGCCCAGAAGGGCGCCTACCACGACGTGACCCCGCTGACGATGGCGACTCATTGCGTCGGCGGCGTCGCGGGCCGGCTGCCCGCGTTCGACCCGAAGGCGGTGAAGGGAATCCTCTGGGCCTGTGCCAATCCGGTGGGTCCGCAGAACTTCACCGGTCGCACGATCGCCAACGTTCTCGGCTGGAAGACCACTTTCGGGAGCATGACGAACCAGCTCTGCGCCTCCGGGATGCGGGTCCAGATCGACGCGGTGAACTTCCTCTCCTCGCCCTTGTTCGCGAGCGACAAGGAGCCCCAAGTCTACGTCGCCGGCGGGGTCGAGAAGATGAGCGAGGTGCGTCTGGCCAACATCTTCGTGCGCGATTACACGCACGACGCCCACCAGGCGCTGGGCGCCGGCGCGATGGCGATGGGAGTCACGGCCGAGGCGACCGCCAAGCGTTTCGGGCTGACGCGCGAGGAGGTGGACGCCTGGTCGTTGACCGAGAACCAGCGGGCGCGCCGGGCGATCCAGGAGGGCTGGTTCAAGGAAGAGATCGTTCCTATCGCGGTGGCCGGCACCACGTACGACAACGACGCGCTTCCGCCGGAGTTGACGCCGGCCCTGCTCGCTCAGGGCAAGCTCTACTTCGACGCGAAGAACGGCATCCTCACGCAGTACGGCTCCAGCCAGATGACGGACGGGGCGGCCGCGGTGTTCTTCTGCAACGAGGCGGCGCTGAAGGAGTTCAAGTGGCAGCCGCTCGCGCAGTTCGTCGGCGCGGCGATCGGGACGGCGCCCGCCGAGTTGATGGGCGAGGGACTCATCGACGCCTACGAGCAGTACGTGGCGAAGACGGGCCTCACGCACGAGCAGTTCGTCGAGCGCTACCAGGTGCAGGAGCACAACACCGCTTTCGCCTCGATCCCGCTGGCGCTGATGAAGAAGTTCGGCGTTCCCAACGAGGTCGTGAACGTGGCGGGAGGCGCCACGGCGCTGGGGCATCCCCTGGGTTCCACCGGCGCGCGGCTGACCGTCACCGGGCTCCATCTGATGCTCCGGTTCGGGAAGAAGCTGGGACTGGCGAACATGTGTGTGGGCGAGGGACAGGGCGGACTGGGTGCGTTCGAGAACCTGAGGATGTGATGCAGCAGTGACGACGATCAAGATTCGGCGGATTTCAGTCATGGGCGCGGGAACGATGGGCGCGCAGATCTCGGGCTACCTGGCCGACCTGGGCTATCAGGTCGACATGTTCGATCTTCCCGGGACGGCCCGGAAGGCGTGGGACCAGATGGTGAAACAGGGCTGGTGCACGCTGGGAGGGCGGTTCGGGATCACGCCTCGCGTGGCCGGCGAGGACGACCCCGTGCTCTCGAAGGCCGACCTGATCATCGAGGCGGTCTTCGAGGAAGCCTCCGTGAAGAAGGCGGTGCTCGACCGGATCGAGAAGCACGCCTCGGCGGACTGCCTGGTCGCCACGAACACCTCCGGCATCTCGATCCGCGACCTCGCGGCCGACCGGCTGGTCGCGTTCCGCGCGCGGTTCTTCGGGCTGCACTTCTTCAATCCTCTCAAGCATCTCGCGCTGGCGGAGCTGACTCCGGGGCCCGACACCGACCCGGACATGTTCCGGGCCTTCGCCCGTTACGCCGAAGAGACGCTCGGCAAGGGCGTCGTCGTCGCCCGGGATACACCCAACTTCATCGGTAACCGCATCGGCGGCTGGGCGCTCTACGCGCCGTTCCGGTTGCCCGCGAAGGGGCTGAATCCTGTCGACCTCGACCAGACCTTCAAGGCGATCTGGGGCTGGGAACCGCTCAAGACGTGGGACATCGTCGGGCTGCAGCTCGGCCGGCCGGTGGCCGCCAACGTCTTCGACCGGGCGAAGGACGACCCGTGCCACGCCCTGTGGAACCCGGCGGTCGAGTGGCTCGACAAGCTCGTGGCGCTGGGCTTCACCGGCCGCGGCAGCAAGAAGAAGCGCGGCTTCTTCGGCCTTGGCGAGAAGCGGCAGAAGCTGATGTTCGACTTCGAGAAGGGCGAGCACGTTCCGGCGGCGGGCGGCGAGTTCGCGTCGCTTTCGGCCGCCCAGAAGGCCAAGTTCCCGCAGAGCCTCGAGCTGCTGCTCGCGGGCGAGGACGCGGCCGCGGAGTTTGCGCGGCACGCGTTCTTCGGGATGGTGGCCTACAGCGCCGCGATGGTCGGCAACATCTGCGACGAACTCACCGACATCGACAAGGCGATGCGCTGGGGATTCAACTGGCCCCGCGGCCCCTTCGAGGTGGCCCAGGCGTACGGTCTGGCCAAGGTCGTCGCCGGCGCCGACGCGTGCGGGTACGAGAAGCTCGTTCCCGGCTGGTTCCGGGAGCTGGCCCAGCAGCCGGAAGGCAAGCTCTACAACAAGGAGGCGACGGCCTTCTGCTCCCGGCGGACCGGGAACCTGGAGTCGATTCCGACCGTCGAGGACGGGGTCTACCCCGCCGCGCTCCTGAAGGATCCGGGCAAGGTGCTCTACTCGAACGAGGACGCCGCGGTGGCGGATATCTCGACGGTCGACGCGCCGATCTGCCTGGTGGTGTTCACCTCCCGGGGCAACAGCGCCGGGCCCGGTACGCTGGTCGCCCTGCACCGGGCGATGGACTGGGCCGAGCAGCGCCGGGGCGCGGTGGTCATCGGGAATACCGGGCGCGACTTCTGCGCCGGCGCCAACCTGCGCTGGATGCTGGAGATGTCCGAGAGCGGCCAGGCCGACGCGATCGAGAAGATCGTGAAGGAGGGCCAGGAGGTCACGCAGCGGCTGACCTACTGCGACGCGCCCACCATCGCCGCACCGCACGGTTACACGCTGGGCGGCGGCTCGGAGATCGCGCTCGGGGCGAAGCTGCGGGTCATCAACAGCACCGTTACCTGGGGCCAGCCGGAGATCAACCCGGGCCTGATCCCGGCCTGGGGCGGTTGCATGCGACTGCTGCGCCGGGCGTTCGAGGGGCTCCTGCCCTACTACCACTGGGGCGAGCTGTGGACGCGGGAGATCGCGGGCGACCACATCGATCCGGTGTGGCGTCTGATCGCCTGGGCCGAGATGTCTCGCGACGCCTACCACGCGAAGGAGATGGGCTTCGTACCGGCCAGAGACGTCGTCGTTCCGGCCCAGGGGCTGGGTCAGCCGTTCGTCCTCGGCAGGGCCCGGCGGATGGCCGCGGCGATGGTCACCGGAGGCTGGCAGAAGCCGGCGCCGTTCCGGTTCAACCTGCCCGGCAAGGCGCTCCACTGCCGGTTCCAGTCGATCTGCGACCAGGGAGCGCTGAGCGGTCAGTTCCCGCGGCACAACGCCCGCATCGCCGCGGCGAGCGCGAACGTCCTGTGCGGAGGCGATACGACGCTGGGCGAGCCGGTGACCGAGGAGCGGTTGCTCGACCTGGAACGCGAGGAGTTCATGCGGCTCGTCATGACGAAGGAGAGCCAGGGCTACATCCGGCGCGTGCTGAAGATGTAAAGCTTGGAGTTATGGTGCCGGGGCTCCGGCCGCGAAGGCCTCCGGGAGTTCGCGGCCGGAGTCGCCTGTGCGGGCGCGCCTCCAGCTACTCGAGCCGGAAGTTGTCACCGTTCACGCGCACCTTCAGGGGCCGTCGAAGCTCGGTGTTTCCCCGTTGCAGTAGCTTCCTGTAGACCTCGATCCTGTCGACCGCCTCCGACCAGACCGATTGGGTGTCCTTGTTCACGGGGTTCCTCAGGTCGGCCTCCCGCGTGTCCCTCCGAACGTACTCGGACTCCCGATGACGCACCGCGTTCACACGGCTTGATTGCGGGTGCCATCCATGGTCACATGCCCACTCGAGGACCGGGGCATGTGTAGAGATCGGGCGCCGACGCCCTTGGAAAGGAAAGGAACCCCCACCATGACCGAGAAGCAGACGGGATTCACGTCGAAGCTGGTGCACGCCGGCCACCACGAAGACCAGTGCGGCAGCGTCGTGACGCCGATCTACCAGACCTCTACCTTCGCCTTCGAGAGCACGAGCCAGGGCGCCGCCCGCTTCGCCGGCACCGAGGACGGCTACATCTACACGCGGCTCGGAAATCCGACCATCCGGTCGCTCGAGGA
>CAZSVK010000474.1:0-4344 GCA_964610245.1 uncultured bacterium
CCTGGTTCTTCCGTCACGAGGAGCAGCGCCGGGTTGCGGCCCAGATGCAGATGCCTCCTCCACCGGCGAGTCCCCGCAGTCTGCTGCAGACCACGACTTACTTCGCTTGCCTGGTGCTCTTCCTGGTCTTCTCCGACTGGTACAACACCAACGACGTGACGCTGCGGCTGCGCGACGGGTCGGCGTTCACCGCCAACGTCCGCTACCAGACGGCCGAGATGCTCGACGTCCAGGTTTACCAGCCCGACGGGCTCCTGTCGCCCGAGGTGAAGCGGCTGGTTCGCGCCGACGTGCTCGAGCGCGCTCCGGTGCCCAGCCTGGCGATGACCATCCACGGCATCAAGTGGTACCTGGCGGGGCTGATGGGGCTAGCGCTTCTGGTGATGCTAAAGCTGTGGTTCACCCGCGACGAGGTGTCCCAGTGGATGGCGGCCACCTGGGACTTCGGGAAGACGATCGTGCCTCTGCTCTTCGGCGGGGTGTTCGTGACCGGATTCGTGTCGGCGCTGATCCCGGAACGAGCGGTCGCGGGAGTGGTGGGAGACAATGGCCTGGTCTCGAACCTCATCGCCTCGGTTGTAGGCATGTGCTGGTACTTCGCCACGCTGACCGAGATCCCCATCACGCAAGCGCTGATGAAGCTCGGCATGGCCAAGGGGCCCGCCCTGGCGCTGTTGCTGGCTGGGCCGGCGCTGTCCATCCCGAGCATCCTGGTGCTATTGAAGATCATGGGGGGCAAGAAGACCGCAGTCTTCTGCGCGCTCACCGTGGTCATGTCGACAATCGTCGGCGTCCTGTTCGGCGCCGCGACTTCACCCTGACGTTTCACACACCTCCCTCGGGAGGCCCGTCCCTGGAGGAATCCGCATGTCCCGATTGCTGCAGGTCCTGGGTCCGGGGTGCCACAAGTGCACCAAGCTCGCCGAAGCCACCGAACAGGTCGCGAAGGAACTCGGTCTCGACTACCGGCTGGAGAAGGTCACTGACATTGCCGAGATGATGAAGTTCGGCGTGATGATGACTCCGGCGCTGGCCGTCGACGGCATCGTGAAGGTCGTGGGCCGGGTCCCGTCGGTCGAGGAGCTGAAGACGCTGCTGGGGTGACCCGCAAAAGGGTCCGCTCCAAGAGCCGCCGGCGCGAGGAACGGCTGGCGGTTTGGGGCTGGCCGGAAGAGCGGTCTGGAGTGAAGCCCAGCGGGCGCCCTGCCGGCAGGTTTGACTCCCGCGCACGCCTCGATGGTTTAGAATAGGGCGCGGCGAGGCCCGTCCTCACCTCCGAGTTCGCGCGCAAGGACCGGCGGCAGCCTGTTCCGGCCGGACTCGCCCTTGGGCCTCCTGGTACTCGGGGGCGGAACCGGCGGCCAGGACGGACCTCGACCTCTCCGGAAGGGAGAACGCATGCGAACTCCACTTGGTGCCTGGCTCGGTCTCGTCGTCGGCTGTGTCACCGTGCTCCCGATGACGGGTTGCGGTCAGCCGGGGCCGGAGACTCTGCGCCTCGCGACCTCGACCATCCCGGCGCCAGCCGTGAGAAGCTGGCTCGACCAGATCGTCAAGCTGCCGCGCCCTTTCGACGCCAGCCTTTCGGTCACCGGCTCGACCACGGCGATCGAGCAGTTGCTCGAGGGACAGCTCGATCTCGTCGTGAGCTCCCGGAGGATGTCGCTCAACGAGTTCCTCGTCGGCCAGTCCCGGGGACGCGAGATCCATGAAGTCCTGATCGGCTTCGGCATCTACCAGGTCCTGGTGAATCCGCGGAACCCCGTCTCGAGCCTGACGCTGGAGCAGGTAGGGGAGATCTTCTCGCGCCGCCTCCAGGACTGGTCCGAGGTCGGGGGGCCAAAGTTGCCCATCGTCTGTGTCTACCGGAAGACGCTTCCGGGCGATCTCGATCTCTTCTTCGAGAAGGAAGTCTCCATGAGGTTCGAGCCGAATCGGCACGGCCAGGGCCAGGGGGTCGTCGTCGCCGGCGACACGGCGGCGATCGATGCCGCCGTCCAGGCCGACCCGGGCGCGATCGGCTACCTGCTCTCCACCGATCCGGCCCCGGGGGTCAAGTCTTTGGCCATCCAGAGCAGGTTTTCGAAGACGCCTCTGAAACCGTCGGTGGAAGCGGCGCTCTCGGGCCAGTATCCGATGTTGCGGCCGTTGTACATGTACCTCGATACGGCGGCGCCCCGAGCCGCGGAGTACTTTCGCGAGTTCGCCGAAAGCGAGCGGGGTCGAAAGCTCCTCGCCGAGGCGGGCTTTGCCCCGGCGCCGTCGACGCGAACCGCCCGAAACGATCCGGACCAGCCGGTCATCATGCCCGACTGGTGAGCGTGGAGTCCTCCCCCAAACATGTTCGCAATCGTTCTCCTCTGCCTGCTGGCGACCATCGCCCTCTACTTCCGGAACAATCCGTTGAAGCACGGTCGATGGTTCATGATGCGGCGATTCTTCAACTGGTTTCCGCTGGGCATGACCTATGCGTTCCTCTACATGGGGCGCTACAACCTGATCGTCTCGAAGAACGCGCTCGGCTCGCTGATGACCAAGGAAGAGTTCGGGTGGATCTTCGCGATCGGCACCTGGACGTATGCCCTGTCGTTCCTGGTGAATGGGCCGCTGGTCGACAACAAGCTCGGCGGCAAGAGGGGCATGTTGATCGCCGCGGGCGGCTCGGCGCTCGCCAACATCCTGATGGGCGTGGTGACCTATCTGGTCTTGAACGGCCATCTGCAGGTCCGTCTCGTCGTCGCCTTCTCGATCCTCTACGCGGTGAACATGTACTTCCAGAGCTATGGCGCGGTCTCGATCATCAAGGTCAAGGCCTACTGGTTCCACGTTCGAGAACGGGGAGTCTTCGGCGCCATCTTCGGCACGTTGATCTCGATCGGGGTCTACTTCGCTTACGACTGGGGCGAGACCATCCTGCAGATGACCAAGGCCTCGCCGGCGGCAAGCTCGGGCTGGCTGCACCAGGGCATCCGGCAGGCGTTCGCGACCGAGGGGTCGACGATCGACGCCACCTGGGCGGTCTTCTTCATCCCAGCGGCGATTCTGCTGGCGTGGGTGGCGATCGACTGGTTCTCGATCCGCGACACGCCTGAGGAGGCCGGGTTCGAACACTTCGACACTCACGACGCTTCCTCCGGGGAGATGCACGTGGAGCTGTCGACCACCGACCTGCTCAAGCGCGTCTTCAACAACCCGCTGATGCTCATGATCGCAGCCGTGGAGCTGACCTCCGGCGTTCTGCGGAACGGCGTGATGCAGTGGTACAAGGTGTTCGCCTTCGAGGTCCCTCAACCCGGCGCCCGCTTCGTCATCGACAACTGGGGCGGTTTGCTGTGTGTCTTCGGCATCCTCGGCGGTTTCCTGGGCGGCCTGCTCTCCGACAAGGTGTTCCAGTCCAGGCGGGGCCCTCCGGCGGCGCTGCTGTGCGGCTTCATGTTCGTGATGACCCTTCTGATGACGGCGTACATCTTCTCTTCTCCGCCGATGGTGGCCGCCGCGGCCCTGCTGATCTCCATGGCGGTGATCGGCGTTCACTCGCTGATGTCCGGCACCGCCGCGGCCGATTTCGGAGGACGGAAGGCGACCGCCACCTGTTCGGGCATCGTGGACGGCTTCGTCTATCTGGGCAGCGGCTTGCAGTCCGTCAGCCTGGGCTACCTGGTCGGCCGAAGCTGGCTCTGGTGGCCCGCCTTTCTGGCCCCGTTCGCGCTCCTGGGCGCGTGCCTGGCCCTCAAGCTCTGGCACGAACTGCCCGCCGCCACGCGCAAGTACCTCGAGGAGACCGAGGCGAAGAAAGCGGCCGCTCGCGCGTCGGCGGGTTGAAGCCCGCGTCGAGCACGAGACGGCAGGGCCTTGGTGCCTTCGCCGGAGGTCCCGGCCGGCCGCACGAGCCCGGCGGCAGTGCGGCTGGTGGACGGCCGGCGAGTGCTGTGTTGACAAGATGGCCACATGACCATACGATCGACACGATCTGGGGTGGCGCAACTGTCCGTCGCCCCGAGGCCGCCCGGTCTCGAGCCGCGCGGTCCTGCTTCTCGGAGGTTCACCAGAGATGTCGCGGCCTGAAGCCGGCGTTGCCGGCAGACTATCGTTCCTGGACCGGTATCTGACCCTGTGGATCTTTCTCGCGATGGGGATAGGCGTGGGAGTGGGCTATCTCGTGCCCGGGGTGGTCTCCTTGATCGAGAAGATGAGCATCGGGACGACGTCGATTCCGATCGCCGCCGGACTGATCCTGATGATGTATCCGCCGCTGGCCAAGGTCCGCTACGAGGAATTGGGCAAGGTCTTCCGCAACACCCGGGTGCTGGGGTTGTCGCTGGCGCAGAACTGGATCGTGGGGCC
>CAZSVK010000475.1:0-4342 GCA_964610245.1 uncultured bacterium
CTGAGCTGCGAGCGAGAGTACGAGTCCCACCAGTCACCGGGGGGTCCAGGAGTGAACTTCACCCCTGGCGAGGGTTCGGGAGCGGTGCTCCCGACAGGGTCCTCGACTTCTTCACAGCCTCTCAGCCGTTGTTCTGGATCAACTCGATCAGCTTCTGCACGGTCTCGAGCCTGACCTTGTGGGCCTGCTCGCGATCGGACCCCGACGCCCCACGGCCCGGCTGCTGGGCGCGGAGCGTCATCGCCTGGACCTGCAAGCGCTTCAGCAAGCCCTTGAGGATGGTCTGGTAGGCTCCGGCGTCCTCGCTGCGGCCCAGGACGTGAACGACCACGACGCCAGCCAGCTGCTCGAGCAGCGACTTCGCGCCGATCTCCACACGCCCGCAGGCGATGTCGTCGGCGACCTCGGACGAGACCTGCTCGAGGACCTTGCTCTGGCTGCGCTCGCTGAGCGCCGTGAGCACGCGAATCTGCACGCCGTAATACAGCTTGGCTAGCTGGTTGCTGGCAGTCATCACCTTGTTGAAGAGCCAGCGCATGCGCTTGGACATCGACGAGACCTTCACCAGTTGCTGCTCGTACGACGACAGATAGCTGGCATCGGGCGCCGGCACCTCGGCCACCGCGGGCGGCTGGAAGGGCTTCTCGGAGAAGTTGAGGAAGGCGGCCCCGACCGCCAGCTTCTCGGACAGGTCGAACCTGCCATCCTTCGCGGCCGCGACGACGAGCTGCAGGTCGGTCTCCGAGGGGGTCAGCGTCAGGAAGGCTTCGCCCGTCAACCCGGGGGTCAGCCGAAGGCTGCCATCGGAATGACGCGTGCATGTGAACGCGTCACCCTTCTCGCCGAGCTTGATGTGAATCACCTGCGGCACCCTCATGAAGTAGCGCCGGAACAGGGGGTTCTGATCGGTCAGGGCGCGCTCGCCGGTGAGGTCGGCCTGGGCGGCGGCGGTGCCGCCGGCGACCAGCGTCACGAGCATGACCAGGATTGCGGGGATGCGTGTCAGTCGCAGCATTGCGTTCCTCCAGCAGAAGCCGGCCTCGCCACGGTGAGGGCCCGGAGTTCGCGAGCGGAGCCCTCGACCCTCGAGTAGAGCCGAGCGTCATTATAGCCGCCGGACCTCGCCATGACAACCCGGTTGAGACTCCGGTCACGACATTGACGCGGACGCCGCGGCGTCATAACGGTTGGATTGTGCGCCTCTCCGCTCGGCTGATCTGGTCACTCGCAGCCGCCCTGCTTGCGAGCGAGCCTGGCGCCGCCCAGGCCTCGCGCCTGCCGGCCACGGGCCTGGAATCGTTCCTCTCGCCCCGCCAGGAGCCCGAGCTGTGCCGGGTGCTGGCCGTACGGGCGACGGACGCGCTCGCTCACCGATTGGCCGGAGCGTCGGGGCTCAGGGTCACGGTCAGCGAGCCGCTGGTGAGCGTCAACACGTTCGGCTCGACGCACCCGGCGGCCTTCAGGGACGGGCCCGTGGGACCGAGGGAGGCCGTCTTCACGAACGCCAGGTACAAGGCTCGGCTCGAGCTGCGCGTCGAACTGGTCGACGGAAGAGGTCGAGTGGTGGCGGGCCGGACCTTCACCGGCCGGGCCGCCCAGCTTGTGCGCGATCCGCCGCCGCATCCCTACAGAGCCTTCGCGAGCATCCACGCCATCGGCCGGCGTCACGAGGGTTGCAGCGTTTACCCCGAGCGGGATTCGCTGCTCGGCCTGGCCTTGCACGACGCGTTGAGGGGGAAAGGCGGCGCCGCCGCCTGGCTCAACCGCTTCGCCTGCTGCGCCACCGTCCCCGCGGCCGGCGTGCCCCGCTGAACCGAGCCATCCGCGAGCGGTCCTTCCCGGCGTAGGAAAAGGCCGCCGGGGATCGCTCCCCGGCGGCCGAAGGCTCACCGTTTGCCGCTACCGTCGCGGCTCAGTTCTGGCCCGGAGGCAGGGTCATCGGCGTGCCGTCGGGCGAACCCAGCAGCAGGCCACGGCCCACCTCGATCTCGAAGGGATCCCCGAGGCCCGGTGCGTAGAAGAGGAACCGGCCGTTCTCGCAGCGGATCGCGAAGTGGTCGATCGCGGGCCCGACCGAGCCGTCGTAGAACACGTCCGGGAAGCGCGCCAGGTCCTCAGCCGTCGTGCCCTGCGGCACGCCCTGCGGGTAGGCCAGAGTGTTCACGCCGGTGGTCAGAGCGAGGTCGAGCTGCTCCTGCTCCCACTGCACACCCTGGAAGGTGTGGTTGGGCACGCCCGCGGCACCGGAGATGTAACCCTCGTTGCCGTTGACCGGGAACGGATTGCTGATGCCGGGCATGTAGACGTGGAACGTCATGCGCCCGTTCGCGTCCGTCTCGGTCCGGACCAGGAACGAGACGTGCAGGTCGTTCGCCAGGTCCTCCGAGTTGTAGTCGGTCCCATCGGTCGTGACCGGCCGGAACGGCACCGAGATCATGTTCACGCCGCTCTGGGCCAGAGGCACCTTCACCGGCGGCTCGAAGTGCACCCTCAAGTCGCGGTGATGTTCGCCCGCCGCCAGGTCGCGCTTCACCACGGTGATGTTCCTGGGCGACACCGGCACCTCGTCACCGTTGGTCTTGGTGACCCTCACCAGGTAGCGATCGCCCTCGCCGGCCACCGCCGTCGTCGGGTCGGAGAACCCCACGGAGTAGCGACCCGAGCCGCCCAGCGCGGTGCCACTGGCCTCGATATCGCGGGTTACGTTCTTGATCACGACGATCAGGTCTTCCTGCGGCTTGGCCCGCGGGAGAGTTGAGGTCTGGCCTTCGGGCACCGACAGCTCTCCCAGGATGGTGAACTCCTGCACCTCGACGGGCGCCAGCTCCTGCACGGTCACCGTGCGGGTCGCTCGGGCCGTCTCGGAGCCCGAGAACCGGGCCTCGAGCGTCACCGTGTGAGTACCGGCCGGCAGCCTCCTGGCGAACGACTCGCCGACGCCGATCGGTTCCTGTCCGTTATCCAGCCGCCACAACAGGCTGTTGCCGGGGATGACGCGCCCGTACGGATCCGAGGCCACCCCTCGGAACGGAACCCGGTCGTCGGTCAGGAAGCTAGACCCGTCATCGGGGCTGAGAATCTTGACCGAGACACCGGTCCTGATCGGCGGAGCGGTGACCACGTCGACCTCGAGCAGGCCGGCCGTCACCGTGGCCGCATCGAGCACCAGGTTGGCCGGGTCGCTGATCTCGTAGCGCTCGCCGTTGGGGCCGAACGCCTGGAACTCGAGGCGATCGCCCTCCGCCGCCGCGATACGGCGAGCGTTCGACGGGTACACGGTGGTGATGAACGAGCCGTCCTGACTGGTCGTCGCCTGGCCGTAGGCCTCGTGGACCCGGTTGATGATGCGCAACCGATGTCCGGCGCCGAGCGGGCTACCGGCACTGTCGAGCAGCAAGCCCTTGACCTGGAGCCGCTTGGCCTCGGCAAACCGCTCGCCCACGCTGAACTCCAGGGCGATCTGGTTGTCCGCGTTGTTGGTCTCGGGCGAAGCATCGGCCGCGTCCGCCCGGACCAGGATCACGTGCTGACCCACGCTGGTGAACGGGTTGAGCCGCACCGGGCCCACGCCCGCATGGCCCTGGGGTCCGATCGGGGCGACCGTGATGGAGGCCACGGCACTCGTCGTGACCGTCCCGTCGGCTCCGTAAATCGGATCGACCCAGATCCGCACCACGACGGCCGGCGTACCGGTGTTGCCGCGATTGACCAGCTGGACCACCAGGCTGACCTCCTCGCCGGTCGTGGGGGTCTGGGGCAACAGCGACGGCCGCTCGGGCGCGAGGTCGAACCCGCTCGCGACCTGGCCGCTGACGAAGAACTCCCTCGTGAGCGAGTTGTTCGTCTCGGAGGTCTCGGGCACCGCGTTCTCCTCGTCGATCGTGAGGACGACGTTGTGCTGTCCCTCGGGCAACCGGCCGAGAGTCACCGGACGCAACGGAGCGACCGAGTCGGGAGCCAGATGGTCCACGACGAACGTGGCGATCCGGGTGCCCGCCGAGGCCGCGGTCCGGTCGAGATACAGGCCGGCGCGGAAGGTGGTGACGGCAAGGCCACCCTTGCTGCCAACCGCCGCGGCGACCTGCACGATGTCCGCCGTTCCGGGCCGGTACGGCTTGAGGTAGATGCCGGCCGGGACGAGATCGGCCTGACCGAACGAGCCGCCGCCCTGGGCGACCGCGAACGGGATGCCGCGGCTGTTGTTCGACTCGTCGAACTCTTCGACGGCGTCGGTCGTGTCGACTCTCAGCACCAGATTATAACGACCCTGGGGCAGCGGGCCGAACTCGACCGGCTCGAGCCTGGCCGCCGATTGCGGGGCCAGATCCTGTACCGTCCCGGT
>CAZSVK010000476.1:0-4306 GCA_964610245.1 uncultured bacterium
CAAAGGCCAGGGGGAACCCTTATCACAGAGGCACAGAGACACAGAGGCACAGAGACACAGAGACAAAGCGGCTGTCTTCAGGGGCTTCGCCCCCGAACCCCCACCAGGACCCGAGCCTGGCCCTGGAGCCGGCAATGAGAAGAGTAGACGAGGCTTGCTCGGCACTCCCGAGGACTCCGAGCTGTGAGCGAGAGCAAGACTCACTCCAGTCATCGGGGGATCCAGGGGCGAAGGGGTCTGGGGTGGCAACCCCAGCTTCGACTTCCGGGGCTGCCCGCTTGGCGGAGCAGCCCCACGGCGAGGTCTGGAGCGGAGCTCCAGGAGGTGAATCAGTCCTGCGTCACGCTTCTCCGCAGCAGCTCGTCGAGCGCGGCGCCGGCCGGCAGCTCGACCGGCACCAGCAGGCCGGCCAGCACCAGATGCACATATGACGCGACCACCGGCTTGCTCGTGACGCGCGTCAACGCGAGGGCGTAGGCACCTAGCTGGGCGCCGTGGTCGGCCGCCCTGGCCAGGAAGTCGTCGCCGCCCGTGCCCCGCGTCTTGTAGTCGACGACGACCCAGCCGGCGGCCAGCTCCCAGGCCAGGTCGAGCCAGCCGCTCACGGCGATGTCGGCGAGCCGCAGCGAGACCGGCCATTCGCGCAGCTCGCGCAGCGGCGGGCCGTGCAGCCGCGTCAAGAGGGCGCGAAGGTCGTCCGAGCAGCGGACGAGCGAGACGGGGGCCAGGGCCCCGGGCGCTCCGTGACGCAGCAGCAAGGCCGCGGCCGCCCGCTCTCGGGCGTCGCTGCCGACCGCGGCGTCGTCCGCGGCCAGGAAGGCGTGGACGGCGTTGCCCATCGTCTCGGCATCGAGCGCGCCGGTGACGGCGATCGGCCCGCCCACGGCCAGCGGCGTCCGCGCCTGCAGGCCGAACCCGGGCGGCACCCGCAGCTTCGAGGCGGCTCGGGCCGAGGGCGGCTCGGGCTGAACCCGGCGCGCGGCCGGGAACCACTCGACCGCCTCGGCCGGTGGGGGAGCGGGCTCGGCGGGGGCCAGCGTGGCGACGCGGCCGACGAGGCGCAGATTGCCCGCGAGCAGTTCGACGTCACCGTCGTGAGGGGGGAAGGGGAGCACCGGCTCCTCGTCGCCGGGGGGGGCGAGCCGATCGAGCCAACCCTGCTGCGGGCGGCCGGTCTTGCCGGTGCGGGCGGGGAGAACGAGGAGGTCCCGGGCGCGCGTCATGGCGACGTAGAGCAGGCGCAGCGCCTCGCCGTCGTGAGCGGCTCGCGCCTGGCGGCTGGCGGGATGGGTCTCGAGCACGGTCTCGAGGCCGGTGCCGGCGGAGTGCTGGCCCCAGGGCCACGGCCAGAGCCTGAGCCAGCGCGAGGCGAGAGGACGTTCCAGCTCGAGCCTGGGCCGAGGGTCGACCACCGTCAGGCCGAAGACCTCCGCATCCCGCGACCACTGGAGATCGCCCAGGATGACCACCGGCCACTCGAGGCCCTTGGAGGCGTGGACGGTCAGGACCTGGACCGAATCGGGCCCCGTTCCTTCGGCCTGTTCGTCCGCCTCCTCGTCGGGAAGGAGCGAGAGCCAGTGGAGGAAGCCGGCGACGGAAGCCCCCGCGCGTAGCTGGGCGCAGCTCGCCTCGTAGCTCGCGCACAGACCGCGCAGCGCCTCCAGGTTTCCCAGGCGCACCGAGGCCCGGCCCCAGGCGAGGGCTCGGCGGTGGACTTCGCCGGCGTCCAGGGCTCGGTCGAGCGCCTCGGAAGGCGAGAGGGCCGGCAGTTCGTGGTGCAGGCGATCGAGCGCGGCCACTGCCGGGTCGTCGCGGCGCCAGTCTTCCTGGGGCTGACCCGTCTCGAGGTAATGCAGACGTTCCAGCAGCCAGTCGTCCGGCCCAGGCCGGCCGGAGGTGAGCACGGCCAGTTCCGCGGTCGCGAGGCTGTCGCGCCGGTCGAGGGCCCGCCTCAAACAGGCGAGCGCCAGCACCGCCTCCGGAGTCGAGAGCAGCCCCGTGCGGGCCCGGGCAGCTCTCACGCCGGCCCGCTCCAGCGCCTCGGCCAGCTCGTCGCAGTGCGCGCGAGTGCGGCAGAGAACGGCGAGGTCGCCCGCCCGGACCGGCCGCACGTTCGAGGAACGTCCCTCCGACACGAGCGCCGGGGGCTCGCCCTCCAGGCCCAGGATCGTCCGGATGCCTCGGGCGACGGCCGAGGCTGCCTCCTCTTGCCTGCCGGCGGAGAGGCGCCAGCGCCACAGGGCGGGCGGGAGGCCCGGCGGTTCGGCGCGGCGGGCGCGCACCCGCACGCGGTCCTCGGAAATGGCCGGTTCGAAGGCCCGGGCGAAGAGCGTCGAGGTCAGGTCGACCAGGGCCGGCCGCGAGCGGAAGCTCTCGCCCAGCACGTCTTGCGGCGCCGGCTCGGGCAGCTCGCGGACCACGGCCTCCATCAGGGCGGGGTCGGTGCCGCGGAATCCGAAGATCGTCTGCTTGGGGTCGCCGACCCAGATCGAACGGGGCGAGAGCGCGGAGAGGCGCAGGAAGATCGCGAGCTGGATGGGGCTCGTGTCCTGGAATTCGTCGACGAGGACGAGGCGTAGCTCGTCCCGCAGGCGGCCGGCCACCTCCGGCAGGTCGAGCAGGCGGAGCGCCTCGGCCTCGAGGTCGTCGAAGTCCATCAGTGAACGTTCGCGTTTCCAGCGCTGGTAGAACTCCAGGCTCCGGGCCGCCAGCTCGAAGACGTCGCGGATATAGGCGGTGACGTCGGCGCGGAGGAGCGGGTGCGTCAGGTGCGGAGCCGCCGCCGCGGCGAGCGCCTCCGCGACGTGGCGGCTGCGGGCGCCGGTCTGCGCCTTTGCCAGGCGCAGCCAGTCGACCCACGGCAGCCGGTGGCCCGAGTCGACCACGGACTGCAGCCGTTCGAGCTGTTCTGTCAGTCCGGCGGTGAGCTTGGTCGTGTCGCCGGTGAGGGCGAGCGCCGCCAGGGCCTCGCGCACGGCGCGGGCGAGCGCCGAGTCGAGCGCGTCGGGGTCGCCCGCGGCGTCGGGCAGCAGCTCGAGGAAAGTGCGCACCGACTCCTCGGCCGAGGCGCGCAGGTCGTCGGCGCCGAGCCCGTTGGTGCGGGCGGCCTCGACCACGGCCAGCACCTGTTCTCGCCAGGGCGACTCGGCGCGGGAGCGTGGAGCCCTCAGACTGAGCAACTGTTCGGCCTGCCACATCCGCTCGACCGTTCGCGGGTCGAGGCAGCCGGTGACCGCCTCGGCGAAGGCCGCCCGGGAACCGGGCTCGTCGAGCACCTGGTGCTCGGGGGGCAGGCCGGCCTCGAAGGCGAACCGCCGCAGGAGCTTGCCGCAGACCGAGTGGACGGTGCCGAGCAGCGCCTCGTCCAGGCGCATGGCCAGCTCCGGCCGGCCACCGGCGACCAGCTCCTCCCGGGCCCGCTGGGCCACTTCGGCCGCGGCCTTCTCGGTGAAGGTGGTCAGGATGATGCCGGAGGGCGGGCAGGCCTCGTCCTGGAGGAGAGCGGCGAGCAACTCCTGGACGATGCGGTGCGTCTTGCCCGTGCCCGCGCTGGCGCTGACGATCCAGACCGGCAGGCGCGTCATCGCTCGCCCCCTGGCCAGCCCACGAGCGTGGCGTACTTGCCGAAGCGGTACTCGCGCGGCTCGAAGCCCTCGAAGGCGGGAAGCGAGGAATCGTCCGGCTCGGTTCCGGGGACCGTGACCTCGACCCGTCCGGCCTGGAGCAACTCGCGCCGCCAGGCCCAGATGCGCTCCAGGAGCGACCAGGCCTGCTCGCGCGGGGCCGGCCCCCGCCGGGCAGGCTCGGCCGGGACCGGAGCCAGCGCCCTCGCCGGGAGCAGCGCCGCCTCCTCCAGGATGAAGAAGGCGGTCCGCGGCCAGGCGGAGGCGTCGAGCCCCGTCTGGCGCGACAGGTGCGCATAGACCAGGAGCTGGAGCGCCTCGCCGGTTGCGAGTACCCGGGAGCGATAACGCCGGCCGCCCCACTTCAGGTCGAGCACCGCCAGCTCGCCGCCCTCGTCTTGCAGGAGCAGGTCGAGGGTGCCCTCGAGGCCGCCTCCCGAGAAGGCGCCGGTGCGTCGGGCCTCGGCGGCGGACGGGCGCCAGCCGTGCTCGGCCAGACGCGAAGAAAGCACCCGGGCGCTGCGCGTGACCGCGGTTCGCAGCCGCTCCACCTCGGGCTCGTGGCCCGGCAGCAGCAGCGCGGCCCCCTCGCGGGCCAGGAGGCCGGGCAGCCGGGCCCGCATCCAGCCGTCGATCTCCTCCGCGGCGAGCGGGCGTCCCAGGTGGCCCGGTTCCGTGAGGAA
>CAZSVK010000477.1:0-4303 GCA_964610245.1 uncultured bacterium
TCAGCGCCGTCGACGTGATGACAGCGGCGGTCTCGCCGCTGTTACCGATGGGGACGGAGAAAGTGAAGGTCGTGCCGGCATTGATGAGGGCCGGCACCGTGTAGAAGCCGATCGAGAGCGCCGCCGGCCGCGCCTTCACGGTCACTGCCGGAGTGAGCGTCCGCGTCAGGTTGATCGGGTCACTGGTGTCGGCGTCCGACCCGTCGAGCGTGAACGTGGCCGTGTAGAGCCCCGGATCGGCCGTGACGGTGACGGAGTACGTGAAGGACGCTTCGCCCGAGGTGAAGAAGACATCGCTGTAAGCGGGCACCTGGCTCGGGATCGACTTCGGCGTCACGATCATCCCGGTGCCGGTGAAGGTGAGCGTGGTCGACGTGACGTTGGCCGGCGTCATTCCTGCATTCTTGACGGTCACCGCGGCGGTGAACGTGGTGCCCTTGTAGACATTGGCGGGAACTCCCGCCAGCGGGTCGACCGAGAGACTTGGCTGCGCCTGTGCCACCGCGGGCGCGAGCGCCAACAGCACGAACAGGACGAGCCAGAGAGGGCCTGGCCGTGGCCTCCGGACGGTCCGGCCTGGGCCCGGAACGCGCACGGGGGACTGCGACGCCAGCCCGCCGGGCCCGGTTCCGCCGATTGCGGCGGCGCGTGCGCCCACGATGCGTGAGGTCGGATGTCCCGCTGTTCCGTTGGCCATGATGCTCTCCTTGGAGAAGTCCGGTCGTCTCGTGCCTGAAATCGGGAGTGGAACCAGAGCCCCACTGCAATCACCCGGGCCGGACGCGTCCGCAAACGGAAAGAGACCCGGAGAGACGGCATGATCATTATCGACAATGTGCAGACCGTCTGCCGTAAGGAAATTCCTTACGGCTCGCCCTCTTCCCCGGAGGGGTACCACGACTCCATACCGGCCATCGGGCGCACGCTCGGCGGACCGTCGTCGAACAGGTACAGGCGGCGGAGCTGGATGCGGGCTAGAGGCTCGGCTCGGCCTCGCGCGACCTCCGCAGCTTGGACTGGAGCACGGAGTTCAAGTCGTGCCCGGGGCCTCGAGCAGCCACTCGTAGGCGGGTTGCACCACGGCGCCCGAGGACGCCAGGGAAGAGGGAAAGTCCCGCCCGAGCGAGAGCAGTCGACGACCAGCCCGCGGGTAATCGCCCCCAGCCTCCGCGAGGGCGCGAAGTTCCCGACGCACAATCTCCTCTGACGAGAACTCCGCGCAAACTTGCACCAGTTCCTCGGAACCGCCGGGGTAGCGGGCAAGGAAGTCTACTTCGAAACCGCTTTGCGTCTTCACGTACCCTGACACGGCCTTGCGGCGGTCGAGTTCGTTTGCCACCACCGTCTCGAGGGCATGGCCGACATTCGAGCGATCGCTGGTGTCGAAAGCGGAGATGAGTCCCGGGTCCGCGGGATAGACCTTGCGCGGATTCGAGTTGCGCCGCCGTTCCGAGTCTGAGGCCAGGGGTACCGCGCTGATGAGGAACGAATCCAGCAGGTGACCGAGCATCGCATGCACGGCGTCCTTTGCGATTCCATGCCCTTGGGACCTCAGATCCTGATAGAGCCGGTGCGCGCTGAAGGCCCCGGCCGGGTTGCGAAGACATTGACGGATGAGCCACCGCAGCGCTGCGACTTGAGAGACGCCGTGACGTTCCACCACATCTCTGAAGAGCACGGCGTCCACATATCCCTGGAGCAGCTCCGCGCGAAGAGCTGCGGTGAGCCCCTGAGCCTCCGGGAAGCCGCCACCGGACAGGTACTCCCGGAAGCACTTCTCGACCAAGGACCTTTGCGCGCCCGTCCAGCGCGAGGCCGGATGCTCGGGCTCCTGGCCACGATGGCGCAGGAACTCCCTGAAGCCGAACGGCCGGATTACGGTTTCCATGCTTCGACCTCGCATGGAAGTATGCACCTCGCGGCTGAGCATTCGAGCCGATGAACCGCAGAGCACGAACTCCACGCGCTCCGAATCCATCACCCGGCGAACAAACCGCTCCCAACCAGCCACGAATTGGATCTCGTCCAGAAACCAGTAGACTGTCTCCTGACCTCTCAACTCAGGATAACGACGGTAGTACTCCTCGAGCAGCTGGTCGAGTTGCTCCAGCCCCAGGTCGGCTAGCCGGTCGTCGTCGAAGCTCAGGAACAGTGCTCGTTCTGGTGGCACCTGTTTCCGCCGTTCGCTCACCAGCTGGCGCAAGAACGTGGTCTTGCCCGTCCGTCGCATTCCGATGACTGCGTGCGCCTTGCCGGGAACGGCTGGCAGCCGCGCCTCGCGTCGGGTGGCTTGCGGCGGCGTCTGAGGTGCGACAGCCGTGTTGAGCTTCTCCAGGAGTATGGAACTCAAGACCATTTGCACCCAGAGCGTACAGATCAAGGTATCCTTCTGTCAAGGACAGACATGGGCCTTTGAAACATCCTCTCGAGGACACCATGCTCCGGAACTCGAGGCCGCTCTGGGTGTAATGGATGGATCACGCGAGCCTTCTCAGCATCAACGGTGCCGAGACCTGTACTTCCCTCCGGCCAGGTCACGGCTGCCCGGAACCTCCTCAGGCTGAAGAGAATCGCCTGCCAAGAGTCATCTGCCCCGCCGATGTGGCTCAGGCCGCGCTCCGGCGCCTGAACCGGCGCCGCCATCCTGTCAGGGCCAGCAGCGCCAGGCTCCAGACGGCCAGGTCGCCCCAGGGCGTCGGCGGGACCGGGCCTGCCAGCTCGCAGCCGCAACCGCCCCCACCCCCGCCACCGTAGGTACCGCCCGTGGCCACCGGGGCCACGGGGACCACGGCGCGCTGCTGCAGCAACACGTAAACCGGCTCGCGGCGAGCGGAAGTCGGATTCGGCAGGCAGGCGACCTCGGGCAGCTCTCTGTCGCATGAGGACGAGCCGTTCTGCCAGGAGCGCCGCAGGTGAAGAACCACGGTGCCGTCGGGGCGACGACTGAGGCGGGGCGTCTTGCCCCTCGTGCCTGGGTCGGGGGTGGAGGCGACGGTCAGTCAGCGGTATGCTTCATCGAAAGCAATGGACGACACCCACCCCGACATCCACGCCCTTCAGATCGGCCTCTATCGCCAGATGAGCACGGCGCAGAAGGTCGAGATCCTTGCAGGCCTGTGGGAAACCGTTCGAGAGTTGGCCCTGGCGGGCCTTCGACGTAGGCATCCCGAATTCTCCGAGGAGCAGAGGCAGAACGACTTGGCGGTATTGATGCTCGGTCCGGAACTCGGGGCTCTGGCGGTCACAGCTCGACGTCGGGCAAGTCCATGAGCGGCGCTCTCGCCATTTCTGCCCTGCTCCGGGTGCTCGAGCTGCTCGACGGTCTCGGCGTGCGCTACGTCGTGGGCGGCAGCTTCGCCAGCAGTGCCCACGGCGTGCCCCGTTCGACCAACGACGCCGATGTGGTGGTGGACATGTCCGTGTCGCAGGCCCAAGGCCTCGCGGGTCAGCTCGGAGCAGGGTTCTACTCGGACGTTCGGATGATGGAAGACGCGCTGCAGCGGGGGACTTCCTTCAACGTGATTCACCTGTCGAGCAACTTCAAGATCGACTTCTTCCCGTCCGGGGCCGACCCGTTTCGCCGCTCGGAGTTGACTCGCCGCAGAGCCGAACTCATTGGCCAGGCGACGGTCTACTTTTCGAGCCCGGAGGACATCATCCTCGCCAAGCTTCGATGGTATCGGGACGGTGGTGAAGTCTCCGAACGCCAATGGCGCGACATTCTCGGTGTGATCGAGGTGCAGGGCGAGAGGCTCGACCGAGCTCACCTGCGACGCTGGGCCTTCGAACTCCAGGTCGAAGATCTGCTCGACCGCGCGCTGGGCGAGGCCCGAGTTCCGCCGGGCTGAGCTGTGGGAAGGCGGGAGTGCGTCGCCAGTGGACACATGGAGCTGGTGAGCCGGCCTCAATCGCAGAGACTTCAGTCTGGCCTTGGCCCGCGAGCAGGTCGACGCCTTCGTCGCCGATCTCGAGGATCTCGAGCGGGAGATGAGTCGTCGCTGAGCGCCCCGTAGTCAACGCTGAGGAGCCATCCCTGGGGCTCGAACCGTGCTGGAGAGGCTGAGACAATCCGGGATGGTCCTGTCGGATGCTGTCATGAGTCGAGTTCTGGCTCGCGTGCGGGAGTGAAGCAGCTCGGGTTTCTCGTCGGACACCGAACAGAACCGGCAAGTCAGAGAGACCTGGAGCCGACCGGAAGGGGTGAGCGGAGTCCGCTCCTGATGTGGCTCAGGTCGCGCTCCGGCGCCGGAACCGGCGCCGCCATCCTGTCAGGGCCAGCAGCGCCAGGCTCCAGACGGCCAGG
>CAZSVK010000478.1:0-4301 GCA_964610245.1 uncultured bacterium
TCCGTCCTGCTCGAGCAGCCTGGAGGCGAGGAAGGTGAGGTCTTCGTGCGCGAACCGGTTCAGACGGGCCGAGGTCCGCCCCTCGAACGGCGCCAGGAACTCGACCAGCTCGGGAGGCAGGCCCGTTTCGTCGCGCTTGAGCAGATGGTCGCGCACCGCCAGGACCAGCTCGCGGATGCGGGCCAGGTCGTCGTCGCTCAGCTCCGAGATCTGGCTGAGCGGGACGTAGATGCGGTCGACCGTGTCGGGCAGGGTGCAATCGAGGACGTGGGCGCAACTGTCGAGCAGCGCCGCCTCGATCTTGCTGTCGCCCGAGAGGATGCCGGCGGCGAAAACGGCGGGGTCGGTATCGGACTCCTCGAGGTCGTCGACGATCAGGTCGAGGGCCGTCACGAGAAGCTCGGCGCACTTGCGCGGACTGCCCCGGATCTCCGCGGCGGCGTGGACGTCCGATTCGAGGACCTCCAGGGCCGGGTGGTTGAGGGGCGGCAACTCGGGATGGAAGCCCTCGTCCCCCTCTTCCCCGGCATGGCTGGCCATCAGTTTCGGCAGCCGCTCGGCCGCCTGGAAGGCGAGCCCTTCGAGCAGCTCGACGCCCTCCTCGCTCTCGACCCAATCGAGCGCTTCATCGAGATCTTCCAGCTCGGCCCGCGCCCGCTGGCGGTTGTCGGCCGTGAGACGCTGAGCGAGATCCTCGAGCCCCTCCACGAGCGACTGCCGCTGCTCCTCTGTCTCGGGTGGGGCCCAGCCGGCGCGAGCGTCCAGGAAATCGCCCTCTTCCTCCCACCAGTAGGGCCGGTAGAGGTTCGAGCCACGCACCGCGCGCTCGAGGATCTCACGGCCGATCTCGGCGGGGAGATAGTCGGTCGACACCGCCACCTGGAGCGCCTGCGAACGCACCGACAGGGGCAGATCGTGGCAAGAGATGATGGCCAGCACGAGGTCGGCCCGCTGGACCTCGGAGAGGCCGTCGAGCCAGAGCAGCTCTTCGCAGACCGTGGCCAGCCGCTCGGCGTGGGGAGAGGCCGAACCGCCCCGGAACAGGCCCAGGAAAGTGGCCAGATGGTGCGCGTCGTCGGGCTCGAAAGCGCCCTCGGCGTAGAGCGTGTCGACCGCGGCCAGGATGGTCTCGTCGGTCAGATACAGCTCGTCCTGCTCGACCCCGCGCAGGCAGCCGCGCGCCAGCTTGGCGCGCAGGATGGCCCGTTCGCTGCGAGTGCCGCCGGGCTTGCCGGCGAGCAGGTTTCGCAGCACCTGGTCGAAGGCATCAAGCTCCTGAGGCGACGGGAATTCGGGGTGGTCCCCGCCGGGCAGGCCTGCCGCCAGCCGCCCGGCCGCCGAGCGGGGCAGGCCGGCGGCTTCGAGGAGCTTCTGCTCGAGCCAGCTTTTTTCGGTCGCTCCGAGGCCGCAGTATTCCGCGAACCTCGCGACTATCCGGGATGGTCCTGCCATGGTCTGAGGCCCACCCGCCAGGTGGGCTCGGGCAGGATAGCACGCCCACCCAGGTCGAGGGGAGAGGTTTGGGGGGACACGGGAGCGTCCTACAAACCTGGGAAGTGGCGTGGCTGCGTGGCCAGAGTCGGGGACAGTCACCTGCCCCCAAACCGAGATGCGTCCTGTTGTGGAGCTGTCAAACGCAGGTTCGGGGTCAGGTAAGTGTCCCCGGCCGCAGGATCTTGTAGGTCCCCCGCTGCCAGCGCTCGACGTCGGTCTTGTACCAGCGCGAGAACCGATTCCCCGAGGGGCCGCCGGCGAGCGCGGTGTGGGCCTCGACGCGGGAGAGATCGGTGATGAAGCGGTAGGTGGGGTTGCAGGTCATCGGGTAGCCCAGGTTGCGGAAGATCGCGCCCTGCCACACCGTCGCCCGGCACCCTCCGATGACGACCGGGCCGTGGTCGAACCCCAGGAAAGCGGGCAACGCCCCCTGGAAGAAGAAGTTGCGCATCATGACCTGGCTGGTCTGACCCCACGGCAGCACCGGCCGGGCAAACGCTCGCTCCACCGCCTGGCGGATCAGCTGATCGCGGTCGCGGCCGGCGAACCAGCTCGAGGCCGGGTCCATCAGCGCCCGGTCGAACTGCATGTAGTAATCCATCAGGACGAGGGTCTCGTCGGCGGCGAAATCGATGACCGCCGGTCCGAAGGCCGCCTCCCCGAACACGACCTTGAGCAGCTCCCGGTAGAGGAACTCGAACCGGGACGGCTCGGTGGCCCCGGGCGCATAGTCGCAGTTCCAGCCGGCCAGCGCCCGGCCCTCGGGCGAATCGGGCAGGAAGGGGCGCAGCACGGCCAGGAACTCCGAAGCCTGCGGCGAGTGCAGGTCGGTCTGGAGCCGCTGCATGTCGTGCACGGTCGCGGCGTTCGAGGCGGCCAGCCGCGAGCGGATGCGATCGAGGCGGTAGTGGCCCATCGCGACGTTCACGACGGCCGGCCCCCCGGGCGGGTTGATGTGGTCGTTGGCGGTCGCCAGGAAACCGCACTCCGGATTGAACGAGCTGTGCAGCTCACCGGGGTCGACCCAGCCCTGCCAGTCGTAGGCCGGATCCCAGCCGGGAACGGGGTGCAGGCCGCTCACGCCCGGCGCGCGACGCGGCGCCGTCCCCGACTGCTGGTAGCCGATGTTGCCTTCCCGGTCGGCCATGATCCAGTTGAATGAGATGGTGATGCCGCGGGTGGCCTCCATCGCTTCGCGGACGCCCGACGCCCTGAGCAGGGCGACCAGATGCTCCGCCGTCCGGGCGATGACTCCCCGGTGAGCGCTCCAGGCCCGGCACAGGTAGCGGCCCGGTTTGAACGGGTCGCCCTCGAGCACCCCGTGGAGGTTCTCGTGGATCCGGATCCGGCGCTCGCCGCCGCCCCTCAACCTGACAACCTCTTCCCTCGTGTCGAAGGGGACCCACTCGCCGCCCCGGCGGAACTTGCCGTCGCGGCAATCCTCGATGAAGAAGTCGATCTGGTCCATGAAGCCGTAGGTCACGCCCCAGGCCACGCAGGGATTGCGGCCAGTGAGCATACCGGGGACGCCCGGGATGGTGACGCCCATGGCGTGAGTGCCCCCGCTGGTGAGCAGCACCTCGTGAAAGACCGGGGGAAGCTGGTCGCAGACCAGATGAGGGTCGTTGCAGAAGATCGGCAGCCCGCTGGCGGTGCGGCTGCCCGAGAGGGCCCAGTTGTTGGAGGCCTTCAGCGTGGGCAGCAGGTTCAGCCAGGGGATCGCCGGCGGGATCAACGGCTCGGCGAGGGTCAGCCCCTCGAGCCAGGCCGGGTCGAGGCCGTCCAGGTGCGGCCGGAACAGCTCGCGCATTCCGGCCAGCGGCACGCCCGACAGCAGCGACTGCACGATGAACTTCTCGAGCAGCCCCTGGGATTGCGCCAGGCCCGTGAACGAGACCAGCTTCATCGTCAGCAGCACGTCCTCGACAGTCCAGGGATCGGGCCGGTGGCCGACCAGCAGCAGCTCGAGCGGGCGCCGTCGCGTCCGGAGGTGGTGGTTCACGCCGTCGCAGTAGGTGTCGAGCCACGCCCTGGTGGAGTCCGAAAGACTCGCGACCTGCTCGCGGGCGTCGCGGCGCATGCCCATCCGCCGCATCAGGATGTCGACCTGGGCCAGTTCCTCCGTGCCGCTGAGATGTTCTGCGGTCTCGCCGCGCCCGATGAGGCGGAACAGGACCATCTGGGACAGACGGTCGTGGGCGTGGGCCCAGCCCAGGCCGAACGCCAGGTCGCCGAACCGCGCGGCCTCGACCCGGATCACGCCTTCGGGATCACGGCCGAGCGTGAGCGGTCCCGAGGGTCCGTCGAGAGTGAGCGTCTTGCCTGTGAGGATCATGGGGTTGTCTCCGGAGGGCGTTTAATGAAACGGGTCCCGGTGGTCTACCCCGGGGACGCTGTCCCCGGGCCCCTGCTGGAGCTCCGCTCCAGGCCTCGCCAGGGGGGGGAGCCCGATGGCATTAAATCGTGATGAAAAGGGGTACTTGAGCACCTGTTGAGGGCTCTGCCCTCAAACTCCCGCCAAAGGGTCCAGACCCTTTGGAATCCCATTTGACTGTCCGCGTTCTCTCGAGTTCGATGGCTAAGGGGCCATTCGGGCAACAGGAGCCGAGTTTCGCTCGGTTTGCATGACGACTTAATGCCATTGGGGGGAGCCCCGCCCTGGACTCGGCACTAGAGAAGAGCAGTCGAACTTCGATCGGCGCTTTCAAGGACTCTGTGCTGCGAGCGAAGGCAAGACTCTCTCCAGTCATCGGGGGGTCCAGGGGCGAACTTCGCCCTTGGCGAGGGTTCGGGAGCAGCGCTCCCGA
>CAZSVK010000479.1:0-2706 GCA_964610245.1 uncultured bacterium
ACACGGCTCGGTCAGCAGGAATCGCAAGGGCGCCCGCGGGCTGGCCTCGACCGCCTCCAGCGCTTCGCGGCCGATGGCCACGTGGGTGTACGGGCCCCAGGCGGTGGCGGGCCGCGAAGCGCCGATCGCCAGCGCCAGGGCCAGGGCCAGAAGTCTCGAGCGTCGCATGCAGCATCCATCTTACCTGCAACGTGCTGGCGGCGGGCCGGAACATGCGGGCGATTTCGGCGTCTCATCAGTCGGGCGCCCGCCTCCACGGGCCGCCCGACTTTGCACATCCCCGTCTTCCGAGCTAAACTTGGGTAGAGAGCGCCCGGGCCGAGCCGGGGGCGTCCGGCGGCCCCGCGACCCTCGTGCCCCTCTGCCTACGAGGTGCGTCATGACAATGCGGCAACTACTGCTGGTGTCCGTGCTGGTCGTACTCGTGTGTCCCGGCCCGGCAGCCGCCAACCCGGGCTACGGGCCGCTGTGTCACAAGTGCCATACGTCCGCGGAGGGAGGCTCCAACGACCTGAACGGGACCGGCGCCAAGTATGCGCGCGACGGCCACAAGTTCCCCGAAGAGAAGAAGCCCGAGGAAGAGAAGAAACCCGAAGGCGAGGAGGGCGCCACCGGCGAGGAAGGCTCCGGCGAGCCCGGCAAGCAGACCACCGCCGCGGGAGGCGAGGAGGGCGGCTCTGGCGGCGGCGAGGCCGGTGGCACCCCGCCCGAGGGCGGCGGCGCGGTCGAGGGCGGCGGCGGCTCTGGCGGCTCGACGGACGGCGGCTCCGGCTCGTCGGGTGACCCCACGGGCGGCGGGTCGGCCGGGGGCTCCACCGATTTCAGCGGCGGTTCGGGAAGTTCCGGCGCGCCGGTCGACGACTCGCCCGCCATCGAGGGGCCGTCGGGCATCGTCAGCGCGAGCGCGGAGGGCACCACCTCGGCCGCGAGCGCCGCCGAATCGACCTCCGCGGAGGCCAAGCAGCCTGGTGGGGAGCTTGCCAAGTACGTCGCCACGGGCAAGAAGGTCTTCAGCCTGGTGAGCCCCAAACTCTCGTCCGAGAGCAAGAGCTGCGCCTCGTGCCACGCGGGCGAGGCGCTCGCCGGCAAGTGGGCCGACTATCCGAAGTTCCGGGAAGATCTGAAGAAGGTCGTGACGGTCGAGCAAGCCATCCAGTGGTGTCTGGAGAACCAGATGAAAGGCAAGGGGCTGCCGCTCGACTCCCAGTACATGGTTGCGCTCTCGGCCTTCCTGAAGGAATTGAAGGGCAAGTGAGACCCGGACTGGCCTTCGCCAAACCCGAGAGCCCTCCACCGCCACCTGCTCCCGTCCCGGCCGCCGCACCAGGCGCTTCGGACCTCCCTCTCCGGCGCGAGGGAGAGCTATCCTGTCTCCCATGACGCTTCCCGATAGTCGCGGCGACGAGGCCATCCGGCGTGCCCACAAGGCCCTCCTGCTGAGCAACGTGGACAGGATCCGGGAGGCCTTCCGGGCTCTGATCGCCCATCCCGGCGACGAGGTCTTTGCCCTGCTGGTCCGCGCCTTCCGGCACAAGAGCTGGCCGGTTCGCAAGGCTGCCCACGAGGCGCTTGCCGGATTCGGCGAGACCGCGCGGGCAGCAGTGATCCGGGCCTCCGACAGCACCAACGAGGACGAGGTCTACTGGAGCATCCGCACGCTCGGCAAGCTGGGGGCGCCGGCGACCCAGACCTTGATCGAGCTGTCCCACTCGTCTGACAAGACCAAGCGGCTGTTCGCCGTGGCTGCGCTGGCCGACGCGCGCGACCCGGCGGTGGTGGCGCCTCTGGTCGAACGGCTCGACGACGACGCCTGGAAGGTGCGCAACGAAGCGGCGCGCGTGCTCGAGCTACACGCCAAGACCATGCCGGTGCTCGAGAAGCTGCAGCAGGCGCTGCTTCTCAAGAACGAGAACGTCACCTACTGGGCGCTCAAGATCCTCTCGAAGCTGATGGGCGCCGGCGCCATCGAGCCGGTGAAGGCGTTGCTCGCCAATCCTGACAACCGCCTGAGGTACTCGGCCATCGCGGCGATGGACGAGCTGCCCGACGAGCTGGCGGTCCCTCTCCTGATCGCCTGTCTCAACGACGCGACCTGGATCCTTCGCAAGCAGGCCGCAGAACGGCTCCTGAAGCGCGGCGAACGGATCCAGGGCTTCCTCAAGACCGCGTTCCGCGACGGCAGCCACGATGTGAAGTACTGGTCCATCAAGGTGCTGGCGCAGGTCACCGGCAAGGGGCGGATGGACACCTATTCCAGCCTGCTCCTGAGCGGCCGGGAGGATCTCAAGTACTACGGCGTCACCGCCCTGGGCGAACTGCGCGAACCCGAGGCGGTCACGATGCTGGTCAACTGCTTTCGGGACCCCTCGTGGGGAATCCGGGAATACTCGAGCGAGCAGCTCGCTCAGATGGGCGACTACCCGTTGCAGCAGCTCTCGGCCGGCATCAACAGCGACAGCGACGACGTGAAGTACTGGTGCATCAAGACGCTGGCCGCCATCGGCAATCCCGCCGCCGTGCAGCTCGGCTTCTGCATGGCCAGCCAGGACCGCATCACCCGGATGTACGCCATCGAGGCGGCGGCCGACGTCCCGGCCGAGGCGATCACCGCGGCCACGGTCGAACGGCTGGACGACGCGGAGTGGCAGATCCGCCGGCGGGCCGCCGACATCCAGGCTCATGGCACGCAACTGGCGGACCAACTCC
>CAZSVK010000479.1:2720-4295 GCA_964610245.1 uncultured bacterium
GGCCCGAGCGCCGTGCGACGGTTGCTGCCGCGCCTGGTCGAGGAGAACGACAACTTCGCCTACTGGAGCCGGAAGATCCTCGACGGCATCCCCGGCACCGGTCTGCGCGAGATGGTGGCGATGGTGCTCGACGCGCCTCCCGAGCTGCGCCAGAAGATTTTCCTCTTCACGGCCCAGCTCGACGACGCCGCGCTCCAGACGATCGTGGACAGCCCGCCGCCCGAGGTGCGCAAGGCGGTGATGAGCTTCGATCCGAGCCGCCGGAAGGCCGACAGTCAGACCCCCACCAGCGCCGACGGGCAGCACACCGGCACCATCACCGTCGATGACGAGCTCACGCCGAGCGGCCTCAACCGCCTGCTCCGCCACCTCTACGACGCGGGCGGCTCGGACCTTCACATGAACGTCGGGGCGGCGCCCTCCGTACGCATCCACGGCGACCTGCGCCCGATCCCGGGCGAACCGGTGCTGACGGCCAAGCTGGCCGAGGACCTGCTCACCAGCTTCCTCACCGACCAGCATCGCAAGTACCTGGAAGAAGACTGGGCGCTCGATTTCAGCTACGAGATTTCCGGTGTGGCGCGCTTCCGAGTCAACCTGTTCCGGCAGCGGCTCGGGTTGAACGGCGTCTTCCGGCTGATCCCGGTGCGCATCGCGACTCTCGACGACCTCCACCTTCCCGGCGTGTTCAAGGAACTCTGCCGGATGAAGCAGGGACTGATCCTGGTGACCGGCCCCACCGGTAGCGGCAAGTCGACCACGCTCGCCGCGATGGTCGATTTCATGAACACCGAGCGGCACGAGCACATCATCACCGTCGAGGATCCGATCGAGTTCGTGCACGAGCACCGCAAGTGCCTGGTGAGCCAGCGCGAGGTGAGCCAGCATGCTCGCTCCTTCGCCAGCGCCCTCAGGAGCGCCCTGCGCGAAGACCCGGACATCATCCTCGTGGGCGAGATGCGAGACCTGGAAACGATCTCGCTGGCCATCACCGCAAGCGAAACCGGTCATCTGGTGCTCGCGACTCTGCATACCTCCAACGCGGCCCAGACCATCGACCGCATCATCGACGTCTTCCCGCCGCACCAGCAGAGTCAGGTCCGCTCCCAGGTCGCCAACTCGGTCCAGGCGATCATCGCCCAGCGCCTGCTGCCGCGCTGCGACCGGCCGGGTCGCGTCGCCGTCCACGAGGTCCTGCTCAAGACGCCGGCCGTGCAGAACCTCATCCGCGAGGGCAAGGGCGAGCAGATCTTCAGCGTCATCCAGCTCAACAAGGAGATGGGAATGCAGACCTTCGACGACCAGCTTGCCGAGACGGTGAAGCTGGGCGAGGTCGCTTTCGAGGTGGCCGTCGAGTTCGCCTACGACCGCAAGACCTTCGAGGCCTCCTGCGGACCCAGAGACGAATCCCGGCGCACGACGATGCGCAAGCGCTGAAGCGGGGCCGGGCGCTCAGAAGCGCTGGCGCGATAGCGTGACCCTGAGAACCGCCAGGATGGCGGCGCAGGAGATGCCGGCCCAGAGGACCGCCCAGATCGGCGCGGGGATCCAGGTCGCCATCGCCAGTTGCTGCGC
>CAZSVK010000480.1:0-2695 GCA_964610245.1 uncultured bacterium
CTGGGCCGTCTTCAGCCCCCGCGGGACCTTGATCCCCGCGGCTTCCAGCATCAGCTTGGGAAAGAGGTAGCCGCTGGCCGAATCGGGATCTACGAAGCAGAACCGTTTGCCCTTCAGGTCGCTCAGCTTGCGGATGCCCGATTCCTTGGCCGCGACGATCAGGCCTCGGTAAGAGGTTCCTTGCGGCCGGACGGGGCAGACCAGGGGCACGAGCGGGATGCCCTGGACCCGGGCCTGGGCGTAGGCCAGTGTGCCCAGCCAGGCGCAGTCGGCCTCGCCGGCCTGAAGGTGCTTCACGGCGCCCTCGTAATCGGCGGCCAGCACCAGCGTGGCCCGGGACGAGCCCAACCGGCCGGCCAGGTTCTCGAGGAACGGCTGGTAGTCGCGGTAGAGGTCGCGCACCCCCATGAACGGGATCTTCGCGAGGCGGAAGACGGAGCCCGGCACGACGGCGACCGGAGCGGTCACGGGCGCGACGGCGGCGGCGGACCCGGTTCGGGGCGCGGGCTCGGCCGCGAGACAGCCGATGGCCAGCGTCCACAGGAGCAGGGCGGTCAACTCGAGAGTTCGCATGGAAGAGTCACAGCGCGGGCGCTTGCCCGCAAACCAGGACAGATATCACAGAGGCACAGAGAAGGAGTTCTGGGGACGCGATGATCCATTGTGTCCCCAGAACTCCGGAGAGGTAGGTAGCTCTCATGGAATCAACTCCCGCTCTGTGTCTCTGTGCCTCCGTGTCTCTGTGATTGGCCAACCTGGTGACACGGTCGAATCCTCGCGTCCCGTGAGGATTTTCGAGAGTAGTAGGTCAGGTTGCAGGTGTCAGGCTTCGTGTGTCAGGAGTCACGGCAGGCCCCTAGCACCCGACGCCCGTCACCTTACACCTTCCGAGGAGCTTCTTGTTGCGGCGGGTCTTGAGTTGAGCCCCCACGGACCAGCGGATGCTGACCAGCTTTCCGCTGTAGGAGCGCGGGAAGGCAGGGGCCGTGAGTTCGAACGGGTAGGCCTTGCCGGCCTCGATGAAGCCGCGTGCCAGCACGTGCTGGGGCGCGACGACGCCGGAATCCTCGTCGCCGATGCCGACCGTCTGCCACATCATCGCGACCATCAGCGTGCCCTCCTCGCTCGGGCGCAGCAGTGACAGCCGGACCGTGCCCCGAACCGGCTCGCCTGGTTGGCATCCTCCGGCGGGGGACTCCAGTTCGATCTCCAACGGTTCGGCGGGATCCGCGGCCGGTGGCGTGGGCAGTTGGGTCGGTTGCCGCTCGCGGGCGCCGGAGGACTCGCCGGGCATCACGAGCAGGGCAAAACGGGTCGTGAAGTCGGGCCACCGGGCCACGGCGCCCTTCACCTCGATGGCCCAGTCGATCTCGTTGTGGCCGGCCTTGAACGAGTGCATCGCTGTCTCGGGGAGTTCGAACTTGCCCGACGACTCGAAGGCCCGCCAGTGGTCGATCGAGATGCCTCGGGCGTCGAGCAGGTTCTGACGGTGTAGTTCGTGGGTCTTCGTCACGCTGTCGGTTCCCATGCCGTAGGTGGCCTTCTCTTGCCCCACGAGGTCGAGCTTCAGCCCCTCGAGGAACATCCGGCCCTGCTGATTGAACCTGAAGCCGAGCGGCCTGCCGGGGACGAGGGGCCAGGTGTCGAGTTCGATGCGGGTCTCACCCACGCCGAGCCAGACGAGGAAGCTCGCAATGGTCGCTCCGATCAGGAACAGGCCGACCACGACGAACGGGATCATGAAGAGGGAGAGAAAGACCTCCGGGCTGCCGCGGCGCCAGGAGGCGAGCGCCTCCGACAGGAAGACCGAGACGATCCCGTTCCAGAAGGCGGCGACGAAGAGCATCGCGATCCAGGCGCCCAGCCGGGAGCCATCCTGCGAGAGCCGGTAGGGGCAGACCTGGCCCGGCAGCACGGCCACCTTCGGAAGCCACTCGGCGGTGATGCCCGGGCCGCGGGCCGCCAGGCCGGCAAAGGACGAGGCCGAACGGGAGGCGAAGCCGGCGGCGGCCGGACCGGGCCCCGGGCCAAAGGCCTGTGGGGGAAGGGCGCTACCGGCGCTCGGTGAGGCGAAGCGCAGGACGCCGGAAGCGGCGTTGATGGCGTCGGGGACGATCGTGCGCGTCGGGTCGGGTTCGCCGCGGAGGGTGGCCCACAGGCCCGAGATGCCGATCGCGAAGAAGAGCAGCGGGATGAAAGCGAAGAGGTAGATCCAGGAGAGCGAGCGATCGACCACCGCATAGGACGGGTCGTCCGGGTCGTACCAGCACGTCGCGGTCTGGCCTATCTCGTACCGATCGAGGATCGCCTCCTTGCTGCTGCGGCCGCTCGAGGTGCCTCCGAGGATGTCATAACCTCTGCGTTCATGGAGGCGGCCGCCGGCCCGGTAGCTGAAGTGCAGTTCGACGCCGTAGGTGGTGCCGTCGTCGCGATCGCTCTCGACGAGGCGCTTGTCGAGGATGGTGCATTCGGCCGGCTCGAAGAGCGTGAGGGCCCGGACGTTCCAGTACAGCTTGTAGCCGAAGAAGGCGAGGAACAGGCCGCCCAGGAAGGCGAAAATCCCGAACAGGAAGAACATGGCCGGCCGGGACATCTGGGACTGCCGTTTGAGTCCCCAGTCGGCGGGGTCGAGCTTCTGGGCCATCTGGGGGAGAGTCTAGCACTGGGGGTAAGGGGTCAGGGGTTAGGGGTTAGG
>CAZSVK010000480.1:2705-3023 GCA_964610245.1 uncultured bacterium
GGGGGGCGGGCGGGGGGGGGGAGGGGGGGGGGGGTGGGGGGTTGGGGGTTAGGGGTTAGGCACCGGCCACGGAACCCTCGGGCAGGCAACCGCGCGAAGCCGCAGCGGACCGCAGTCCGGCGGGCGCTTCGGCTGTGCCCAACCCCTGACCCCCAACCCCTGCCCCTATCTCCCCGTCCTTGCACGGAAGCCTGGCCGAGGGGCCCGCTTCCGGCCCCTAACCCCCCACCCCCAAACCCCCACCCCCGTTCCTTTTTCCCCCGGCTTCCCCCCCGGCCCCCGGTGGGGCGGGCCGCCCCCGGCCCTTCCCCCGGGCCG
>CAZSVK010000480.1:3033-4290 GCA_964610245.1 uncultured bacterium
CTAACCCCCAACCCCTAACCCCCAACCCCTGCCCCTATCTCCCCGGCTTCACCCTCTGGCCCCGGATGGCGCGGCCGTCCTCGGTCCATACCACGAGCCAGTTGTCCTCGATCGGGTCGAAGGCGACGGCCGGCTCGGTGCGGTTGACGGTGCCGGTGGCGACGGCGATCTCGTCGCCGTTGGCGACGTTCGAGCTGGTGTCGTGGCCGAGCAGACGGGCCCGGATGTCGAACGTCCCCGAGGAGGTGGCCGACACGTCGGGCCAGACGACGAGGTACTGGTTGAGGATCGAGTTGAAGGAGAGCGCCGGTCGGTCGGCGTTGGGCCGGTTGCCCGAGAGGTCGATGGCGCCGCTGGTCGAGGGCGTGGCGGCCACGTCGAGCTTGTGACGGAAGACGCGCTTGTAGGCCCCGGTGCCGTTCTCGGTCCAGACCGCCAGGTACTCACGTAGCGACGAGTTGTAGGCGGCGCGCGCGAAGAGCGGGTTTCGGCCGGACCACGAAGCGCCGCTGACCAGCACCTCGCCGGAGGTGACCATGACCGGGTTGGCCTTCGTGGGATTGGCTTGCACCGTGGCCCGGCGGACGGTGGTGTTCTGCGAACCGCCGCCGCCCCAGACGACCAGGAACTCGCCGAGCGAGCTGTTGAAGGTCACGGAAGGGCGTGTATTCAAGTCGACGTTACCGACGAGGTGCTCGAGGTCCACCTCCGAGCTGCCGCTGTAGAGGATTCCCCGGCTGTCCAGGAATCTGCCTTTGAGCGTGGGCTCTCCGCTGGTGGGGTTGGTCTCCAGATAGACGACCAGGCAGAGCGTCGTCCCGGCGCTCGCGATGGCGGGGGAGTACTGTTGAATAGTGGAGTTGCTGACTGCGCTGACGTCATTGACGCCAGCGAATCGATCGAGTCCATTGCCGTTCTTCACGACGCAGCTCGACATGATGCGGTTGGGGCCCGGAGTGGCCGTGGCCACGTTCTGCTGCTGCCAGACGACCACTCCCGTGATGCGCGACGGCTCGGCCAGCACCGTGACGGCCGGCAGCCGCACCGCCACTGCCGTCGAAGTCAGCGTCAGCTGAGTCGAGGCCTGCAGCGTCCCGTTCGCGGTCAGCAGGAAGTTCTGCGCCTTGATCGCGCTCGAGTTCGAGCCCGACGCCCCCTCCACCCAGCAGGCCAGGAAGCGCCGCGCCGACCCGCTTGCCGTGTCGAAGAACGCCACGTCCGGCTGAACCTGCACGAGCGACGAGGCCGACACGGTGA
>CAZSVK010000481.1:0-4282 GCA_964610245.1 uncultured bacterium
AGGTGTAGCCGCAGTGCGCTACATCGAGGACGACTCGGGCCGAGAACGCCGGATGACGGCTCTGCAGCCGGCCGCAGTAGGCTGGGGTTCTTCGATAGGCTCTTACGCGCAAGAAGAAACGCGGCGCCAGGCCAGGTAGCCTCGCGCCGCGTCCGGGTTCACTCCAGGATCTGCCCCTCGCGGAACGCGTCCGTACCGGCCTCGGGGAAGGCCCCCGGGGCGACCAGCACCATCTGGGGCCGGGCGCCCGAGGCGGCCTGATCCGAGATGTAGGTCCCGCCGTAGATGGGGATCCGGGCCGTCAGGTCGCGGCTCTCGGAGTCGACCTCCAGGCCCGAGGCCACCGGGAACAGGACCGCTTCGAGCTTCTGGGCCAGCCGAGGGGCCAGCTCCAGCCCGGCCTGTCCGGCGGGGAACAGCACCAGCTCGAAGTGGTTGCGGGAGATCAGCTCGAGCAGGTCTTTCTCGTGCTTGCCCACCAGGCCCTCGCCGGGCGCGACGGCTGGCCTCACGTGGACGCGGTCGCCTCCGCGGGCAATCGCGTCCGCCGCCGCCTCCCGGCCGCCCGGGAGGTAAACGTCGACGTAAACTCCGAGCCCGTCGGCCAGCTGCCTGGCCGCCGAGAGCAGCTCGCGGGAGCGGGGCGTGAGCTTGCCGCCCTCGGCGTCGACCCAGGCCAGCACCCCGCGCCAGTCCGCCATCGAGGCGGCCGTGCCGGTCTCGGCGGAGACGCCTGCCTCCGGAGCGTCACCGTGGAAGATGGCGTGGTCCGCGCAGCGGTGCCAGCAGTCCTTGCAGTCGTTGCAGTTGTCGAGGACGACAGCCTTCTTCTCCACCATCCGGATGGCCAGGCGGGTGCAGACGAAGACGCAATCCTCGCATCCGGTGCACTTCTCTGGAATGACTTGCGTGATGTGCATGTTGCTCACTCGGGCGCGTAGGCACGAACCAGGCGAATCGCTTGACCGCCCGCCGCCAGCCGCTCGGGCGCCAGGCCGAGGCCCGCCGGCGTCAACTGGGTGATCTCCCGCTTGAAGGCCTTCATCAGGAGCATCGCGTTGGGAATCCTGGGCTTGTTGGCCGCCGGATCGACCGTGACCAGGGCCGGGAGGGAAACCTGCACGGTGCGCTCCTCGCCGCCCTGTTCCACGACGACGTCGAGCTGACCCTCGGCCGAGATCAGCTTGACGTTCCGGGCCCGCAGCGCCTGGTGGAAATCCAGATCGCCCGCCACCCGGACAGCCGTCTGGCCCGTGCCCCATGCCGGAGAACCCGGACCGGCCAGGATGAGCGTGACCGGACCGCGATCGGTGGCGATCCGGCGAATCGCCTCTGCCAGGACCTTGGCCTTGGCGAATCGGTTGCCCTCGTCCAGATCCTCGAGCACGTGGTAGGCCGCGTCCGCTCCGAAGGCAAAGGCCCTGCGGAGGACCTCGACCGTCGTCTCGGGCCCGGCAGCCAGTGCCACGAACTCGGCCCCGGACGAGACCTTGAGCGTCGAGGCCATCTCCAGGACGTGCTCGTCGGCGGGGTTGAGAATGCGCTTGCTCTTCTCGTAGAGGACACCCGTCGATCGCGCCACCCCGATCTGCGCCGGATCGGGCACCTGTTTCAGGAGTGCGATGATGCGCATGAGGAAGGCCTCCCGCCTCAGAAGCAACCCTTGCGGATCACGTCGCGAGCGATCACGAGCCGCTGGATCTCGTTGGTGCCCTCGAAGATTCGGTTGATGCGGGCATCCCGATACATCCGCTCGATGGCGTGCTCGCGCATGTAGCCCAGTCCGCCGTGGATCTGCACCGCATAGTCGATGACGCGGCCGGCGGCCTCCGAGCAGAACAGCTTGCAGATGGCCGATTCGCGCGAGAAGCGCTTCTCGTGGTCTGCCATCCAGGCCGTCTTGTAGACCATCGACTCCATCGCGTAGGTGTCGGCCGCCATGGTGGCCAGGTAGTGCTGGATCACCGGCTGCTCGGTCAGCGGCTTGCCGAACTGGATGCGCTCGCTGGCGTGCTTGACCGAGAGCTGGATCGCTTCCTTGCAGGCGCCGACGCAGGCGGCGGCCAGGGAGAGCCGGCCCACGTCCAGGGTCTTCATGGCGGTGAGGAACCCGGCGCCCAGACGGCCGAGAACGTTGCTGGCGGGGACGCGCATGTTCTCGAAGATCAGTTCGCAGGATTCGCTCCCGCGGATGCCCATCTTGTGGTCCTTGGTGCCGACGATGAAGCCGGGATAGTCCTTCTCGACGATGAAAGCCGTGACGCCGCCGTGAGCGCGCAGCGCCTTGTCGGTCAGGGCGAACACCGTCACCACGTCGGCGAAGGTGCCGTTGGTGATCCACTGCTTGCGGCCGTTGATGACCCAGAAGTCGCCGTCCTTGACGGCGGTGGTCTCCATCGCGGCGGCGTCAGAGCCGGCGTTCGGCTCGGTCAGGGCGAAGGCGCCGATCTTCTCGCCGCTGGCCATGGCGGGCAGGTACTTCTTCTTCTGCTCTTCGGTGCCGTCCAGCAGGATGGTCATCAGGCCGATCGACTGGTGGGCCCCCATCGTGGTGGCGAAGCCCGAGCAGCCCTTGGCCAGTTCCTCGGTGAAGAGGCAGTAGCCGACCTTGTCCTGACCGACGCCGCCATACTCCTCGGGCACGGCCACTCCGGTCAGGCCCAGTTCGGCCGCCATCTTGAAGAGTTCGCGATCGGCGCGCTCCTCGTCGTCGGCCTTCTTGGCCCGGGGCCGAACCTCGCGGTCCACGAAGTCGCGGACCATGTCACGGATTGCTTCCTGTTCCTCTGTGAGCTTGAGATCCATCGCCTATCACCGGTCCTTGAAGTTCGGCTGCCGCTTCTCGATGAACGCCTTGACGCCTTCGCGCATGTCTTCCGTGGCGCAGAGCTTCGCGAAGGCCTTGCTCTCCACCAGGCTTCCCTCGGCCCGCGTCTTGTGGACGGCGGCGCCGATCGATTCCATGGCCGCCTCGATGGCGCAGCGGCTCTTCGAGGCGATCTTCTTGGCGATGCCGCGGGCCTGCTTGAGCAGCTCGGCCTCGGGAACCACCTTGTTGACCAGGCCGATCGCCTTGGCTTCCTGCGCCGTGATCAGGTCGCCCGTGAGGATCAGCTCGGTCGCCTTCGAGGGGCCGACGATCCGGGGCAGACGCTGCGTGCCGCCCAGCGCGGGGATGATGCCCAGGTTCACCTCGGGCTGACCGAACTTGGCCTTGTCACTGGCGATGCGGATATGACAGGTCATCGCCAGCTCGACGCCGCCGCCCAGGCATACGCCGTTGATGGCGGCGATGACCGGGATGCGGAAGTTCTCGATGCGATCGAAGAGCGCCTTGCCGTCGAGGGTGATCTTCTCGCCCTGCTCGGCGCTGGAGATCTCGGCGATCTCCTTGATGTCGGCCCCGGCCACGAACGCAATGCTGCCGGCCCCGGTGAGGACGACCGCCTTGACGGTGGCGTCGCCGGCGAGCTGGGTGAACAGCGCGTCGAGATCGCGGAAGACGGGAGCGGACAGAGCGTTGACCGGCGGGTTGTTGATCGCCACGACCGCCACGCCGTCACCGACAGAGAAGTTGAGTGTCGCGAATTCAGCCATATGAGGCGCCTCCAGGGCCGGAAAGACAGGTGTCAGGTGTCAGGTGTCAGGGGTTGGGGGTTAGCGGCCAGGCCTGGAGCCCAGAGTCTTCGTCCCCCAGACTCCCGACTCCGGACTCCGAACTCAAACGTAGTCGAAGAAGCCCTTGCCGGCCTTCTTGCCCGTCCAGCCCGCGGCGACCATCCGCCTCAGGTAGGGCGCGGGCCAGAAGCGGCCTCCGAGCTTCGCGCTGAACTCCTTCAGGCCGTCGACGATGACGTCGAGTCCGACGTTGTCGGCCCAGTGCAGCACGCCTTCCTTGTCGAGAGGGAAGCCGATGCCGGCCAGCGTCGAGATGTCGAGGTCGCTCGCGCTACAGACCTTTTCCTGGAGGCAGAGCGCCGCCTCGTTGACCATCGGATACATCACGCGCTCGAGCGAGAAGGCGGTACCCTTCACGCCGGTCTCTTCCTGGCAGGCGGCGATGTGCTTGGCGAGCGCCGCACGGGCGCCATCCTCGTCGCCGTCATAGGCGAAGAACCCGCGGCCGGTCTTCTTGCCGAGTTGGCCGGCCTCGTAGAGCTTGTGAAGGATCGCCGGATCGGCGGATCTCGGGCCATAGCTGTCGAGCATCACAGCCCCGGCCTTGACGACGATATCGATGCCGAGCTGATCGAGCAGGAAGCACGGCCCCATCGGCCAGCCG
>CAZSVK010000482.1:0-4281 GCA_964610245.1 uncultured bacterium
CAACTACGCCAACGGCGACATGGTCGGCCACACCGGCATCGAGCCGGCCATCCGCATCGCCGTGGAGACGGTCGACCTCGTCCTCGGCCGGCTCCGCACCGCGGTCCGCAAGGCCGGGGGAATCCTGATGGTGCTGGCCGACCACGGCAACGCCGACGTGATGTGGGAAGAGAAGAAGGGCAAGCGCACGCCCATCGTCTCGCACACGCTCAACCCGGTGCCGTTCGCGGTCGAGGACTTCTCCGGCGCCAACGCCTGGGAGCTGACCTCGCTCGAGGCCCCGGGGCTGAGTAACGTCGCCGCTAGCATCTCGACCTTGCTCGGGTTCGAACCGCCGGAAGGGTACGACCCGGCAATTCTGCGACTGCGGCCGTAGAACCCGTCCAAGCAACCGTTCGCCCTGAGGAGCGCCCGAAAGGCGCGTCTCGAAGGGCCGCACCGGGCCTTCGACGACGCCCGCTCCGCGGGCTCCTCAGGCCGGACGGAAGCGGGGCGTGCGCCCCGCGGCTACACTCACGGTAGGCAGGAGGCGGAGCGTGGGCGTACGGGAGTTCGAGGCGATCGAGCAAGGGCTGGGCCTGGCGGGCCGCTTCTCGATCGAGGGACGGATCGCCGAGGGCGGGATGGGCACCGTCTACCGCGCCCGCCAGACCGGGCTAGACCGGCCGGTCGCCGTCAAGCACCTCAAGTCGGCCCTGACCTCGCAGCCCGAGCTGGTCCGGCGTTTTCTAGCCGAGGCGAAGCTCGCAGCCAGGATCGCCCACCCCAACGTCGTGCGGGTGCTCGACTCGGGAAGCGGACCGGCCGGCTTCTACATCGTCTACGAGCTGGTCGAGGGAGCGTCGCTCCGCGACAGGCTGGACCAGCAGCCGCCTCTCAGGCTCGCGCTCGACTACCTGCGGCAGGCCTGCACGGGGCTCGACGCCGTCCACACCGCGGGAGCGGTCCACCGCGACCTCAAGCCCGAGAACATGCTGGTCGACCGGGACGACACGCTCAAGCTGGCCGACCTGGGCATCGCCAGGGACCTGACTGGCGCCGGCCTGCGCACCGCCACGGGTATGATCTACGGGACCCCGGCCTACATGTCGCCCGAACAGTGCCGGGGGGAAGCGGTCGGCCCGGCCTCCGACCTGTACGCGATGGGCGTGATCCTCTTCGAGGTGCTCACGGGGCGATTGCCGTTCGATGCCTCGAATCCGATGGAGCTTCTGCAGGCCCACCTCGAGACGCCACCGGAGGCACCGTCGAGCCACGACGCGACGATTCCGGCCAACTGGGACCGACTCGTGCTGCAGACTCTCTCGAAGCAGCCGGAGGGCCGCTGCGCCTCCGCGGCGGAGCTGGCAACCGCAATCCAGGCGATGGCCGAGCAGGCGGCCTCGCTCTCCACGCGCCGGGTCCGGCGGGTGCAGGCGACTTCCGGGAGCACTTCGGTCAGCAGCGGAGGCACCCGATCGGCGACGGCACGCCCCTCTTCCGCCGTGCGCTCTGCGAGATCTCGCCAACCCGGACCGTCCAGCGCCACCCGGGTCGCGGCGCGGGCCCGCGCCGTGACGGCCGTCGCGGTGCCGGCGGCCCGAAGCACCAGGTTCTGGCTGACTGCCGCGGCGGCAGCAGTCGTCTCGCTGGCCCTCCTGCTGCCAGCTTCCCGGATGCAGCGGGGCCCCGAGCCGAGCGAGAGCACTCCGGCTGCCAGCACTGTCGCCACGGCCTCGACCACCCGGCCCACATCGGAGAAAGAGCCCCGGCTCCGCGCGCCCCCGTACCCGCTGGTCGCGGCGCTCCAGCCGCAAATGCTGGCCCGGCTCCGGAGTGCGGTCTCGAGCGAGCGGGAGCTCCGCGCCTCGGTCGAGCCGGTTCGCGAGCCCGCGCCCGGTACCGGCGTGAGGATCTTCGAAGCCAGCATCCTCCTGGAAGCTGCAGGGCAGGTCACGAACCCAAGACTTGCCGTTCGGCTGGCCGGCGGGGCTCCCGGGACACTCGCCAGCACCGGCGCGGTCCGGGCTTCGCTACACCTCGACGACGGAGCCACCGATCCGCCGAGGCTACTCGGGCTGCGCGCCCGCACCGAGCGGGGAGCCACGCAGCCCGAGCGAGGCCTCTGGGGCTTCGAACTGGAACCCGGGCAGCTCAGGGAGGGCTTCAACGTGTTCCGGCTCGAGGTTCCGGGAGGGGCCGACCTCCTGGCGGAGTCCTGCGACGTGCGCCTGTTGCTGGGCAGAGCGGCCGATTTCCCGCGTATCCACGAGGGGCCGCCGGCCCGCGAGCACTCCTGGAGTTGCGCGCTTCCGGCGAACTGGACAGAACTCTTCTGGACCGAGCACGACAGTGGCCGTTTCGATCAGTCGCTCGACCTCGCCCGGCAGTACACGAGCCAGGCTCCCTCCTGTGCGGGCGCCTGGGTCCTCCTGGGCACCGCGCATCGCAAGGAGATCCCGGTCGAGGCCGAGCAGAGCGGCGCCGCCACTCTCCTGATGGATCAAGGACAGAACGGCCTGCGGCCGGAGGCTGTCGCCACGCCCGCGGAGCACCTGCGGGCGGCGCGCGTCGCGTTCAACAGGGCTTTGGCTCTTGCTCCTGCCTCCGCGAGCGTCTGGTACCGCCTGGGCGAGACCTCCGACCGGCTCGGACTCCTCGACGAGGGGCTCCGGGCGTTGCGGTGGTCGCTCGTGCTGGAGCCCACCGATTGGATTGTCTGGCTCCGGCTCGCGTCGGCCGGGCTCCACAAGCTGGGGCCTGCTTTCCCCAGGGGTGACGCCCGGCGTCAGCCCGGCCAGCAACTCCTCGACCTCCTCGAACAGAGCAGGTTGCTTGCAGGCTCGGCGGCGCGAATCCTCGTGAAGATAGCCGACCTGAAAGGCGACACTCTCAGCTGGATGGGGCGAACGGCCGAAGCGAAGCGCGTTCGGAACGAGGCCGATGCGTTACGCCGCGCAGCGAAGAACCCCCGCTGAGCCGCCGCGCTTCAACCGTGGGCGGCGACCTCGAGTTCCAATCGATCCTTCTTGACGCGGGCGACAATCGCGTCACCCGGCTTGACGCGCCCGCCGACGATCAGCCCAGCCAGCTCGTCCTCCACGTGACGCTGGATGGCGCGCTTCAACGGCCGGGCTCCATAGACGGGATCGAAGCCGGCCTTCGCCAGCCACTCGACCGCGGGGTCGGTGAACTCGAGACCGATCTTCTGCTCGCCCAGCCGCTTCGTGACGCGCGTCAGGAGCAGCTTGACGATCTGGCCCAGCTCGGCCGGAGTCAGCGAGTGGAAGACGATGACGTCGTCCACCCGGTTGAGGAACTCGGGCGAGAACCGCCGACCAACCTCCTCCATCACGGCCTCCTTGACGCGCCCGTGCTGCTCGTCGGGGTTGTCGCTGCCGCGCGTCATCTCGAGGATGCGATGGGCCCCGACATTCGAGGTCATCACCAGGATGGCGTGGGTGAAGTTGACGGTCTTGCCCTTGCTGTCGGTGAGCCGCCCGTCGTCCATCACCTGCAGCAGGATGTTGAACACCTCGGGGTGGGCCTTCTCGATCTCGTCGAGCAGCACCACGGCGTAGGGCCGCCGGCGCACCTTCTCGGTCAGCTGTCCGCCCTCCTCGTGGCCGACATAGCCTGGAGGGGCACCGATGAGCCGGGCGACGGTATGCCGCTCCATGTACTCCGACATGTCGAGCCGCACGATGGCGTCCTCGTCGCCGTAGACCCGCTCGGCCAGCGCCTTGGCCAGCTCGGTCTTGCCCACTCCGGTGGGGCCGAGAAACAGGAAGACCCCAGACGGCCGGCGCGGATCCGAGAGGCCCGCGCGGGCCCGCCTGACCGCGCGCGAGACGGCGCTCACGGCGTGGTCCTGGCCGATGACGCGGCCGTGCAGGTCGTTCTCCAGGTTGGCCAGCGCCGCGCTCTCGCTCTCGGCCAGCCGCGTCACCGGGATGCCGGTCCAGCGCGCGACGATCTCGGCCACGTCCTCGGCCTTCACGACGTTGTCCCGCTGCCGCTGGGCCCGGCGGTCGGCCCAGGCGCCGCGCTCGGCCTCGATCCTCTTCTCCAGCTCGAGCTTGCGCGCCTGGAGCTTCGCCATCGCCTCGAAGTGCGCCGTCTCTTCCTGGCGAGTCAACCGCGCCGCGCGCGCCTGGTAGGCCTGTTCCTCGCGGGTCAGGTGGGCCAGCTCTTCCTCCAGCTTGCGCAGGTCGGGCGGCATGTACAGGCTCGAAAGCCGCACCCGCGCCGCCGCCTCGTCGATGCAGTCGACCGCCTTGTCCGGCAGGAAGCGGCCGCTGA
>CAZSVK010000483.1:0-4262 GCA_964610245.1 uncultured bacterium
AAGCCGACGATCTCGTACTCGTTCTTGTACCCGGCGCGAATCTCGCGGGCCAGCGCCTGCCCGGATTCGCCCACGCCCACGACGAGCACGCGCGTTTTCAAAGCGGGCGCCTGGAGAAGCGCGGCCACGGCATACCGCCACAACGCCTGCGCGACCAATCCGAGGGCGGCGAACACCGCCCACGCTTCGCGCGTGAGCGTGAGCGGCGCCGAGATGCGCGGGATGAAGAAGTAGACCACGACCACCATCGCGCCGGTGCGCAGAGCGGCCATGGGACTGTTGAAACGGTCGGCCAGCCGCGCCGGGTCATACGTCCCCATCAACTGCGAGGCGAGCCACCACAGCCCGGCCAGCAGCAGAAACCACTGCGGGTTGTCGAGGACGGTCTGCAGTTCGAAGCGGTACGGGGGCCGGTGCGGAATGCGGCTGAGGACGTACAGCAGGGCGAGGTTGAGCAGAAGCACGTCGCCCAGAAACAGCAGAACTTTGCGCTCAAAAAAAACCAGCCGGACTCGGGCTGGTGGAATGGCTTGCGGCTTCACCGGAGCGGCCGTGACGGTCTCGACCCCCGGCTGGCCCAGGCCAGCACTCTTTTCTTCCATATTTGATCCACTGCCCTCCGGTCAACGCTCCTTCAAAGTATGACACCCGGTTCGCTGGGCAGGCCCCAAGTTTACCACGTCCGGCGCAGTTGCGGGGGGAGGCGCGGTTTCTCATGGAAGAGTAAGGAAGGCCGGCGGTTGCTTCCCCCTCCATTCCGGCGTACACTTTCCCGTATGTCTCTCCCGCCCGCCTCTCCCCCCGACTCCGCCTACGTCGAAGTGGAGCGCCTCGTGCGCAAGTTCACGGCGCTCTCCGGCCCGGCGCGGAAGGCGTTCAACGAAGACAACACGCGCAAGGATTTCATCCTGCCGTTGTTCCGCGCGCTGGAGTGGAACACCGATAGTTCCGCCGAGGTGAGCGCGGAGGAGAAGGTGTCGCGCGGCTGGGTGGATTTTTCGTTCCGGCTGGTAAGGACAAGATGCTCTTTGAGATTTCCTCCAAGGTATAATCTCTCTAGAGTTTTCCGATGAGTTCGATGACACCTGCCTCCCACACCCCCAAGAAAGTCAGAGAACAACTCTCAATGTTTCCATCTCTCGTCAAGCCGCGCACTCGCCGGCCTGTACTCCCCATTCGGCTTCCGGATAATCATTACCAACTGATGCAGTTATTGGGCGGTGATCTGAATTTTCACGACACGAAGAGTCACTACGCCTCGCATAACTTTCATGCTTTCGCGGCCAAATTTCCCCCACAATTACCGAGGCTGTTCATTGAGGGCCTGACTGCCCCTGGCGATATCGTGCTCGATCCAATGATGGGTTCAGGCACGACGGTTGTCGAAGCATTCCTCGCAGGAAGGCAGGGCGTAGGATTTGACCTCGATCCGCTGGCTGTCCGGATTTGCCGAGTGAAAGTCACTCCCCTCGACATCACTCGCGTTCGCGAAGGTGGCGCAAAGTTGCTAGCGCATGCCTCCCGCCTCGTGGATAGCGCGAGGGTGGTTCGAGAACTTGCTAGACGGTTCGATGAACCGACAAAACGTTTCATAGACTACTGGTTCTTGTCTGACACACAACGCGAAATCATGGCGCTTGTTCTTTCCATCGAAGACCTTCCCGAGTCGGACTTAAGGCGCTTCTTCGAACTGTGCCTTTCCTCCATCATTGTGACGTAATCCGGCGGTGTGTCTATGGCTCGCGATTTGGCCCACAGCCGCCCTCATCTCGATAAGTCCAAGAAACCAAAAAAGCCGTTGGAGCAATACAACCAGCGCCTGAAAAAGAGCATCAAGAGCCTCGATGAACTTGGCCGGGGAACCGGGAGCGTGTCCATTCAAAAGGGGGACGCTCGGCAGTTAGCCCTGGCCAACGATTCGGTTGATCTCGTTGTTACTTCGCCTCCTTATGCCAACGCAATCGATTACATGCGGGCGCATAAGTTCTCACTTGTCTGGTTGGGCGCGAGTGTGAGTGACCTCTCTGTCCTTCGGTCCACGTATATAGGTTCGGAGAAAGTCGCCCGTTCCATCTATGCCCCTTTGCCTCCGCGGCTGGAGACGGTTCTTGGAGAACTCACGCAAAAAGATGCTGGCAAAGCGGGGGTGCTTCGGAAGTACTTCGTGGAGATGCAAGAGGCCATCCGCGAGATGTACCGCGTTCTCAAGCCGAACGCATCCGCCGTGATTGTCATTGGCTCTTCAACCATGCGAGGAATGGACGTTCAGACACATGCCTGCTTGGCCGACTTGAGCGCGGCGGCGGGCTTTGACGTGGTCGGTGTTATGCCCCGGCAACTAAATGAAACCAAGAAATAATTGCGGCTTTGAAATAGTGGGCGTAGAATGGGTCATCATTTGCCACGATTTCCATGTCGGTTCAGCCGAGATGACCTATGCGCCCATCACTGCAAATCACCGAAGTTCACTGGCGGCAGAAAGCTCGCCTGCAACAGATGTATCAGGAAACAGATTGTCCACGAACCCGTGTCCGGGTGCAAATGGTTCTGCTCTCGGTCGACGGATATTCGGTATCGAAAATCGCCGGCATTACCCGTCAGAGTGACGACACCGTTCGCCGCTGGTTGCATCGTTTTCGCGAACGGGGTTGCCATGGGCTGTTGGAAGAACTTCATCCGGGCCGCCCAGTAGACATTACGCCCGCCATTGAAAACTTTCTGTTGACCTGCCTGAAGCAATCGCCCCGAAAATTCGGTGTCTCACGCCCGACTTGGACAACGGCAACTTTGGCTGAGGCCGTGGAGAAGAAATTCAAAAGTGAAGTCAGCGATGAATGCGTGCGTCAACATCTTCAGCGATTAGAGATCGTCTGTCGCCGTCCAACGTGGACGGTCAAACACCTGGCAGAACAACAACCGGGATACGCCCAAAAAAAGGCGCAATTACAAGGCTTTTAAACCACCCCCCACGTGGGGCGGATATATATGTCCAAGACGAAGTTGAACTGAGTCTTTTTCCGACTTTGACTCGCACTTGGATGAAGCGTGGCCAGCAGAAAAAAATCAACGCGCCCGGCGTCAAACCAACCAAACGGCATGAAGTTGCTGCCACGGATTGGCGGACCGGCGACATCGTTCGCGTTCGCAGTGAGAAGCGCAATGCCGAAGCCTTTTGCCAAATGGTCGAGCAATGTCTGGCACGCTCTGCCCGTCGCAAACGACGAGTCATCATTGTCACGGATGGCCCTCGCTTTCATAAACCGGAAACATCCAAGCGCGTTGCCGCACTGCTTGAGCACTATGGCCGTCGATTAACGTTGCGCTACATTCCAAGCTACTCGCCCGAATGCAACCCGATGGAATTGCTCTGGAACGATTGGCGCGACAATGTGACCCACAATCATGACCGCTCGCAAATCGGTAAACTGGAATGTGACAGCGATCGCTACTTTGAACGTCGGGACTGCGACCCGAAGGGCGTTCTGCACACACTTGGTAGCCCCTTCGAGCACCGTTGTCAAAACCGCAATAATTAGTTGGTTTCATTCAGTATTCGCCAGTGACGTTCTTCGAACTGCCGCCGCCGTTCAGGCCGTCGTTGTGGCGTTCAATGTACAGGTTGCTCACTTCTTGAGTGTAGTAGCGGCGGCCGGTGGAAGTGCTTCCCCCGCGCACGAGGGTGTAGCCGGTGCCATTGAACATCAGCCGGAGCATGTTGCCGCACATGGGACTGCTCGGATTGCTGCCATCCAGCAGTTCGCGGCTGATGGAGATGGTGTCCAGTTCCCAGCCGTGCCCCACCCAGCCCGACTGCGCGTACGAGAGAATCCCATCCATCTGCCGGCTGCTGTAGGTGAGCGCCAGTTGCGGTTGTATGCCGCCGCGTCCGGGCAGCACGTCAATCGGGAAGTTGTACGTGGCCCCGCCCGTGAACAGCGCCACCTGCGGCTCGTTGAACATGGGGAGCCAGCCGGGATTCAGGCTGTAGGCTACCCCATAGGTGGAGAAGTGGTCGGTCACGGCCTGAAAGACCAGTTTCGTGGGTGGGGGCGAGTCCTCCTCCCCCGTCTCTCCGGTGTCCACCTGGAACGCCAACTGTACCCACTCGCCCTTGACCTCGTCGAAGTAGCCCATCCACAACTGCACGCCACTCCGGTAGGAAGGCAATTCCAGCGCGCCGGTCAGGTCCAGCGTGAGCGTGACCGGTTGCGCGAACTTCACCACTTCCAGTCCCGGCCCGCCCTTCTGGAAGTCGGTTACCG
>CAZSVK010000484.1:0-4256 GCA_964610245.1 uncultured bacterium
CGACCACTCTTTCGAGGCGATCGAGCGGCGCAAACGGCGCCACCAGCGCGTGATGAAGTCGCTGCGGGCGCTCGACCCCCGGCTACTGCCGCCCGCGGACCTGCTCGACCACGAGCTGTTCACGCGCCAGGTGCGGGAGACGCTGGACGGCGACCGCTTCCCGGGCGAGCTGATGCCGCTCGATCAGACCGGGGGAGTGCCGGCCTCGGTGCCTCAGGTGCTGGCCATGATGCCGGCCTTCAGCGTCGCCGACTACGAGGAGCTGCTCGCTCGGATGGAATCGGTTCCCACGGTGGTCGACCAGCACATCGCGCTGATGGAGGAAGGGCTTCGACGAGGCATCACCCCCCCGCGGCTGTTGATGGGACAGGTGCCCGCGCAGCTTCGCTGCCAGCTCCGCAAGCGCGCGGCCGATTCGGAGATGTTCGACCCGTTCCGGAGTTTCCCCCAGACCATCCCCGCCGCCAGCCACCAACCGCTGCGGCGGCGAGCCACGGCGGCGCTGTCGAAACGGATCTTCCCGGCCTTCGAGAAGCTCGCGAAGTATACCGAGCGTACCTACACTCCGCGGGCCCGCGAGACCACGGCCTGGGCCGACCTGCCGGACGGCGAGACGTGGTACGCGCACAAGGTGCGCGAGCAGATCACCGTCGACCGCTCGCCTCGGGAGCTGCACGACCTGGGGCTCGAAGAGGTCGCCCGGCTGCGCAAGACGATGGACGCGCTGATCCGCGAGACCGGCTTCCGCGGGAGCTTTGCCGCCTTCTGCGAGTTCCTCAGGACCGACCCGCGCTTCTTCTTCTCCGATGGCAAGGCGATGCTGGACGCCTACCGCAGCCTGCTCAAGCGCATCGAGCCGGGCGTGGTCGCGCTGTTCACTCGCTTGCCGCGGCTGCCCTGCGGCGTCCGGCCCGTGCCCGACGCAATGCAGAGCACCTCCGGAACGGCCTACTACCAGGCGGGTTCGCTGGCGGGCGGCCGGCCCGGTTGGTTCTACGCGAACCCCTACAACCTGAAGGCGCGCCCCCGCTGGGAGATGGAGGCCCTGACGCTGCACGAGGCGGTGCCAGGTCACCACTTCCAGCTCGCGCTGGCCCAGGAGCAGGACGAGGTCGCGCCCTTCCGCAAGTGGGGGCATTACGGTGCCTTCGTCGAGGGCTGGGCCCTGTACGCTGAATCGCTGGGTTATGAACTCGGGCTTTACCAGGATCCCTACAGCCGGATGGGACAGCTCTCGTACGAGGTGTTCCGGGCCTGCCGGCTGGTCATCGACACCGGGCTCCACGCGTTCGGCTGGAGCCGCGACCGGGCCATCGACTACTTCCTCGCGAACTCGTGCACGGCGCGCCACGACGCCGAGGTCGAAGTCGACTACTACATCGGCACGCCGGGCCAGGCGCTGACGTACAAGGTGGGCGAGCGGGTCTTCCGCCGGCTGCGAGAGCAGGCGACCGCCCGGCTGGGCGCCCGGTTCGACCTGCGCGAGTTCCACGACCGGCTGCTGGCCGACGGGCCGCTGCCGCTCGACGTGCTCGAGCGAAGAATCGGGGTCTGGCTCGAGGAGCGCGCGCGAGCCGGGCGCAGGAAGAAGGGCTGAGCCACTACTCGAGATATCTGTAGCGTGGCCCGAGGACTCGTGCCGGTGACGATTGCTCTTCCTCCGGCTCCCAGCCTCCAGCCTCCAGCCTCCAGCCTCGAGCGGGCAAAGCCCGCGCTGTTCGGCTCAGTGCCGGTACGAGCCGTGGCGGGAGTGCGAGTCGTAACGGGAGTGCGAGTCGTAGCGGGGGCCAAACCCGTAGCGCGAGTGGTGCGACGAACCGACGTAGATGATCGACGGATGCACCCGGATGGGCGAGGCAATCCGGACCACGGGCCGCGGGAACTCCATCAGGAGGTTCAGGTCGGGACCGGGCCCGGCCTGCAACTTGAACGGCTTGCTGAGAACGGCGCCGGAGTAGGCATCCACGACCTTGAGCACGTGGAATCCGGGCATCACCGCCATCATCGTCAGCGGCACCTCGCCCAGGAGGACGTTGTCGAGGTAGACGGTCGCCCGCGTGTTGGACTGGACGGTCACCGATGGCCCCGGCTCGGGCCTCAGGACGACCGGGGCTTCCGAGGGCCGGAGGATCACGGGCGCCGCGTCGAAAGCGGCATGGATGGCCCGCTCGGCGGTCACGCGCGAGGGTGCCACGAGCTGGAAGGTCTTGAGTTCGTCGGTGGCCAGGTTGACCACCCGGACCTCGTGCGTGCCTGGCACGAGATTGGAGACGTACAGGGGAGTGCGGCCGGCCTGCCGGCCGTCGACGAAGACCATCGACGGATGGCTGGCGGTCACATTGGCGCTGGCATCGGCCCACGCGGGGGGCGCCAGGACACACTGGGCGGCGAGAACGAGGGCGAGTGAGGCTTTCATCATCATGGCGTTCGGAACTTCCTGCTGAGCGTCGGACCCTTCGCTGCCTGGTTGGATGCGAGCTGGGCTCCCGGGTTGCGGGCGTTTCTTGCCCGGCCCCCGCGCACCGGGCTCCCGCTCGACTCTCTGTATCGGCAGCGATTGTGACGCGACGATGACGGAGTCTCGGAGCGCCACCGGCGGCCGTCAGCGGCCCTCGGCGCCCGCAAGGGAGGCATCGAGCGCCTTCTCGACTTCCTCCCAGGCCGAGCAGCTGGCCGCCCAGAAGCTGGCGACAGAGGAAGGGCGCTTCCACGAAGGGCTCCTGCAGAACGTCGATCTGCTGCGGTTCCAGGAGGATCTCGCCGTGGCCCGTTCCCGCCTGGTGCGCGCCCAGGCCGACCTGGCCCGCTCCTGGGTCGAACTGGACCAGTCGCTCGGACTGGTGCTGGAGCACCGAGGCATCCGGTGGGAGGTCAGCAAGTGAAGGCTTCGATGGCCGGGATGGGGTCGAGAGGCCCCATCGCCGCGCGGACGGCGCTGCTCTGCGTCTGCCTGCCGCGAGCGTCCTGGTCTGCAATCAGAGCGGCATTCCCGGCCTCAAGGCCTCGGCCCGGGGGCCGAGACCCGGGCCCCGATGGCCATCGGCATCCTGGGCGGGGTCTTCGTGTCGACGCTGCTCAGCCTGCTGGTCGTGCCCGCGTTCTACGTCCTCGCCGACCGGCTCTTCGGCCGTGACAGGCCCGAGGCCTGAGGCTGGGGTCTGCGCCTCCCGACTCCCGACTCCCGACTCGCTAGAACTCGTACTTCTTCAGGACGAGCTGCTCGTGCAGGTCGATGCCGGAGGCGTTGAGTCTGACCGACCGGATGCGGCTCTTCGCCTCGTCGGCGAAGTCGAGCACCAGGCAGCCGTATTCCATCAGGTAGAACAGATCGGGCACCAGCTCGCGGTCGCCCACCTTGCGCCGGACCCGTTCGACCAGCTCCTCTAGCGGCATCATCCGGAAGGCGTGCTCCATCCAGTGCTCGTAGAGGACGGCGAAGATGCCGAAGCGCGTCGAGAAGTCGAACGTGACACCCGTGGCGGGCCGCTTGAAGATCGGCCCGAACTCGCGAAAGACCATCCGGCCGGCCGCGGGGTTGATGAGTGAAGCGAAGGTGATCCAGAGGGCTATCGCCCCCAGCAGCGCCAGCAGGATGCCGAGCGGGACGTCGAGCATCGTCGTGTGCGTCAGATGCTTGACGATCTTCACGACGTACATCGCGTTGATGTCGAGCAGGAACACGAACAGAGTCAGGCTGAAGAAACCGAAACCGTACGCCAGCACGACGAACACGACGAGCAACACCACGTCGATCACGAAGTTGATCTCGCCCGAGGGCACCAGGCCGTTCGCCAGCGAGTAGAGTTCCCAGGCGTTCTTCGCCCACATGAACGCGAACGTTGTGAAGATGGCGCCGCCGAAGGCGTTCTTGTTGGCAAAGTCCATCAGGCCGGTCAGGAGCTGGCAGCCGCAGCCGAAAAGCAGCGCGTAGACGGCGGCAGTGAGCAACCCCTCGCGCGTCGCCCCGTACCCGAACGAGATCGGCACCAGGGCGAAGCTGGCGATCGCCAGCCCCAGGAGCCCCATCGGGGCCGGGTTACCGAACACGTGGTCGTGTGGCCTGGCCAGGTCGACCTTCCTGATCATCGAACGCCCTCCAGTGGTCCCTCGTGAGTGGTCGCGGCCATCATAGCCGAGAGTCATCCGGAGGGCCCAGGCTACAGGCTACAGGCTACAGGCTACAGGCTGCAGGCTGCAGGCTGCAGGAAAGACCGCGCTCGAGGACAGCATCCTCGGACACCAACGCTCCCTGTTCT
>CAZSVK010000485.1:0-4246 GCA_964610245.1 uncultured bacterium
AGCGACGCGCTCGAGGCGGCCGCGGCCGGCGCCTACGGGATGGGCTATCGAAACCCCCCCCACCACTGGATGTACGGGGAGCGCGCGCTCCGCATCCTGTCCGAGCGGGCCGGGCTTGCCGTCGAGCGGCTCGGGCCCGTGCGCTCGGGCGCCGGCTGGTACGGGCTGAAGCGCGGTCTGAAGGGCCGAGTCTTGCAGCGGGACTTCTACCAGGATCGGTTGCAAGGCTCGAAGGTCCGGGCGTCCTTGTGGCGCCGCGCCGCCGCGGGGTTGCTGGGCTGGTACCCCGTCGATCGCGCCCTCGACCTTGCCGCCGGTCTGCTCGGACGTGGCGACGTCCTGCACGGCTGGTTCCGCAAGCCCTGACCCCGGAGACAGGCGGCTCGGGCAAGACCGGCCTGTGCATCGCCGGTACCGGTCGCGCCGCGTGCCTTCCGCGGCGATTCCTACCTCCCCTGGGCGTCGTCCTTGGACATGCCCTCGGCCTCGAGCAGCGACGCCAGGCACCAGACCGACAGGCCCACCAGGGCGCGCCACGAGACGACCAGCATCGCGTATCCGCCGGCGGTCATCGAGCCACCTCCCCGATACGAGCATAACGGGAACGTTTGACACTCAGCGCCATCACCACGAACCCGCCCACCATCAGCGCGCGGGCGGCCCAGCGGCCGGCGATCTCGGTTTCCTTGACGCCGTTCATCATCAGCACGCCCGGGGCCTGGGTGGCCATCCAGTAGCCGAGCAGCGCGATGAGGAAGGCAGGGCAGATGTACTTCCAGATCACCTTGATGACGGGCGGTACCCGGATGAGCGAGCCCTCGCACAGCTCGGCGTAGGCCTGGTCGATCCCGAAGCCGTAGGCCCAGACGAGCGATTCGAAGAGGCCGAAGACGACCAGCCCGACGGTGCCTATCCAGAAGTCGATCTCGTCGACGGCGCCCGGCCCGAACACGGCGACCTGGGCGCCGAGGAAGATGAAGCCCCAGACGACCGTGGCGGCGCGCTCGCGGGCCATCTCGAAGACCTCCATCAGGTAGCAGATGGCCGGCTCCGACATTGCCACCGAGGAGGTGAGCGCCGCGATGAACAGCAGCATGAACCACATGCCTCCCAGGAGGTGGCCGAATGGGAGCTGGTTGAACGCGAGCGGCAACGACATGAAGCCCAGGTCGAAGGCTCCGGCCTTGGCGATCTCGAGCGTTTCGGGGCCTCCGAAGAAGGCGAAGGCCAGTGGGATGGCCAGCGAGCCACCGATGATGACCTCGGCGATCTCGTTGAGCGAGACGGTCGAGATGCCGGAGAGCGCGACGTCATCCTTCTTCGTCAGGTACGCGGCGTAGCAGTGCAGCGTGCCCATCCCGATGGAGAGGGTGAAGAAGATCTGACCTGCCGCCGCCAGCCAGATGCCGGGGTTGGTGAGCTGCGAGAAGTCGGGGTTCCAGATGAACCCAAAGCCTTCGGAGACCGGCGCCTTGCCGCCGAACGAGGCCGGGTCTCCGAGAAAGGCGACCCTCAGCGAGAGCAGGAAACCGAAGGCGAACAGGATCGGCATCCCGATCTTCGCCAACGTTTCGATGCCGCTGCTCAGGGCGCGGCGCGTGATGAACCAGTTGATCAACACCACCAGCACGAGGATGCCGTAGGCGTACCACCGGTGATCCCCCCAGAGGTAATTGTCGAAGAACTGGCTCATCGTCGTCCGGGTGGCGTCGGTGGGGAACGACCCGGCGAGCGAGAAGCCGGCGTACCCGAACGTCCAGGACGCGATGTAGACGTAATACGAGACGACCCCGATCGGGATCCAGAGCCCCAGGAGCCCCAGATACGGGCTCAGCCAGTGCTTCCAGGCCGCCGCGAAGGCGCCCACCGTGTGCCGGGTGCCGCTCTTGCCTCCGAGCCGCCCGAGCGACCACTCCAGCCACATCAGCGGAATGCCCATCAACAGCAGGCAGACGAAATAGGGAATCATGAAGGCGCCGCCGCCGTTGCGGGCTGCCTGCACCGGGAAGCGAAGCAGGTTTCCGAGGCCGACGGCGTTGCCGGCCATGGCCAGGATCAGGCCGAATCTGGAGGCCCAGCTTCCTTGCGAGGTGGTCATCGATCGTGCTCCTGGTTCAGGGCTCGTGGGAGGTCGGGAGGCTCGAGCGGCATGCGCGACGGGGCGGCCGGTCGCTCCGGGGCCTGCGGGATGATACGGGATCTCCGGATGGCCGTCGAGCACGATATGCCGGGCGAGGGTCGCTTCGGCGCCGGGCTGTGTGGCACCATGAGGGCCCTGGAGGCATTGGCCGGGCGGCAGTTCCCGCCCTGACAGGAGACCCATGAGCCAACTGTTCGAGAGAAAGCCGATCAAGATGCTGATGGCGGAGATGGAGGGCGAGAACCGTCTGAAGCGCGTTCTGGGGCCGGTGCAGCTCACGGCGCTCGGCGTCGGGGCGATCATCGGCACCGGCATCTTCGTGATGACCGGCGTGGCCGCCCACGACAAGACCGGGCCGGCCCTGATTCTGTCGTTCCTGGTGGCCGGCATCGCCTGCATCCTGACGGCGCTCTGCTATGCCGAGTTTGCGAGCATGGTTCCGATCGCCGGCTCCGCCTACACCTACGCCTATGCCACGCTGGGCGAGCTGTTTGCCTGGATCATCGGCTGGGACCTGGTCCTCGAGTACACAGTGGCGGCCGCCTCGGTGGCCCACGGCTGGTCGAAGTACTTCCAGGACTTCATAGGCATCTTCGCCGTGAAGTTACCCCTGGCGTTCACCCAATCGCCGTTCGACTACAGCCCCGAGCTGGGCAAGCTCATCGGAACCGGCTGCTACTTCGACCTGCCCGCGGTGGTGATCTCGCTGCTGCTGACGATCATCCTCGTGGTGGGCGTCAAGGAGAGCGCCAGCTTCAACGCCGCGATGGTGGTCGTGAAGACTGCAGTGGTGCTCTTCGTCATCGGCGTGGGCGCGTGGTATGTGAAGCCCGAGAACTGGGTGCCGTTCGCGCCCTACGGCTACAGCGGCATCAGCTTCTTCGGCCACACCCTGCTGGGCCAGACCGACGCGGGCGGGGCGCCCCTGGGCGTCCTCGCCGGCGCGGCGATGATGTTCTTCGCCTACATCGGGTTCGATGCCGTCTCGACGCAGGCCGAGGAGGCCAAGAACCCCCAGCGAGACCTGCCGATCGCGATCATCGGCTCGCTGATCATCTGCACCGTGCTCTACGTCGGCGTGGCGGCGGTCCTGACCGGGATGGTCAAGTACTCGGAGCTGAACATCGACGCGCCTGTCTCCGACGCCTTCGCCAGGGTCGGCCTGCCCTGGGCCCAGATGCTCATCTCCGTCGGGGCCATGACCGGCATCACCTCGGTGTTGCTCGTCCTGCTGCTCAGCCAGCCGCGCATCTTCCTGGCAATGGCTCGCGACGGGATGGTGCCTCCCAGCATCTTCGCCGCCATCCATCCCCGGTTCCGCACGCCCTGGATCTCGACCATCCTGACCGGAGCCGCGGTCGGTGTCATCGCGGGGTTGATTCCGCTGAGAATCCTGGCTGAACTGGTCAACATCGGCACCTTGCTGGCCTTCGTCATCGTCTGCGCCGCGGTCATCGTGATGCGCCGGACCGATCCCGACCAGCCCCGCCCGTTCCGTTGCCCGGCCGTGCCGTTCGTGCCGCTCCTGGGCATCGCCTTCTGCCTGCTCCTGATGTTCTCGCTGCCGCCCGAGAACTGGATCCGCCTCGTCGTCTGGCTGCTGCTGGGCCTGGTGGTCTACTTCTGCTACGGCCGCCATCACAGCGTGCTGGCGCGGCATCGGGCCGAAGCTGCCGGACGCTAAGCGATGGCCCGGGCCGGGCTCGCGGGACGGCGCGTGCCGCCGCCCCGCGGTTCACCTCTTCCCACGGTCCCGGGGCGGCTCGTGCAGACCGAAGGTCGCGCCCGACGCGGGCTGCAGCCGGACGATGCGGAACAGCAGGTCACGGCTGGTGATCGCCTCGACCTCCCGGACCTCGCGGAACCAGTCGAGGAAACAGAGCACGGCGATGAGCCTCAGCGCCGACGAGATGACGAAGATCGCCAGCAGGTTCGAGGCCGGGTGCCAGACCCAGAAGCCGAAGTCGAACACGGCCGGCAGCCGCTCGGCCACGGCGCCGCCGGCCAGCGAGCCGGCGAACACGAAGGCAGCCGTCACGATAGCCTGGTAGGCCGCGCTGCCCGGCTCCATCACGAACGGCAGGCAGGCGATCGGCAGCCACGCGA
>CAZSVK010000486.1:0-4231 GCA_964610245.1 uncultured bacterium
ACCAGAGCGAGGGCTCGCTGAAGATCCTGTTCAGGCTGGCCACGAGGGATCCCGACAGCGAGGTGCGCAGACAGGCGGTGACGAGCTTCGGCTGGTACCCGTTGACGCCCCCCGTACCTGACCACCTGCTCGCGCTCCTGTCCGAGCTGGAGCCGGGCCTGACGCCTCTGGCCGCCGGGATCCTGGCGCGGCGCGAGGCCTCTACCGAGGCCGCGGTCGCCGAGGCCCTCATCGGCGCCGCCGAGCGGGCCCTGGGCACGCAGCACGCCCGACCGCTGCTGGCCGTGCTGGGCCGCCTCCAGCATCGCACGGCCGCCGTCTACCTGAACGACCAGGTGCGGGTCCGAACGGACCCAGAGGAGTTGATCGGGTTACTGGATGCAATCGATGCGCGGGATGTTTCGGTTCCATCGGCCGTCGGCGACCTCACCAGGCGCGGCCCGGCCCGCGTTCGGGCCGCGGCTGCCCGCCTGCTGTGGAATGCGGGAGAACCCTTGGCGGTGGACGTGTTGCTGCGGCTCCTCGGCGACAGCACGGTCCCCGAGACCTTCGAGGCGACGCTGGCCGCCGTCGAGGAACTCGCCATTGCCTCGGTCAGGCTCGCCGACATGCCGCGGTTCCAGCGGCTCAAGAGGCGCGCCGCCCAGAACCTCAAGACCGCCGGCTACCAGGACTTTGCGGCTTCCGACCTGTCCCTCGATGTGCCCCGCGAACTCAGGCAGGAGGCCTACGACCCCGATGGAGCCATGCTCGATCAGTCGAGCTGGCACGAGGGCGACGCGGCCGGGCTCCTCGGCGTCGCCAGCGTTCGAGTGCAAGCTGCGGCCGCTGCGTCACGCAAGCCCGGACCTCGACAGCCTGCCCTGTTTCCCACCGACGAACTCGAGGTCAGGTCGCCCGCCCGGCGTGCCGCACTCTGGGCCGTCGCCGTTGTCGTGGCAATCCTCGCGGTGCTGGCGATTTCGGCCTGGGCCCTGCTGCGTTGAGCGCCTCCCAAGGCGCTGCCCGCGGGGCCGGAGTCCTCCGACAGGACGGGAGCATGGGAAGTTCAAACCGGGGGGCGGTCAAGGCCGAGAGCTGCGGCTCGCCAACAAGGAGGAGGTCGAGCGGATCGTCCAGCAGGGACATGCTCCCCCGTCCGGCACGTGGTGTTCGGCCCACGCGCGAGCCGGTAGTAGTCTGTCCGATTCGGGCACCGGGAATCGCCGAGCCAGTGCGCCCTGGCGCGACTGCCGGTAAGTTCGAGCGTCGTGCCCCGTGGCACGCACGCCCCGGCGTCCGGGGCCGCGAACGTCTGGAGGTTTGCCCGCGATGATTCGATCCCCGTTGCTGCCGGTGTTGCTGCTCGGTCTTCTGGTTCCCGCCGTTCCTGTTCTGGCGCACTGTCAGGTGCCCTGCGGCATCTACGGCGACGAACTGCGGTTCGGGACGATGTCCGAGAACCTCGACACCATCGACAAGGCGATGAAGCAGATCCAGGAACTCTCGGCGAAGCCGTCCGAGAACCTTCAGCAGGTCGTCCGGTGGACCGACACGAAGGACGACCATGCCGACCAGCTCGCGCACACTCTCACCACCTACTTCCTGCAGCAGCGCATCCCGCTGCCGAAGGAGGGCGACGAGGCGGCCCGCAAGCACCGCGCAGAGCTGCTGGAGATGGTCCACGCGATGCTCGTCCACGCGATGAAGGCCAAGCAGACGACCGACAATGCCCACGTCCAGGAGCTGAGGAAGCTGCTGGAGAGCTTCAAGAAGGCCTACGGCGGCAAGAGCTGACCCGTCCGGGGCGGAGCCCTACCGGCGGTCGCGCCACCAGCGCGCGGCGTCCTCGTACTCGTCGGTGGCGAGCATCGGAATGCCGGCCTTGGCGCAGGTCTCCCAGTCCCGGCTCGAATCGACGACGTAGATGCGGATCGCGTAGCCCCTGCGCGCGGCCGCCTTCGCGGCGGCCGAGAGTCTCGCCGCGGAGAGCGTCTGATCGGGATCCGGCCGCTTCTCCCAGAAGGCCAGCCCGCGGGCGAAGTCCTTCGTGTTCTCCCAGGCCCCGCCGATGACGCCACCCCGCCGGCGTTCGCCCAGGAAGTTGCTGGAGTGAAGCGTCAGGAAACGCTGCACCGAGGCTGGCGCGGCGGGCACGTAGTCGGCGGCGTCCGATTTCCAGGCATTCTCGTCGTAGACGTGGTCGAGGAAGGCCAGGTAGCGCCCCTGCCGGGAGGCGAGCCGGGCATAGGCGTTCTTGGCCGTGCCGTTGCCGCTCAGGCAGACGGTGATCGGGCCGGGCCGGAACGTGGCGCCCGCGCGGGCGTCCATCCAGGAGAGCGCTCTGGCGTGCTTGCGGAGCACCGACTGCAGCCCCTCGACCAGACCGGCGCGCGCGCTCTTGAGATCGAAGGTCAAGGTCCGTCCGGCGACCGGGCAGGTCGTCCACTGCAGCCACAGCGGGGCCAGGAAGGCGTCCAGTTCGGGCTCGTTGCCGGACGGCTCCCCGTCGTGGGTGACGACCACGGCCTTGCGGGCCGCGTCATAGGTGATGTCGGTCTCGATGTGGGCGAAGCCTGCTCGGAGGGCGCGCGTCAGCTTCTCGATGCCCTTGCCCTTGTACGGATAGGCGTTATGGGCCGCGAAAGGCATCAGGCCGGCAGGCGCCCCGGCCCGGGCGGGCGGAGCGGCCGCCGTCAGGGCGACGCCAAGGGCGGTGAGGAGACAGAGGAGCCGGCGCCGGGAGGACCAACCCGCGGGGGAGAGATTCGTGGCGTTCATCACCTCTCACTATGCCTGCTCGACGCGGAAGTTTGTCACCGAACCGCCGCTGCGTTCGAATTGCCGGGTGACGGGCCTGGGACGACCGCCTCGGAGGCTGTATCCTGTCGGTAACACCGGGTGGCTCCGTTTACCGGCGGCCGGACGGACCGGCATCCGCGTCAGGTTCCAGGATTCCAGGGCTCCGGGAGGTCTCCCGGAGGGCCGGGCGAGCAGGTCCGGCACACTCAGAAAGGGCGGTCGAGATGAGAGCGAAGACGAAGCAGTCCAGGGATACGGTCCAGGCGAACGTGGCTCCCGGGGCCGGAGAGGTCGCCGCCCAGACGCCCGTTGCCGGCGGCGACGCCGTGGCGGCGAGCGGGTACGCGGAGTCGCTGTGCGAGATCCGGGCTTTCATCCAGAGGCTTCCGAAGACGGACCTGCACATCCACCTGGACGGCTCGCTGAGGGTGCGGACGTTGCACGAACTCATCCGCAATGCCGAGCCCGGGGCCCGCAAGGAGGCCGAGGACGCCGTTCGCGCGGCGTTCGGCGAGCGGGTCGATCTGCAGCACTGCTCGGAAGAGGCGCTGCGCCGGGTGGTGGAAGTCGGAGACCGGGCCGAGAACCTGGAACAGTACCTGGTGCCCTTCGCCGTCACGGGCCTGGCGTTGCAGGAGCCGGCGAACCTGGAGCGGGTGGCGAAGGAGATCGTGCTGGACGCGGCGGCGCAGAACGTCCGTTACCTGGAGTTGCGCTTCGCGCCGATGCTGCACGTGAGGCAGGGGGCGGCGCTCGACTCCATCATGGAGGCGGTGCTGCGAGGTTTGCGGCTGGGCGAGGCCGAGTCGACCACCCCGATCAAGACCGGGTTGATCGTGTGCGGCATGCGACAGAACGTCGACGAGACGATCGTCGCCGCCGAGCTGGCCTGCATCTACAAGGACCAGGGCGTGCTGGCCTTCGACATTGCCGGTCCCGAGAGGAACAACCCGCCCGACAATCACCTGGCGGCGTTCAAGATCATCCAGAACCACATGCTCAGGGTGACCGTCCACGCGGGCGAGGGGTACGGCCCGCGCTCGATCCGCTCGGCGCTCTACGACGTCGTGGCCAACCGCCTGGGTCACGGCACGCGGGTCTCGCAGGACGGCGACCTGTTCCGCTACGTCGTGAACACCCGGATCCCGCTGGAGATGTGCCTCTCGTCGAACGTCCACACGAGGACCGTGCACTCTTACCAGACGCACCCCGCGGTCTCGTATCTGCGCAAGGGCGTTCGGGTCACGCTGAACACCGACAACACGCTCATCTCGGCGACCACCATCAATAACGAATACGAGAAGACGTGGTTGCACCTGCACGCGACCAAGGACGAGCTGAAGGCAATCGCACTCAACGGATTCAACAGCTCTTTCCAGGACTACGCCATCTCGATCCCGCTGCGCGAGGAGATGCGCCGGACCATCCGGGACATCTCGTGAACCCGCCG
>CAZSVK010000487.1:0-4168 GCA_964610245.1 uncultured bacterium
ACCACGCTTCGTATGGTGGCGGGCCTGGAAGACGTCACCAGCGGCGAGATCATCATCGGCGAGCGCGTCGTTAACGACCTGCCGCCGAAGGATCGCGACATCGCGATGGTCTTCCAGAATTACGCCCTCTACCCGCACATGAACGTCTACGACAACCTGTCGTTCGGCCTCAAGCTGCGCGGGGCGCCCGCGGAAGAGATCCGCAAGAAGGTGCAGGAGGTCTCCGAGCAACTCCAGCTCGACAAGCTGCTGGAGCGCAAGCCCAAGGCCCTCTCCGGCGGTCAGCGCCAGCGCGTCGCCCTCGGCCGCGCCATCGTTCGTCATCCCCAGGTGTTCCTGATGGACGAACCGCTATCCAACCTCGACGCCAAGCTGCGCGTGCAGATGCGGGCCGAGCTGAACAAGCTGCACAAGCGCCTCCAGACGACCGTCATCTACGTCACGCACGACCAGACCGAAGCCATGACCATGGGCAGCCGCATCGTCGTGTTCGAGGGCGGCTACGTCCAGCAGGTCGATAGCCCCCAGCAGATCTACGACCATCCCGCCAACCGGTTCGTGGCCGGCTTCATCGGCTCGCCGTCGATGAACTTCATCTCCTCCCGCCTGGAGCGCGGCAATCTGGTCGCCCCCGGCGTGCAGGTGCGCCCGCCCGAGAAGGCGCTGCAGGGCCTCATGAGCTTCGAGGGCTGCGACCTCGAGATCGGTATCCGGCCCGAAGACATCCTGCCCGCAAACGGGGCCAAGGAAGGCGTCGTCGACACCGTGGTCGAGGTGATCGAGCCGATGGGCTCCGAGAACTACCTCTACCTCCGCGTCGGCGAGAACTCGCTCGTCGCCCGCATGCCGCCCTCGGTGCAGGCCGTCTACGGCCAGTCGCTCCAGGTGCGGTTCAACGCCGAGAAGATGCACGTCTTCAACAAGAAGGACGGCAAGACGATCGTCTGAGCGGTTCACCGGCCCCGCGTCAGCCGGTGTCAGCGCGTGTCAGCGCGAGAGGGCGGACGGTCCCGCTACGCTGCGGGCCATGCTCTTCCGACGTTCTCGCGCCGCCTCGGGCCTGGCCCTGCTCGCGCTCGCCGCCGGCTTCTGTGTCGTCCTGGCCTCCACGGCGGCCACCGCGCGGGCCTCGGCGCGCCGGGCCATGAGCCGCGTCTTTGCCTGGCACCTGGCGAAGGGGCTCGCGGTGGAGTTCGCCGCCACGCGATGTGGGGCCGCTCTCGAGCACAAACCGCTGCCGGAGCTGCTCTTCATCACCTACGTTGTGCGCGAGCACCCCGAAGTCCGGCCGTTCCTCGCTAACTTCGAAGTGACCGCCCGGTCCGAGGGCGCGTCGGCTAACGCCACCGTTTCCTGGATCGAGGGCGGCGCGAGACGCGACGAGCTGGAGCGTGCTCGGGGGCGGGAGCCATGAGGCGGAAGCGAGCGGCGCGGGCCGCCTGGAGCCTGCCGGGGCTGTGCGCCGCCGCCGCGGTGTGGTCGCTCACGACGGGAATCCTGGCGTCGCTGACGGCCTCCGCGACCGCCGGCCTCGCCGAGAGCCGCCGCGCCGCGAGTCTGTGCCTGGCCGCCGCGGCCCTGGAGGCAGCGGTCGGGGAGGCGGTCGCGGTGCTGGCGCCGGCCCCCGGGCAGCGAGGCGACCTCCTGAAGCTGCGAAGGGCCGATGGCGGGGTCGACTGCTACCGGGTGTCGGGCCGAGTGCTGGCCGATCACGAAGCGGTCCCAGGACCCGCCCAGATCCTGTCCCGAGACCTCGATTTTGTCGTCTTCTACGTGCGTGCGGGCCGACCCTGGGCCGTCCGTTACTTCCTGGGATGCGGCGAGCGCTGCCTGCTGTCGTCGTCGGCCGTCGGAGGCGCGCGGTGAGGCGCCGGACCGCCCGTTCGGGCCTGCTCGGCTGCGTGGCCCTGCTGCTCGCGTTCCTCGCCGCCAGCTTCCCGGTGCTGCCGGCCGTGTCGGCCGCGGGCGGCGTCGTGCGCCTACTCGAGCGCTCGCGCGAGCGTTTCCGGCGGCGAGAGGAGGCGTGCCCTCGCCTGTCAGCGGCCTGGCGATGCCATATAATGAGGGGTAGTGGGCTCGACGATGCTGCTACGGATTGTGGGACTCCTCGTCTTCGGAGTGGGAGCGCAGCTCGCCTTCCTTCCGACGCGGCCCAACCGGTGGAGCGGGCTTCGTTTGCCCTGGACGCTGGCCGACGCCGAGATCTGGAACCGCGCCAACCGGGTGGCCGGCTACCTGATGGCGCTCTACGCGACGCTCTTCTTCCTGCCGCTCGCGGCCCGGACGATCCTGTTGCTGGCGCTCCCGGGGGCCACCCTGGCCGGGTCGCTTGCGGCCCTCTACGCGCGCCGGCTCTACTGGCTCAAGTACGGCACGACCTGCACCGAGAAGCCGGGGCCGGCCCGGCCGCACCCCGCCCGGAAGAGGTCCTGACGCCCCATGGCCGACCTGCTCGATATCCAGCCGCCCCCGGACGACAGCTCGCCCAGGGACGAGAGCAAGGAATACAAGCGGGCGCTGACCTTCATCAAGATCGGTCAGCTCGACAAGGCCCGCGAGGTCCTCGAAGACTACGTCCAGCAGAACCCCGAATCGGTGCGGGCCATCAACAAGTACGCCTTCGTGCTCGTCGAGCTGGGCAAGGCCAGGGCCGCGAAGTACCTCCTGCAGAGCCTCATCGCGAAGGGCCAGCGCGACTTCTACACGCATTTCCTGCTCGGCCGCACCTTCCACCGCGAGGGCAACCTGCCGGTGGCGATCCAGCAGTACCGCAACGCGCTGACGCTGAAGCCCGACGACATCTACACCATCAACGGGCTGGCCCAGGCCCTCCGGGAATCGGGGCAGGCGCCCAGCGCGGTGACCCTCCTGGCGAAGGGCCTGGCCATCTCGCGAGAGGATCCGACTACCTTCGTCCAGCTCGCAGGGCTGTTCCTGGAACTGGGTGACTTCGAATCGTCGTCGAAGTGGATCGAGCAGGGGCTGCAGACCCATCCGGCCGCTCTCAGCCTGCGATGTCTGAGGGCCGAATGGCACGCGAAGAAGGGAGACCTGGCCGCGGCCAGGACCACCTACGAACAGGTCGCCCGCGACTTCCCAGCCAGCGCCGAGGGCAAGCTCGGCCTCTCCAGGGTGCTCGACCAGCAGGGCAAGACCACCGAGGCGCTCCGGGAACTGGGCCTGGCGATGTCGGTCGATCCGAAGAACTCGACGGTGAACCGCGAGTACGCGAGGCTGCTCGTGCGAACCGGCGACTCGGCGACCGCCCTGTCGGTGATGCAGAGGGCGGTCGACCTGGCCCCCAAGGACCACCGCGTGCTCACCGACATGGCCGAGATTCTCATCGAGCATCGGCTGCGACTGAAGGCCTACATGATGCTCAAGAAGGCCGTCGCCTTGCGCAACGAGTTCCCGAACTCCCACGCGCTGATCGGCCGCCTCTTCCTGGACGAGGAGCTGTACGAACAGGCCCGCGAGGAGCTCGCCTACGCCCACGGCCTCAAGCCCGACGACGGGGAGATCCGCGGACTGCTGGCCGAAGCGATGGCCAGGGCCGGCGCCTGCGACGCTGCCCGCGAGATGGTCGCGCCCCTCCTGGCCGCGGAGCCGGCCGGCCGGCAAGCCCGGCTGGTGATGGCGCTGAGCGCCCTGGGCACCGGCGACGCCGCCCGGGCCGAGCCCGAGCTGACGGCGCTGGCCGCGGGCACCGACAGGGTGAGCCTCGCGGCCCGCTCGGCCCTCGCAGGCCACGGCCGGTGAGCGGGGCCCGCCGGGGGGCGCCTCCCCGGGCTTCCTCGGCCGCGGGAAGGGCTCGCGGCGAGCGCGCACCCTGCGAGTCGCTGCCGGCGGACCGGGTGCTGGCCTTCCGGCGCCGACTCCTGGAGTGGTACCGCGAACACCGGCGAGACTTGCCCTGGCGGCGCACCACCGACCCCTACGCCATCTGGCTCTCCGAGGTGATGCTGCAGCAGACGCAGGTCGCCACGGTGATCCCGTACTGGATTCGCTTCCTGGAACGGTTCCCCTCGGTCGAGGCGCTGGCCGCGGCCTCGGAGGATCAGGTCCTGGCCTGCTGGACGGGCCTGGGCTACTACAGCCGCGCCCGGAACCTGCACCGGGCGGCGAGGGCCGTGGCCTTGAATTGCAGCGTCTTCGCGGCCTCTTCCAC
>CAZSVK010000488.1:0-2659 GCA_964610245.1 uncultured bacterium
CGGCACCTAACCCCTAACCCCTAACCCCCAACCCCCAACCCCCAACCCCTAACCCCTGACCCCTCAGTGGGGCGATTGACACCCTCCCCACACCACACTAGGCTATCTAGTGAGCTTCCATGATCGTCTTCATTCCATGGAAACTTTCCCGGCTCCTTCCTGGTAGGAAGTTTCAAAGGAGCACATCCATGATGCGCCATTTCTGTCTTTTCGCTTTCTTGTGCCTGCTGGTCGCAGGTTTCGGCTGCCCGGCTTCGCGGGCCGCGAACGAACCGGCGACCGACGAACAGAAGTACCGGACTGCCCTGGAGCAGGTGGGGCCGGCCGTCCAGAAGGCGATGCAAGAGCCAAAATTCGCAACCTTCTCGAAGGGGCTCGAGGAGATCCTGGACAAGCACTACCGAAAGCGTGAGACCCCGTTCGACTCCGAGGCGGGCCAGGCCTACCTCGCGGCGCAGATGGCCTCGTCGGAGGCGCTGACTCCGACCTCGCCGCTGACGCCCACCGCCGCACTCGGTAGCAGCACGCCGGGCCCGGATGCCGACCTCTTCGACGGTTTGACCGGCACCGGCGGGCCTACCAGGACGAACACCGCCTCGATCCAGCCCGGGCAGTCGACCGCCGAGTTCCGCGATTCCATCACCAGCTTCGACGACGTCCAGGCGCTGGCCATCCGCCAGCTCTACGAAGAGGCCGAGAAGACGGGCGTGGCGGCCGGAAACGGCAAGCTGCGCGGCCTGCACCCGGTCTACTTCTACGCGGTTTACCGAGGCACGGCCCAGGGCAAGGCGCCCAACGACATCGTGCAGACGATCGGCGCCTTCTTCAACGCGGAGCCGGTGAAAGACCAGTTCGCCAGCGTCGTGGCCGCCTACGATTCCAAGCTGGACGAAGCGAAGCGAGCCCAGACCTTCCTCGATGCCTATCTCGGGTTCCGCAAGGCGACCCAGGACCCGGCCAAGCGGAAGGTGGTCCTGGAAACGGCTCTGCGCTTCTCCGAGGAGCTGGCCAAGCGATACTACGCCGGCAGCACCGGCGAGACCGGGCGAACCACGGCCTCGCTCCAGTTCGTGCTCTGGGCCAACCAGAACGCCGTCTTGACCGAGGCCAGCAAGTCGGCCGGCGCCGAGACCTCGGCCGCGGCCAACGTCTATGCCTGGCTCGCCGACGCTATGATGGTGCTCGACGCCAAGAAGCGCCGCCAGGCCGAGCAGGGCAACACCGGCGGGCCGGCCGAGCCGGGCTCGACCATGACGGTCGAACAGTACCAGCAGGGTCTGCAACAGCTCGACGGAGCGGTGAGCAACGTGCAGCAGCGGCAGAGCCGGCTGGCCGAGTTGCTGCGGCGCTACCAGAGCACCTCCGAGGAGACCGAGAAGACGGCTCTACGGAAGCAGATCCTCGATATGTACTGCGGCAACCGCACCGACCAGCGGTCGCTGCCGGAGCGCCTGGCCGAGATCGAGAGTGCGCCCGAGACGGTCGCCCTGTATCGCGGACTGCCCAAGAACGCCGATCCCGCCACCAAGAGCCAGTACGAACGGCTCTTCGGCAAGACCAGCTCGATCATGCGGGCCCGGGCGTCGCAGAAGGCGCTCGACCAGATGATGGTTTCCAACGGGTTCTCCGACGCGGTCGACCAGGCTCGGCTCGCGGCGGTGCAGCAGCGGCAGCAGAACCAGGCGCGACGCGGCAAGACCGGGCCCTCCGCCCCGGGCGACGAGAGCGGCGGCGGCGGCTTCGCGCAGGGCATGAACGGCATCATGGGGCCGCTGTCGCAGCAGGCGGGCCCGATCACCGACGCCATCATGCGCGCCAACGAACAGCAGGCGGCGAACGAGCGGCAGCAGCGGTTCGTCTCCGGCCAGCAAGCGGCCCAGGCGTTCGAGCAGGAGCGGCTGAACCGGTTGAAGGCCGAGAATCAGCTGGCCGCCGAGCAGAACGCCGCCATCAACGATCGCAACCAGAACACAGTCGAGAACGCCTCGACCGTCATCGACCAGCAGCGCGAGCTGGAACGTCAGCAGAACGAGGCCTACGACCAGCAGCAGCGAGAGATCGCGGCGCGCCGGCTGAAGGCCGAGCAGGAGGCTGCCGCGCAGGCTGCCGCGCAGGCGCGCGCCGCGCAGGCCGCGACCGGCCCGGCGGCCCCGGGTCAGACCACCGGCTCGACGGCGACCGGCACGAACGTGGCCGTCCCGGCAGGAACCACCGCCCTGCCTGGCGGCACCGGCACGGCAACGAGCGCTGCCCCGGCCACGGGCGCGGCGGCGGGCACGCCGGTCCAGGCCGAGCTGACCGATTCGCAGATTGCCGACCTGGCCCGCAGCAGAGTGGCGCTGGTCCCGAACTCCTGGGGCATCGAACCGATGGTGCTCTCGGATGCGGAGATCAAGGGCGTCCTCGAACCGCTCATCTCGGCGCGTGTGGCCCAGTTCAACCAGGAACTCTCGGCCAAGCAGATCACCGTCAACGCCGACCTGCAGTACAGCGGCCCCGGAATCCAGACCACCGGACTGCCGTCAGGGCACGACCGCTACGCGATGTGGATGAACCGCTTCCCCGAGATGCGCGGCGCGGCGATGCAGGCCGCCCAGCAGCGGTTCGCCCAGGCCCAGCAAGACCAGATCCGCCTCCTGCCGGCCGCCCGCAACGCGCA
>CAZSVK010000488.1:2669-4155 GCA_964610245.1 uncultured bacterium
CCAGGCCACGGCACGGCAGCCGCAGACCCAGGGCCCCGTCGCCATCACCGAGCCGCCGAGAAGCCAGGCACCCGCGGCGCCTCAGACCTCGACGTCCGTGACGCCGACCGCCGCGGCGGTCCAGACCGCGCCGGCCGTGTCGGCCGCTCGTGAGTCGACCGAGGTCGTGCAGGCCCGCAAGGTCATCCAGGACTTCGACAAGGCAGCCAAGGCCACCTCCGGGATCACGCCGCCCTCGTTCCTCGCGGGCAGGGCCTCCTACAACGCCGCCCAGCCCTATGACCTGGACATCAGCCTCAAGAGCCTGGTCCAGCTCGTCAACGGCGGCTACGTCACCAGCAAGGTTCCCGCTCCGGCCGTCGGGGAAGAACTCGGCGAAGAAGGCCTGCAGGCCCAGCGCGTCATCGACGAGTTCGACCAGCGCGCCGGTGGCAAGTCGGGCATCACCCCCAAGGACTTCCTGCAGGCCCGCAACTACTTCAACGCGACCAACCCCTACAAGGTCGAGATCAACCTGCCGGGCCTGATCCGCCTGGTGAACCTCGGAATGGTCAACAGCCGCGTGAAGGCGCCCAGCGCCGAGGCCCAGACGATGCCCGCCGCCCCGTCCAGCGCGTCTGACCAGCTGGAACCGGGCGACGCCAGCCTCAAGGAGTAGCGCGGCGGGCTGAGCTGCCCGTCTTCAGCGCATAGATTCGCTCGACGACCCGATCGTCGGGACGCCGGTAGCGGCGATGCTCGTGGTCGCGCTCGGTCCTGAACCGGCGATAGACGCGCTCGTAGATCCTCAGCCTTCCCATCGCCGAGAACAGCGCGACCAACCGCTCGTGCGGGATCAACCCCTCGTCGCTGTAGGAGAGCAGGATGTGGCGGGCCCTCGCCCCGGCCAGGAGCCGGACCAGCTCCGACTCGGCGGTCCGCCGGCGGGCGAAGCCCGAGAGCTGCGCCTGCGTCGGACGCAGCCCTGTCTTGCCTCGGAGCGGCGGGCTGTCGCCGACGGCCAGCGTTTCCAGAACGTGGAAGTTGGTGGCGTACTGGCGGTTGGTGTACGGCGGATCCAGGTACAGCAGCTCGCAGCGGTTTGCGGCAACCAGCTCGGCCGCGTCGCCGAGGACCGCCCGATGGCGCCGCCGGCTCGAGAGCACCTCGAGCGGTTTGAGCGTCAACGGCTTCAACGCCATCGAACGCCGCGTCGATGAGCGAGGCGAGCAGCAGGTTGAAGCCGGCGCGGTAGAGGCGGTCCTCGGCGAGCCAGGCCTCGAGTTGCGCGCGAACCGCGTCGATCCGCCGCGCGTTGTCGTCGGTGAAGTACTGGCGCTGGCCGCCGCTGCCGCCGGGGGCATAGTGCCGGAAGAAGAACCCCGGCCGGCCCTCGAGCCGGTTGAGTTGCTCGACCGCCTCTTCCAGCCCGGCCTGGCCCCGGCTCCTACAGCCGATTCCGCGAAGGTCGGGATAGGCGCTGGTCTCGACCAGGGCGATCGCCTGG
>CAZSVK010000489.1:0-390 GCA_964610245.1 uncultured bacterium
AGATCCAGGTGTCGGCCGCTCGGCCCGAGGCATCGCCGCCGAAGAGCATCATCCGGTTCAGCCGGGTCGAGAAGGCCAGCCCGGCGTTCATCCTTGGCGAGGGCATCGTCTGGAGGGTCAGCCGCCGCCATTGCGCGCCGTCCCACTCCCAGGTGTCCTGCTGCCGGCCGCCCGCATAGCCGCCGAAGAGCAAGGTCCGCTGCCGGAGACCGTCATAGACCATCGAGTGGCCGTACCGGCTGGCCGGCGGCGTGCTCACCGCGATCGGCTCCCAGCTCCGCTCGCCGTTCGTGGTCCCGGCCAGCACCGTCACCGTGCCGTGCGCCGAGCCCCCCTTCCCGTCGCTGGCCGTCACGTCGCAGAGGTAGGCGCCCGCGGCGGGAGGGGTGA
>CAZSVK010000489.1:400-4154 GCA_964610245.1 uncultured bacterium
GCGCCAGACGAAGGAGATCGCGTCTCCGTCGATGTCGGTGGCCGCCGCGCCCATCTGCACCGACGCACCGGGTGTGACGCGCGCTGACGGCGCCACGAGCAGCTCCGGCGGGTTGTTCGAGGTCCGTTCCGAAGGTAACTCCCACGTTTGGTTGACCGCGCTCCCGTCGGTCTGGCCGCCAAACAGCACCATCCGCCCGCGGGCGCGGTCGTAGGCCATCGTCGCCTGCTCGAGCCCCGGAGGGCTGACCGCGGTGGGCACGGGATTCCAGTTGGCCCCGTCGAACTCCCAGGTGTCGGACAGCCGGCGGTTCTGCCAGTCGTAGCCGCCGAAGAGCACAACCCTCTGGCGCGCCGGGTCGTGGGCGAGCACCGCGCCGTACCGGCCGGAAGGTGAGCGGGTCGGCTGGATTCGGGTCCAGTTCGCGCCGTCGTACTCCCAGGTGTCGTTGGCCACGCCGTTGACCGTGTCACCGCCGAAGAGCAACGTCTTCTGGCGCAGCTCGTCGTAGGCCATCGCCGCGCGCGAGCGAGCGGCCGGGGCCGAGACCGGATTGGTCGGCGTCCACGCCCCCCCGGAGAACTCCCAGGTGTCGCCCACCCGCGTCCCCGTGTCGCCGCCGAAGAGCACCGTCCGGTTGCGCGCCGAGTCGTAGACCATCGCCTGGCCCAGTCGGGACGCCGGCGAGGTCGAGGGAGCGTACTCGACCCACTTCAGACCATCGTAGCTCCAGGTGTCGGCCGCGCGGCCCGAGGCGTCTCCGCCGAAGAGCACCATCCGGTTCATCCGGGTCGAGAAGGCCAGCCCGGCGTTCATCCGGGGCGAAGGCATCGTCTCGAGCACGATCCGGCGCCACTGCGCGCCGTTCCACTCCCATGTATCCTGCTGGCGGCCGCCCGCGTAGCCTCCGAAGAGCACCGTCCTCTGCCGGAGGCTGTCGTAGGCCATCATCTGCCCGTACCGGCTGGCCGGCGGCGTGCTCACCGCGATCGGCTCCCAGCTCCGCGCGCCGCCCAGCGTCCCCGACAACACCGTCACCGTGGCTTGCGCCGACCCGCCCTTCCCGTCGGACGCCGCAACGTCGAACTGGTAGGTTCCCGCGACCGGCACGACGAACTGGGGCGCGGCGGCGGTCGTGCTGTCCAGCGTGACGCCCGAGCCGGTGCCCCCGGCTCTGCGCCAGGTGTAGGTGATCGCGTCGCCGTCGACGTCCGTCGCGGTCGCACTCATCCGGGCCGACGAGCCTGGCGGCACCCGCAGAGCGGGAGCCATGCTCAACTCGGGCGCCGTGTTGGCGGGCTGCGCCGACGGCATCTCCCAGAGCTGGTTCGACACCCCGAGCGCGGTCTGGCCGCCGAAGAGCACGAGCTTGCCGCGCGCCGAGTCGTGAACCATCCCGGCGCTGTCGGTGCCCGGCGGGAACACCGGCGCCGCCACCAGGTTCCAGCCGGCCCCGTCGAACTCCCAGGTGTCGGAAAGCCGGCGGTTCTGCCAGTCGTAGCCACCGAAGAGCACCACCCTCTGGCGGACGGGATCGTAGGCCATCATCGCCCCGTGCCGGCCGGACGGCGAGCGCGCCGGAACCACCTGGGTCCAGGTCGAGCCGTTCCACTCCCACGTGTCGTTGCGTACGCCGGTCAAGGTGTCTCCGCCGAAGAGCACGGTGCGGCCGCGAGCCGCGTCGTAGGCCATCGCCGCGCGGTATCGAGCGGACGGAGGGTTGAGCGTGGCCGGCTGCGCCCAGATCGAGCCGTTCCACTCCCACGTATCGGAAGCGCGCGTGCCGGTGTCGCCGCCGAAGAGCACCGTCACTCGCCTCGCCGAGTCGTAGGCCATCGCGTGGTACTGGCGGGGTGAAGGCGCCGGGCCGGCGCCCCCGGGGCTCCAGTTGACGCCATTCCATTCCCATGTGTCGCCGACGCGGCCGCTGGCATCCCCGCCGAACAGGACGGTGACGCCCCGCACCGAATCGAACGCCATCGACGTACCCATCCGGGCACTCGGAGCGGTGCCCGGCTGCTCGAGCGCCCACCCGGTACCGTTCCAGGTCCAGGTCTGGGCTGAGCGTCCGCCCGCGTACCCTCCGAAGATGACCGTCTTGCCGCGGCTCGCGTCGAAAACGGCCCCGAAGTCGTAGCGCGCGGCCGGCGGAGAACCCGGGGAGAACGGGGTCCACGCCCGCTCCGCCCTCGCCCCCGGGCTGGCCGCCGCCAGCACCGAGATCACCAGCACCAACCGAACGTACCCACGAACCTCGGAAGCGAGTCTGGACGCCATCTGCCACCCTCCCCGGAACTGCCCTCTCGCCGGGCGGTCTGCCCCGAGCGAGTCCTCGTATTCTTGCATTCGCGCTACCGGCCAGCAAGACCGCTGCCCGAACGCCGCGTCTTTGACGCGGCCGGCGGCCTCGTGGCAGAGTGGAGTCATGAATACCATCGATCTCGCGCTCCAGCATTTCGACAAGCACAAGGACGAGTACCTGGAGGATCTCAACGAGATGATCCGCATCCCCAGCGTGGGCGCGGATCCGGCCTGCGCCCCCCACATGCGGCGATCCGCCGAAAAGGTGGCCGAGGTATTCCGGCGCCGCGGCCTCGAAAACGTCGAGGTCCTCGACGTCGACGAGGCCAATCCCTACGCCTACGGCGACTGGCTCCATGCGCCGGGCAAGCCGACCGTCCTCTGCTACGCCCACCACGACGTGCAGCCGGCCGGCGACGAATCCCGCTGGCTCAGCCCGCCGTTCGAGCCCACCGTTCGCCCCGACGGCCGCCTCTACGGCCGCGGCTCGGCCGACGACAAGGCCGGCATCAGCGTCGTCACAGCCGCGATCGACGCCTGCCTCAGGGCCGGCAAGTCGCTACCGGTGAACGTCAAGCTGATGGTCGAGGGCGAGGAAGAGATCGGCTCCGAGCATCTCACCGCCTTCACCAAGAAGTACCGCTCGCGCCTCGACGCCGACGTGATGATCATCACCGACTCGGGCAACTTCGACACCGGCATCCCGGCCATCACCACCTCGCTGCGCGGCCTGGCCTCCTGCGAGGTGACCGTTCGAGCGCTGAAGCAGTCGGTGCACTCAGGCAGCTGGGGCGGCCCGACGCCCGACGCCGTGATGGCGCTGTGCAAGATCCTCGCTTCGGTCGTCGACGAGTCGGGCGACCTCGCCATCCAGGGCATCTTCGACAAGGTGCGCCCCCTCACCGACACCGAGCGCAAGGACTACGACTCGCTGCCGATGACCGACGCAGAGTTCCGCAAGCAGGCAGGCCTGCTTCTCGGCGTGCAGCCGGTCGGACGCGCCAGGAACTACTTCGAGCGCCTGTGGAGAATCCCCTCCTTCTCCATCAACGCGATGGAAGCCGCCTCGATGAAGACCCCGAGGAACGTCATCGTCGACGTGGCCAGCGCCCGAATCGGCATCCGCACCGTCCCCGACATGGACGGCGACGAGGTCCTCGCGATGCTGAAGGCCCACCTCAAGGAGCACGCCCCGTGGGGGGTCGAGGTCACCGTCAAGGGCGAAGGCACCGGCGCCCACTGGACGACCGACATCGCGCACCCTGCCTTCGCAGCCGCCAGACGCGCTCTCAAGAAGGGCTACGGCAAGCCGGCCGTGATGATCGGCCAGGGAGGTTCCATCCCCTTCGTCGGCCCGTTCGCCGCCGAACTGGGAAACCCGCCCGCGCTCCTCATCGGCGTCGAGGATCCCTACACCGCCGCCCACTCCGAGAACGAGAGCCCGCACCCGGGG
>CAZSVK010000490.1:0-4153 GCA_964610245.1 uncultured bacterium
CGTGGGAAGCAGGCTCGACATGTGGGCGATGTTCGCCGCCCCCCTGCTGCGCGCCTGCGCCCTGCGCCGGCAGTGGCTCGGGCGGCCGGCGGCGGTCCGCGCCGGCGAGCAGACGGAGGAACGGCGATGAGCGGTCCCCTGTTCACGGCCTACGGGTTGAGCGACTCGACCGATCTGGTCTTCGCGCTGCTCGTCGGGTTCGGGTTCGGGTTCGTGCTGGAGCGCGCCGGCTTCGGCCGCGCCGACCGGCTGACGGCCATCTTCTACGGCAGGGACTTCCGCGTCATGCGGGTGATGTTCACCGCCGTGGTGACCGCGATGCTGGGTCTCTACGGCCTCGATCTGGCCGGTGTGATGCCGCTCGGCGAGGTGGCGGTGCTCTCGACCTACGTCTGGCCGCAGATGGTCGCGGGCGTGCTCCTGGGGGCGGGCTTCATCATCGGTGGCTACTGCCCGGGGACGGCCTTCGTCGGGGCGGCCGGCGGAAAGCTCGATGCGCTCTTCTTCATCGGCGGCCTCGCGGTCGGCTCGATCGGATTCTCCGCCGTGTCGCCGGACTTGCAGAGCTGGCACGCCAGCGGAGCCATGGACCGGGTGCTGCTCCACGAGCTGCTGGGAGTCCCGGCGGGCGTGGCCGTGCTGGGGGTCGTCCTCTTCGCGCTCGGGTGTTTCTGGGCCGTCGGCCAGGTGCAACGCCGGGTGCGCGCGGCCTGCGCCCTGCCCTTGCAGGACCCGCCCGAGCAGTTCTCCGGGTTTTCGCACCGGCTTGCGGCGGGGGCGCTGCTCGCGGTGGGAGTGTTCTATCTGGCCGCGGGCGCCTTCTCGGGCCACCTGGCGACGGCCCGGCCGCTGCCCGAGGTGAAGCTGGCTGCTTCCGACGGAGGTCTCGACGTCTGGCAGGCGCTGACGCTCCGGGCGGAGTACGGGGCGGCGCTGGCGGTGCTGGACATCCGACCGGCCGAGCGGTTCGCGGCCTACGCCATCCCCGATTCACGCAACCTGCCTGGCTTGAAGGATGCGAGTGCGATTGCGACGGAGGTAGGGCCGGGCGCGCGGGCGGCGCTGCTCGTCGGCGATGATGAGAGCTTGCTCGGCTCGCTGGTGGCCGGCTCTCGGGGTGGGCCTCGTCTGCACTACCTGAAGGGGGGGGCGCGGGCCTACTACGTGGCCGTGGAGCTGCCGGCGCCGCTCTTCAGCGATCGGCCGATCCCGCTGGAGTACCCGGAGTCGATCCGGCTCGTGCGAGCCTGGCTGAAGCAGGCCCCGGGCGCGATGTCGGAGGCTTCCTCTGCCTCGGTGAAGCTGGCTCTGCGCAGGCTGGCAGCCGCCGGACTGGTGCCCACCGCGCTGGCTTCCAGCTCGGCCGGCGCCCCGGGGGCCGCGGGCGCGTCGAAGAAGCGGCTCTCCGGGGGGTGCGGCGGATGATCGAACTCAGGGCCCGGCGTCGGGCCGGAGAACGCATGCCGGATTCCTCAGCGCGCGCCTGTCCCTGGGGGCACCGGTGGTTCCTGGTCTTCGAACACGTCGACCTCGAACGGAACCTCCAGCTCCATCAGGAGGATGCGGACGTTCACCATCCCGCGGAGACTGCCCGAGAGGACGCGGCCGCGGTTGACGTCCAGCCGGTAGACCCCGGTGACGTTGCCGCCCTCCGGCATCCCGGGCGCAGGCTTGGCCGTCAGATCGATGCGGGCGACCGGCCGATCTGGCGGGCCTTCGAACGCCGCTAACTTGCAGGTTATGGCCAGCTCGATGGGCGGCAGGGTGACCGGCAGATCCAGCTCGGGCATGTAGACCGTTCGCAGAGTGGCCCAGGAGGAGCCGGGATCGACCGGTCCCGCGGGCAGCGTCATGAAGAGAAAGGCCAGGTCTCGCACGCAGGCGCCGCGAACCGGGTGATCGAGCTGGGGGCTGCTGAGGCGCGAGAGGCGGCCCTTGCGGCTGACCGAGAAACTGGCCCGGCTGCGGCCGTCGCGCAGCCCGTCGGCCTGGACGGTCTGGACCGCTTCGACCGTGAACTCCTCGGCGCCGGCGGTGGTCACCCGCGTCTCGATGCGGGAGATCGCCTCGAGCACGCCGCCGTCCGGCACGGTGGCGCGCATCTCGATCCGGTGCCGGCCATGCTCGCCGGGCTTGCACGGGTAGTCGAGCAACCTTGGCCCTGCCAGGGCTTCGTGGGCGCATCCGGCCAGGAGCAGTAACGCGGCGGGCAGAAGAGGGTGCATCGTGACGTCGCCCGGTGTGGCGCGAACGGGCGCGAGACCTCCGTCCGCCCTTACCGCAGGCACCGCAAGCTTACACGGAAGTGCGGAAATCCGGAGCTGTCGTCTGGTCCGGATTTCCGATGCTTTCACGCTACAATGAAGCTCGCCTCGCGCCGAGTCCCGGGCGGTGCCGGCCCCGCCGGGCGGAGCCTGCTGGCCACGGACGGCGTGGGCGAAAGCCCCGGTCGAATGATGCACCTGCTTGCCTCGCTGGTCGAGAGTCACGAGGAGTGGCTGCTTCAGCGCGTGGTAGAGCTGGCCCGGCAGCGGGGATACACTCGCTACGCTGCGGCGCTGGAGGAGCCGTGGAGGGTCGCCATCCGGGGGCTGTCGGCCTCTCTCGTTGCCGCGCTTCGCTCGGGCGTGCGCTCGCTCGAGCTGGATCCCGACGAGGATCCTCGGACCGATCCCATCGCCGCCTTCGGAATCCTCGAGGCCCAGAGGCATCGCGGCCGGGGCGTCACCATCGGATTGTTCCTTGGCCTGATGAAGTACTTCCGGCAGGCCCACGTCGAACTGCTCGAGCAGATGCACGAGCCGCTCGCGGATCGGCAGGGTTACAGGTTGTTCATCGATCGCTTCTTCGACCGGCTCGAGCTGGGCTTCTGCACCGAGTGGATGCGGCAGGCCGGGGAACACGAGGTCGAACAACTGCAGGCCGCCAATCGCGCGCTGGCCACCGAGAAGAGTCGATTTCTGATGGTCTTCGAGAGCCAGGCCAGCCCGGCGATTCTCATCGACGCCGGTGGCCGCATCGAGAATCTGAACCTGGCGGCCTCTCGCCTGTTCCTCGGTCGCGAGGTGCCCGGCGCCTTCTACTACGGGCCTCACGAGGTCCCCTCGGTCCATCCCTGGTTGCAGGAGGAATGGCACAGGCTCCTGGACTCGGGCAGTTCGAGCGTCACGCTCGGGCGAGAACTCGATACCGCGGGCGGGCCGCGCCGCTTCGAATTCCAGATCGCCAGGTTGCTGCACGTCGGCGGAAGCGACGCCGGCGGCCTGGTCACCCTTGCCGACGTCACCGAACGGGAGCGGGCCAACGAAGCGCTGCGCTCGGTCAAGGCGGCTGTCGAGGCGGCCAATCGCGAACTCCGGGAGGCGATCGAGCAGACCAGCCAGCTGGCCATCGCGGCCTCGGCCGCCAGTTCCGCGAAGAGCCGGTTCCTGGCGAGCATGAGCCACGAGATTCGCACGCCGATGAACGGTGTCATCGGGCTGACCGGCCTCTTGCTCGACTCGCCCCTGACGGTGGAGCAGCGGGAGTGCGCCGAGATGGTCCGTTCCAGCGCCGAATCGCTGCTGAACATCGTCAACGACATCCTCGATTTCTCGAAGATCGAGGCCGGCGCACTCGAGCTGGAGATCGTCGACTTCGACCTGCAATCGATGCTCGAGGAGGTCATCGATCTGGTTGCCGTCACCGCCCAGCGCAAAGGGCTCGAGATCAACTTCCTCGTCGAGCCGGACGTGCCGGACCTGCTGCGGGGCGACCCCGGCCGGCTCAGACAGATCCTGACCAACCTGGCGGCCAACGCCATCAAGTTCACGCCCACGGGCGAGGTCTCGGTCCACGTCCGGACGGAGGCGCGACGGAATCCCGACTGCTTCTTGCGATTCGAGGTCCAGGACACCGGAATCGGCATCTCCGCCGAAAGGCTGGAACGGTTGTTCTCGCCGTTCTCTCAGGGCGACGCGTCGATGACCCGGCGTTTCGGCGGCACCGGCCTGGGGCTGGCGATAGCCCGGCAGCTCTGCGAGCGGATGGGGGGACAGATCGGCGTCCGGAGCCGCGAGGGCGAGGGCTCCACCTTCTGGTTCACGGTGAGGGTCGAACTCCAGCCTCCCACGACCCGGCCATTGGTCGGGGGCGAGGGGCTGGACGGCCGCCG
>CAZSVK010000491.1:0-4149 GCA_964610245.1 uncultured bacterium
ACCGCCGTCGAGCCCAGTGACGGCGACAAGCCCGTGACCTTCCCCGCCGACGACCCGGCCCTCAATCCCGACGGGACGCTCGCCCTCGAGCCGCTCACTCCCTCGGTCGACATCTTCCCGCCCGAGCAGGTCGACGTCCTCACGATCGATCCCACCGTGGTGGGCACCGACTGGGCGCTGCTCACCGGGATCCCGCCCGTCCGGGAGTCGCCAGTCCCTCCGGTCCCCGTCGACGCCGCCAGCTCCGGCGCCCCGATCGCCCCGGACGGCTGGGGCAGCAGCTTCCCGGTCGGCACCGTCGCCACCGCCGCAACCTCCTCCGGTGAGCAGGTCTCCACCAACGGCGGAGCCGATGCGGTCGAGACCGCCGACGGCCTGCCGCTCTGCCCGGCCCCGATCGACGAGCCCGCCGGCCCCGTGACCGATCCGAGCGTCGTCATCGCGCCGCGGCCTGTCGGCGGGATCTGCGGCGGCGACGACGACCCCTGCCGCAACCGCTTCCCGATGCCGCCCGCCCCGCGCCCCGGTCGGGTCGGTGCGCACGAGGACATTGACATCGACGTGAACATCAGCACGAGCGTGTCGGTGAACGCCCCGGGCAACAACAACAACATCATCATCCTGAACAGCTTCAACGGGATTCCCGCCGGCGGCAGCCACGACCTGAACGTGCCCCAGCTCGCCGGGCTCTCCCCCGACATCCGGGCCCTCATCGAGCAAGAACTCCGCGACTGACCCCATTGCTTCTCCGCTCGCCGCCCGCGCCGGACCCGTCCGGGGCGGGCGGTCCTCATTCCGGCGAGGAAAGTCGAAACCCCCGGCGACCCGCAGCATATATACTGGAGAGAAGCGGCGTGCCGACAGGAGGTGTCCGCGATGTTCATGCGACCGAGTGGGTTGCTCTGGGCGGGAGTGCTCGCGATGATGCTGGTCTGTGCCTGACAGGCCCTGGCCGAGCAGTACGCGATGAAGGAAGGGGACACTCTCTGGGAGATCCCCCGCACGCGCTACGGCGACCCCCAGTTCTACAAGGACCTGCAGAAAGCCAACGACATCTCGAACGTGCGGAACATCCCCAACGGGACGGTGATCAACCTGCCGTCGAAGGCCACCCTCCTGAAGCTGAGGCAGACGACCGATCCGGCCGAGCGCCAGCGTATCCTGAAGGCCGATGGCGGTGGCGGGAACCCGACGACGCCGGCCGCGACGCCGACGGGCCCGACGCCGTTCGATCCGGTCCAGGGTCTGGGCTCTCGGGTCAACGTGCCCAGGACAGGTGGCTCGGACTAGACCGCGGCTGTCGACGGCCGCGGTTCCGCAGAGGTTGGGAAGGGGCCGGGTGCGGCCTTCTCTCCGCCTGCGCAGCGGCATCGCCACGATCGTGGTGTTCTTCGTCCTCCTGGTCCTGTCGATCGGCATCTTCAGCTACTTCTCGTTCATGCGCGGCCGCCGCCTGCTGCAGTACCGGCAGCTCTTCGGCGAGTTCGCCTACGAGCTTGCGCTCGCCGGGATGGAGCTGACGCGCAGCGACGTGATGGCGTCGCTCTCGACGCCGAGTTCGACGGTCTACCAGAAGGTCATCAAGGCCCAGACCGACGAGCCCTGGGGCCACACGGGCCGCATCAGCCTGGCCCGGATCGACTTCCTCTCGAGCGAGTACCGCCCGCTGATCAACGAGGTCTCCGAGGCCTTCGGCGGCATCTCGAACGTGGGGAAGCTCCAGAGCGAGGTCTACGCGCTTCCCGAGGACATCGACTCCTTCGCCCCCCTGCCGTGGGTCAAGAAGCTGCAGGACTCTCGCCAGAAGAGCGGCCGCATCTATATCGAGGTCGAGTCTGAGTTCAAGGCGGGCGCGTTGCTCGAGGCGGTCGGCCGCAAGCTCAAGGGCTACTTCGAGTTCCGGGTCATGTCTCCGCTGCTGCCGGTCTTCAACCACTTCACGCTTCACCTGACCGACCCGATGGGCGGCGGCGTGTCCCAGGCCGACATCAACTCGGCCGAGACCGACTTCCGCGGTCTGGTGACGGCGGGCCCGGGGCCGATCGTGCTGAACAACGGCGATACGATCGACGCCGGCGAGGCCCGCGCGGTGATGGACGCCCGCTGGCTGGCCAAGCAGGGGTTGGTCTTTCTGGGCCGCAAGAACGAAGTCCGGCTGAACCTGGCCTTCAGCCACGACGCCAAGGAGAACTCCCAGCAGGCCGGCGAGGACTTCCTGTTCTACCAGGAATCGGTCGATCCCAACGTGCGCGAGTCCCAGCGGGCCTATGCCGACGCGGCCATCAACACGAAGCTCGGCAACCCGTTCTGGGAGATCCGCTACTGGGACCAGGGCGTGAGCCGCCTGGAAGACACCGAGCTGCGCTTCTACAAGCAGGCCTACGACCCGGCCGAGATTCCGAACTTCCGCTCGAGCCTGTTGCACCTGCTGGGGGCACCGCCGCGCGGCGTCAGCCCCACCCTCGTCCTGGGCCGCGTCAGCGCCGGTTTCCTTCGGCTCACGGCGGCCAACCCCAAGGAGGCCACCGATCCCGCCCAGTTCTCCGGCCTGTTCACGCTCCGGCCGGGCGTGGCCGACGCGGCATCGCTCTATCCGCAGTGGCACGCCGCGGTCCCGAACCAGGGCGGCAGCCTCGACGTGCCGGCGGCGAAGTTGCTCCCGGTGGCGCCCGGCAAGCTCGTCTTCGTGGATCCGACGACCCTGAGCATCACCCCGGCCGCCACGCCCTGGGTGGCCCCGCCCCTCTACTCGGAGATGATGTCCAAGCTGACCACCCGGACCTACAACAAGGGGCTGCTCTACTTCAAGGGAGAGAACCACGAACCCGAGCCCACGGCCCAGGCCTCGGGGATCGGCCTGCCGGCGGAGTACTTCGACGCAGCAGCGGATCCGGGGGCGCTGAGCAAGATTCCGAAGGAACTGCTGCCCGAGTTGCCCGACCAGGGGCAGTTCGACGAACTCGAACAGGACGGCCTCATCTCGCAACTCGACCAGCCCTTCCCCGACCCCTCGCGGGTAGCCCGCCGCTCGGGCTCGGCGCACGACCTGCGCCAGTTCCTCGAACAGCAGGGCTTCCTGCTAGGCGTCGATCTGAGCCTGGGCACCATCCTCGTTTGGGATCAACCGGGCCCCTGCCTCATCCCCGAACTGAACCTGAAGCGCGGCGGGATGATCGTCGCCGATTCCTTCACGCTCGAGGGGGCGATCAACGGGGAACTGGAGGATCCTCCGCTGGTGCTGGTCGCCCGGTCGGGCAACATCCGCATCTCGGAGAACAAGCCGGTCTTCGCGGTGCTGGTGGCCCCGAAGGGCGTGATCGAGGCGCCCAAGGGCCTGGATGTGACCGGCGCGCTCATCGCCCAGGGGCTGGACCTGAAGAATTTCCAGGGCAGGGGGCTCTCTCACCTGCAGTACAACCCTCGCTTCAAGGTGGGCCCCTGGTCCCGCGCCGGGGCGTCGAGCGGTTCGGTGGATCCCGGCTGGTCCCTGGTCGTGGACCGCGCGGCCGACTTCGTGATGGTGCAATGATGCAGGGTTCCCACGCCGTCAGCCCCTCGGTCGCCGGTCGCGCGACCGGTCGCTCGCCGGGCCGCGCTCCTTCGTCGGCGGCGGGCGTGAGCCTGATCGAGATCGTGGTGGCGGTCATCTTCCTGAGCGTCGCGCTGATGCCGTTGCTGGGCTTGCTGATCGCCGGCCATCAGGGCACCGCGATGACCGTCTACCAGACCCAGGCTTATCATCTTGCCGACGACGTGGTCGAGGCGGTCGGAGCGCTTCCCTATGCCAAGGTCGACGCCGGGCTGGCGGCGGAGATCGATCGCTCGATGCGGCTCCCCGGCCCGCCGGGCGGCCCTTCGATCTACAAGCGCACCGTGGAGGTACAGGCCGAGGCCGAGCTCCAGACGGCCGACGGCAAGGCCAAGGTGAAGATCAAACCCGTCGCCGTCACCGTGACCTGGGAAGGGCCCGGCGAGGAGGAGCGTCGCTCGATCCGCCTGGTGGCGCTGGCGACGGAGGTGGTCCGGTTAGGCGGCGCCGTGGGTTCTCGCTCGTCGAGGCGCTGCTGGCCTTTGCCGTGAGCGTGCTGCTGATGGCGGTCCTCTACACGAGGCTGGTATCGAGCCGGCGTGGGATGGTCCGGGGCGCGC
>CAZSVK010000492.1:0-4123 GCA_964610245.1 uncultured bacterium
GGGCGCAGGGCAGGGCGGACAGCCGGGGGAGGCGCGTCAGGGAGTGGGGGCAGGAGTTCACGGAAGGATCCTCGGGCGGGTGGGGCGGCCGCCGGTGGAAGGCGGCCCCTCGAGGGGGCAGGGCGCGGGGTCAGGCGGGAAGGCCGGGACTGGACGGGGGACGCGAGACGGGGGGGCGGGTCAGGCCCCCGGACCGGCCCGGGCCCTCGCGCGGACCTGCTCCGGCGCCGGCGCGGCTCGACTGACCGGCGGCGGCGCGGCGGGAGGCCGGCGTTCGGCTCCCGTGCCCCGCAGCCGCTGCTCGGTCCACTGCTTCTTGCTAGCGGCCATCCTCGGGTCGCCCTCGGTCGAACGGCGCTCGTCCTCGACCTCGCGGCGGGTCATCCACAGGGAGGCGCGGAACGAGGCCGCGGCCGCGCCGAACTCCAGCGCCCCGAGGACCAGCCAGGCCAGACCCAGCCACAGCAGGAAGCGCGGTACGAGTTTGAGCGAGGCAGCAGGGTCGACGGCGGCGGCCAGCGGCGGGCAGGCCCACCAGGCGACCGCGCCGAACCCTGCGAGCCTGAGCAGGCACCACGCGGAGTTGGCGAGGAGGTTGAGAGGCGTCAGCGAGCGCAGCGTCCCCGAGCCGAGCAACCGGCCGGCATCGGGCTCCAGGCGCGCGGGGGCCCACAGGTGCGAGCCGGCGGCGGCCCGGGTGACCAGCGAGGCCGCGACGGCAGCGCCGGCCACGGGCGCAAGGAGGCCGCCCAGCACGCCGGCCAGGGGGGACAGGTCCGGCAGCGCCCCCGAGGAAGCTCCGGCGATGGCCCGGCACGTCCAGTCGTGGAAGCTCGCGAGAGCGCCGGGAAGGGTCTGCTGCAACGCGAACACGGCGGCGAGAAAGGCGGCGGGCCTGGCGAGCAAGGAGGCGTCGGGCTGGCTGCCCTTGCGGGCCGACTCGCGCAGGCGGCGCTCGGAGGGCTGCTCGGTGCGCTCGTCCTCGAGGAACGGAAGCAGGTCGATCATGGCGTCCCCCCTCGGGAGAGGAAGGCGGCCCGCGGCGCGGCGACGGCGGCACCGGCGGCGGGCAAGAACGCCAGCGATAGCGAGACGCCGAGGAGCGCGAGCATCAGGAGCGCACGGGCGGCGGGCACGACGTCCGCGGCGGCCTCGAGGGAAGAGACGCGCGTCGCCAGGGCCAGCGCGGCTTCGATCACAATCAGGACGGCGACGAAGGGCAGGACGGCGAGAGCGACGGTCTGGAAGTAGGACGCTCCCAGGTCCGAGACGGCTGCGCCCAGGCGCTCGGCGGTCGGGGCCGAGCCCGGCGGCAGCAGGGCGAAGCTGGCGGAGAGGGCACGGATGGCGGCGCGGTCTCCGCCCGAGGCGAAGACGGCGGCCAGGGCGGCGATCACGGCGATGTGGCCGGCGACGCTGGAGCGCGAGCCGTCGAGCACGCCCTGACTGGAGGAAGGCACCGGGAGGGCCGCGGCCGAGACGATCTCGCCGGCATGCCGCAGCGCCTCGAAGGCCAGGCGCAGCGGGAGGGCGAGGAGCAGGCCGACGAGCAGCTCTCCGAGGCAGATCGAGGCCAGGGAAGCGCCGGGGTCGGGCGGGCGGACGCCGGGGAAGACCGCGACGGTCAGGGCCGCGAAGAGGGCCGCCCGGACAGGGAAGGGAATGGAACCGCCCAGGGGCGGCGCGGCCAGACAGAGCATCCCGGCAACCCTGCAGCCGGCCGTGGCCGCCGAGCGAAAGACGGGCGCGGCGGCGAGGGCGGAGCAGGAGAGTTCGGGGAGCATGTCTGGAGCGAAGCCGCCGGGCGAGCCCTGGCGGAGTGAATCACGTCAGTTGATGAAACGGGAGAAGTCGGACAGCAAGGCCCTGGTGAACCCGACCAGTTCGTGCAGGATCCACGGCCCGGTGGCCCAGAGAGCGACCGCGGCCCCGGCCAGCTTGGAGAAGAGAGACAGGTTCTGCTCGTGAACGGAGGTGACTGTCTGGATCACGGCGGCGGCCACACCGGCAACGAGGGCAGCGCACGCGATGGGCGCCGAGAGCTTCAGCGCCAGCTCGAGGCTGCCTGCCAGGGTGCCGATGATGGCGTAGTCGTTGACCATCGAGACTCCGCGGTGGGATTCGGAACGGGAGGTACGCGAGCAGGTGGCTGCCGGCCGGGGCAGCGGGCGATTCAGGATCAGAGACGCACCGAGTGGACCAGGGAAGAGACGACCAGATGCCATCCGTCGGCCAGGACGAAGAGGAGGAGCTTGAAGGGGATGGCCAGGGAGGCCGGGTTGAGGCCGGCCAGGCCGAGAGAGGTGATGGTGGTGGCCACGACCAGATCGATGATCAGGAAGGGCAGGAAGATCACGATGCCGATCTGGAAAGCGGTCTTCAGCTCCGACAGCACGAACGCGGGAACCAGCGCGGCGAGAGACACCTCGTCCTCGGACCGGGGCGGGGCGCCGGCGCCCAGGCTGGCGAAGAGCAGCAGGTCGTCGCGCCGGGTCTGCTTGAGCATGAAGCCCCTGAGCGGCCCCGCGGCGGCGCAGGCGGCGGTGGCCGCGTCCGCCTTGCCCGTCAGGTAGGGCTGCACCGCCACCGTCCCGAGTTCGGCGCCCACCGGGGCCATCGTGAAGAGGGTGAGGAAGAAGGCGAGCGCGGTGAGGATGCGATCGGGAGGCACCTCGCCGATGCCGAGCGCCTGGCGCAGGAACGTCAGGACGATGAAGATGCGGGTGAACGAGGTGAGAAGAGCCAGGATGGCCGGCAGGGCCGAGAAGAGCAGGCTGATGACGGCGACGGCGACCCAGACCTGCTGGGCATCCGCGCCCTGCATCAGGCTCTTCAACGAGTCGGGCCCGAGGGAGGCCAGGGAGAGAGGGGCGGTGGCGACTGCGGTGGGGTTCACGCGCGGCTCCCCCCTTCGAGGCGCAGGGGCCGAGGCGCGGCCATCGGAGCGGTGGCGGTCTCGAGCCGATCGACCAGCTCGGCGCGCTCGGGTCCCACGCTCAGGAGGTAGCGGCGGCCTTCCAGTTCCACGGTCACGAGGCTCACGGTCGGGGAGACCCTGAGGCTGCCGGTGACCCGCATCGCATCGGGGCCCGATGGCAGCAGGCCGGCGCGCCTGCGGATGGCGAGGCCGACCAGGGGCACGCAGGTCACGGCGACGAGCAGCGCTCCCAGGACGCGCCAGATCGAGTAGAGGTCGCTCTCCACTTGGGACTCACCTCGAGCTGGGCTCAGACCCGGCCGGATTGGGCCGGGTCGACCGGCGAGGGCATGGTGGTCAAGAGTTCGGCCAGCTCAGCCGGGGGCTCGATGGACATCAGCTTCAGCGCGAGGTGGCCGTCCTCGACGACGACCTCGCCGGTGGCCAGGGAGCGGCCGGCGATGGCGAGGGTGGCGATGTCGCCCGCCAGGCGATCGAGACGGACGACCTGGCCGATCTCGAGCGACATCAGGTCACCGAGAGTGAGGCGGCTGCGGCCGATCTCGGCGGCCAGGAGAACCGGCAGATCGAGGGGGAGCGGCCGCGGAGAGGCACCGGCGGATTCCGACTCGGCCTCCGACTCGGCCTCCGACTCGGCCTCCGACTCGGCCCCGCCGGCGCGGGACGCCAGCGGCATCCTCGCGGGCACCGTCCGGGCCCGGGCGGCGGGCTGGCGCACGAGGGCGGCCAGTTCCCGTACGAAGCTGGCCTCGACGGCCAGGCTCGCGGTCATCGGCTCGAGCCGCCCGGTTTCCAGGTCGAAGTCGAGGCTGACGAGCCCCGCGGACGCGCCCTGGCGGACCGGCAGGTCGTCGAGCGAGGCGAGCGGGGCGGAATCGATCGCGACCCCGCGGCCGAAGCTGGCGCGGAAGGCGACCGCCACCTCGCGAGCAAAGGTCTCGCGTTCCACCGCGAGGCCTTCGTCGGAGTGCGGGGGCAGCTCCGAAGGCGAGGCCGCGAGCAGGAACAGCGCGGTGGCCCGGAACTGGCCCGTGAACTGGAGCACCCAGGCCCAGCCGGGGTTGCGCGCGGCCGCGGTACGAAGGGCGTCGGCGACGGTGACGCGGATGGCCGGAGGGAACGTCTCGGTGGTGCCCCCCAGCAGGCGCGACAGCCGGGCGACGGCCGGGCCGAAGATCCGGTGGG
>CAZSVK010000493.1:0-4115 GCA_964610245.1 uncultured bacterium
CCGGGGACAGCGTCCCCGGCAGAACTCGTACCAGCGCGGCTTCCCACCTTCCGCGACAGCCCCCCCCGCATTCACCGGCTTGTCATGGCCCGCGCGGGCCGTTATCATGCCTTCCTTCCCGGGATCGAGGCGGGTCCTCGATTCGCTCCGCAGTAAGTTGGCAGTATCGAGTATCTAACGGAGGAGTATCGTGGCTTCAGGTCTGTCTCGCCTTTCCCTCGCCCTGTTGAGCGCGTCGCTGTTGCTCGCGGGATGCGCCCTCGCCGCCCCCCCGGCCGATTCGACGGGCCAGCTGGTCACCTTCCGGGTGGCCGGGCAACCCCAGCTCGACGCACTGCTTTCGACCGGCGCCTACGACATCGTCCAGGTCAAGGGCGATCGGGTCGTGGCGATCCGCCAGCAGAACGCCGCCGGCGCGAACGCGGCCCGGGAGCTGCAGTCGGCCGAGGCGAGCCTCCTCGAGCTGCGCACGCTGATGGAAGACGTGGACGACCAGCTCGCCTCCTTCAAAGCCAAGGGTTCTGAGGGCGCCTATCACTCCTACGCGGAGGCAGTGGCGGAACTCAATGACCTGGCCGCCCGCTATCCCGAACTGCTCAAGACCGAGGTCCTGGGCAAGTCGGCCGAGGGCCGTGACCTTCTCGCCGTTCGTCTGACCGGCAAGTCGCAAACCGACGCGGCGAAGCCCCGCGTCCTCATCTTCGGCCTCACCCACGCCCGCGAGTGGATCTCCACCGAAGTCCCCTTCCACGTGCTCAACCATCTGCTGGCCAACTACGGCAAGGATCCCGCGGTGACCGGAATCGTCGACGGGCTGGTGCTCTACATCCTCCCGATCACGAACCCGGACGGCCTGGTCTACTCCCAGACCAAGTACAAGATGTGGCGCAAGAATCGCAGCCCCCAGGGCCGCGACGTGGGCGTCGACATCAACCGCAACTTCCCCATCGGTTGGGGACTCGGCAGCTCGGCCTATCCCTCCGCCGACACCTATCGCGGCCCGGAGCCCGCCTCCGAGCTGGAGACGCGAGCCCTGATCTCGCTCTTCGAGCGCGAGAAGTTCATCGCCGCCTTGTCGTTCCACAGCTACAGCGAGCTGGTGCTCTACTCCTGGGGTTACGACCGCGCGCTCGCACCCGACTCGGCCGAACTGGCCCGCCGGGCCAAGGCGATGGCCGACCTCAACGGCTACACCTCCGGTCAGGTCTCCCGCATCCTCTATATCGCGGGTGGCGGAAGCGACGACACCTTCTACAAGAATTACGGCGCCTGGGCCTTCACCTTCGAGCTGGGTCAGGAATTCGTGCCCTCCGAGGACGAGATCCCCACCATCTGCAAGCAGAACCTGCCCTCGGTGATGAAGTTCCTGCAGACGGCCCTCGAGACCGAGCGGCCCACGCCCGGTCTGTCGGCGCTCGAGAGCCTTCGCGTGAAGCACTTCTTCGGGCTCTACGACATCCGCCCCGCACGCTAGGCCAGACGAAGAGGACCTCGAGTCGTCTCTCGGGAGCTTCGCTCCCGAACCCTGACCAGGATCGGGGAGAGCGTCCCCGGCAGAACTCGAACCGGAGCGGACTCCCGCCTTCCGGGCGCGCAGCCTCGCACTTCGTTGCTGCTGGGGTCTGACGGGCCTTGCCTGCTACCATGTCGGGCGATGGCCGCCGCGAACAATCGCCTGGGGAAGTACCTGCTGAAGCGGCAGCTCGGCCGTGGCGGGATGGGGGTCGTTTTCCTGGCCATCCAGGAGGGGCTCGGCCGCGAGGTGGCGCTGAAGGTCCTGCCGGAGCAGAACGCCGCCAAGAGCGCCGACCTGCTCAAGCGGTTCGTCAAGGAGGTCAGCGTCTGCGCGCGCCTCTCGCACCCGAACATCGTGAAGGTCTACGACTACGGTTACGAGGCCGGCGCCTACTACTACTCGATGGAGTTGCTGCGCGCGACCAGCCTCGAAGACCGCATCAAGTCCCTGGGCCGCATCCCCATCTCCGAGGCGATCGCGATCTCTCGAGACCTGGTCGAGGCCTTCCGCTACTACTTCCCCCTGGGCATCGTCCACAGGGACCTCAAGCCGGCCAACATCATGATGGACGAGCAGGGGAAGGCCATCATCACCGACTTCGGACTGGTCAAGGATCTGCTCGCCAGCGGCATCACCCGCGTCGGCCAGTCCCTGGGCACGCCGTACTACATGTCGCCGGAGATGGTGAAGGCCCGCGCTGTCGGGCCGGCGAGCGACGTGTTCCAGTTCGGCGTCATCCTCTACCGGATGGTGACCGGGTCCTTTCCGTTCCAGGGCAAGACGATGCCGGAGATCTTCCGGCTCATCCTCACCCAGGAGCCCGAGCCGCCCTCGAAGCTCAACCCCGACCTCCATCCGGCACTCGAGACGTTGATCCTGAACTGTCTCACGAAGGACCCCTCGGTGAGGTACCAGGACGCCGAGCGGCTCTCGGAGGATCTGGAGGCCGCCGCGCGCCGGGGGACGGTCGCCCGACTCGTCGCCGCCGGAGAGCAGGAGAGCCCGCCCCCGTCCGACCCGGAACCCGCGCCGGCCCCGGTCTCGCGCCCGTCGATCCGCACCCGCAGCGGCTCCAGGGTGCTGCGCTCGGCTTCCGCCCAGCCTTTGCCGCCCCAGGAAGAGAGCGGCGTCGTGAAGGCCATCTCCCGGGCGAGCAGCGCGATCGACGTCGGCGCGTCGGCGCCCGCCTGGCTGCGCACCGGCATCTGGGTGGGGTTGCTGCTGTTGCTGCTCCCGCTGGCTTTCGCCGTGGCCCTGTTCCGGGGAGGCCGGGGGGGCTACGTGGCAACCGACCTCCTCGTGCGCGCCGGCGTCAAGCAGGCCACGCTCACCTGGCGCAGCCCCCGCGACTACCCGAGTCGGGTCGAGTTCTCCGAGGCCGATGGGGCCCCCAAGACCGCGGGTTCGTCCGCTTCGCGTGCTGCGCCGTCATCCTTGGACCCAGGGGCTCCGCCCCTGGACCCGCTCGCCCCCTCCGGGGGCTCGCCCGAGGCGTCGACGGGCCAGCACAGCGTCGTGCTGAAGGGATTGACTCCCGACCGGGAGTACCGCGCCGTCCTGCTGTTCCCTGATGGCAGCCGGTCGCTCGACTACCGCTTCCGCACTCTTCCCGCCGGAATCGAGCCCACCGCCTTGCGGCCGGTCGGAGCCGGCTGGCAGTTCTCTTTCCGCACCGCCGAGGCGGTCCAGGCGACCCTCGGGTGGGGCGAGCAAGAGGTGCGCGACGTCGCGCCGACGCAAGATCATCACCTGGTGCTCGACCGTTACGCCCCCGGCGGCAAGCCGCTCGCGCTCTCGTTCCGCGACGCCACCGGCGACCCGCTGGAGCTGGACGAGAACCAACTCTTCGAGAGCTTTCGCAAGGCGCTGCTGCCCGGTCTGCTGGTCGAGCTGGCGAGGGAGTTCCGGACCTTCGAGCCCGGCAAGTTCCTCTCGGGGCGCATCGACGCCCGCCTGCCCAGGCAGGTCGTGACCGCGACCGGACAGAGGCTCAGCTCGGACGGTCTCGAAGAGGTGCTGGATGACCGGGGCGTGTTGATCCACTACGGGAAGATCCCGGTCTACGATCCCTTCCCCGCCGGCGACCCGGTGGCTCGCAGCCTGGCCGAGGAGATGCACCAGTGGCTCAGCGGCCAGAAGCTCTATCCGGCCCTCTCGTCGTTGCTCCTGCTGGGCCGCGGAATGCTCGACGGTGAGCCGGCGCGGGCCCTTCCGCTGGAGACGGTGGAGATCCTGCAAAGGGGCATGAACCGCGTCGCGGAGATGGATCGCTACGCCGGCCTGCTCACCATTCCGTTCAAGAGCGGCGCCGAGGAGTTCTTCCGAGGCCGCTACCGGGTGGCCTACGAGCCCGCGCTGAAGGGCAAGCCGCGACATGAGGTCGGGATCGGCGGCAACCGGATCTTCGCCGGCCCCTTCTCGGAGTACGAGGCGTTCTGCGCCGCCTTTGTCGGAGTCGTCGAGTGGAAGCGCCTGGGCCCCCGGAACTGGACCCTGCCGCTCGAAGGCGTCTCTCGCGCCCGCCAGGCCGAGCTGCGGCTCACCGGGGTCCACCTCCTGAGGGAGCACCAGGCGGTGGTCACCATCAATCGAAAGCTCG
>CAZSVK010000494.1:0-4102 GCA_964610245.1 uncultured bacterium
GCAGGGCATCGGCAAAGTCAGTCATGCCTTTCGGTAAGCCGTACTGCGGGGAACACCTTCGAGTACGTCAGTTCTGGATCTGCGGCAGCGGTCTCTCGCCCGGTCATGCCCGCGATCGGAAGGTCCCGGACACGTATTGAAGCGCGTTCCCACGACTTTGTCCGTGGCCCTGGCAGTGAAGACAGGGGTTAGGGGTTAGGGGTTGGGGGTTAGGGGCCGTGCACGGGGCGCACCGGCGGCGGGGGCCCTCATGATTGACGGCCTGCCCTCGCACCGGGCGAACTCCCCACGAGCGCTGAGCACCTGGCCCGCCCGTTCGTGGCGCGGCCCTTTCCTCTCGCCTCACCGCGCGCGGTGACCTTACCCCCAACCCCTGACCCCTTCCATGCTATCGTTGCCGACGCCATGTTCACGCTCAAGACGGTCTTCCTCGGTTTCCTGGCCGGCGGACTCAGCGGGTTCTTCGGCATCGGCGGCGGCATCCTGATGGTCCCGGCGCTGGTCTATTTCTACGGTTTCACCCAGCATCTGGCGCAGGGCACCAGTCTGGCCGTCATGCTCTTGCCGGTCGGCTTGCCAGGTGTGCTCAACTACTACCGCGACGGCAACGTGGATCTCCGCGTCGCGGCCTGCCTGGTTGCCGGCTTCCTGGTAGGAGTGACCGTCTCCTCGTCGCTGGTCGGTCAGATCCCGGCCGACGCGCTGCGTCGTGGATTCGGCGTTCTCCTGCTGATCACCTCCATCAAGATGATGTTCTTCTGAGACGGCACCGCCGATGAGCCGAAAGCCCTCGACCGAGAAGTCCCCCCGGGCCCCGGCGCCCGCGACGACGTCCGACTTCACCTCGCCGGCCCCGGCAGCGCCGGCCGTCCTGGCCTTGCCGCTGCCTCGGCGCTCGACCATCGCCATGGCCCTGGTGCTCGGCTTGCCCGTGCTGGTCGCCTGGTGCTGCCCGGGCGTGCTGGCCCCGTTCCTGCTCGCCTGCGTACTCGCCTATCTCATCAACCCGCTGGTGGCGGCCCTGCAGCGCGTGTTCGGCAGCATGCCTCGGCGCTATGCCCGGTTGATGGGCATTCCCAAGGGCGAGACCCGCACGCTGTCGGTCTCGCTGCTCTACCTGTGGTTGCTCACCGTGGTGGCGCTGTTCGGCTTCCCCTTGCTCGTCGAGCTGATCTCCAACCTCTACTCGCTGGCCAACGCCGTGACCGTGCGCACTCCAGCCGAGTACCAGGAACTGGCCCGGCGCACGGTCGAGGAGTACCAGGCCAGGCTCGAGGCAGTGCCCGGCTTGAGCGCCGCGCTGCGCAAGTTCGTCTCTGATCCCGAGCGAATCGGCACCCTGGGGAGCGCGCTCGAGACGGCGGGGCGCTTCGCCGGCCGCCAGCTCCAGTCGGTGGCGTCGCTTGGCCTGCGTGTGTTCTCCGCCGGCGCGAGCCTGGCGCTGGTGCCGCTCATCCTCTTCTATCTGCTCGTCGACTTCGAGCAGCTCCGGCAGGGCGTGAGGAACGCCGTCCCGCTCGACTACCACCCGTGGTTCGAGGATTTCCTCGCCCGGCTCGACCGCACCCTGGGCGGCTACATCCGGGGACAGTTGCTGATCTGTACCGTCTTCGGCACCGTGATGACCACCGGGCTCCTGGTGCTCGGGGTCCCCTACGCATTGCTGCTCGGGCCGGTCGCGGGCGCCGCCGACTTCGTGCCCTACCTGGGCTTCTTCGTGGGACTGCTGCCGGCGGCGATCCTGGTCGTGGTGCACTGGGGTTTCACGGTCGAAGCGCTCTGGACGCTCGGCGGCCTGATCGCGCTCTTCGTCTCGCTTCAGGTCTTCGAGAGCTTCTTCCTGCAGCCCAGGATCATGAGCGGGCAGGTCGGCCTGCACCCGGTGGCGATCCTGCTGGCCCTGGCCATCGGGCAGGATCTCGCCGGGATCTACGGGCTGTTGCTGGCGGTGCCGGCAGCGGCCTTCTGCAAGGTGCTGTCGACCGACCTCTGGCGACTGCTGTACGAGCCGGAGCGGCCGACTCGGGACACCTGAGCGCGGCTGCTACTTGAGGCCCGCCAGGTCTTGCCTCTCCTGGAAGCGTTCGAGCGCCAGGCCGATCAGCTTGTCCATCAATTGCCCGTAACCCACGCCGCTGAGCTCCCATAGCTTGGCGAAGACCGAGCAGGAGGTGAAGCCGGGGATGGTGTTGAGTTCGTTGGCCAGCAGCCGGTCGGACCCCTTCTCGAGGAACATGTCGACGCGCGCCATGCCCTCGCACTCGAGCGCCCGGTAGATATCGGCCGCCATCTTCTGGACGCGGCGAGTCGTCTCGGCGTCCAGGGGGGCGGGCGCCACCAGCCGCATCTTGCCCTCGGTGTACTTCGTGGCGTAGTCGTAGAAATCGCTCGCGTAGGTGATCTCGCCGGGCAGCGAGACCTCGGCGCGGCGGTTTCCGATGACGCTGCACTCGATCTCGCGGCAGACGATGCCCTTCTCGACGATCACCCGCGTGTCGAAGGCGAGGGCCGCTTCGATGGCGGCGGGCAGGGCCTCGGGCTCGCGCACCTTGCTCATCCCCACGCTGGAGCCGCCGTTGGCGGGCTTCACGAAGACCGGATAGCCCAGCCGCGAGCTGACCTCGCCCACGACTTCCGTCATCCCGGCGGGGGTGTCCACGTCGGCCTTCCGGCAGCCGACCCAGTCGGCGACGGGTAGACCGCTGGCCGCAAGCACCTTCTTCATCACGATCTTGTCCATGCCGATGGCCGAGGCGAGCACGCCCGCACCCACGTAGGGGATGCCGGCCATCTCGAGAAGACCCTGCAGGGTGCCGTCCTCGCCGTAGGTGCCATGGACCAGCGGGATGGCCACGTCCAGGCTTCCGCCCACCACGTCGGCCAGGGCCACGCTGCGCATCCCGGTTGTGGCCGGGAGCGTCGCACCCTGGAGGGCCCGGCCCGAGACGGCGGCCGGCAGGGCCTCCATCTTGCCCGCGGGTAGCGCTCGCATCGAGATCCCGGACTCCAGAAACTGGGCCGGCTCGGCGGCGGGCAGCCACTTGCCCTCACGGCTGATGCCGATCGGGATCACGTCGTACTTTGCCGGGTCGAGCGAGTTCACCAGGGAATTCGCCGAGGCGATGGAGACCAGGTGCTCCCCGGAGCGACCCCCGTAGATGACGCCGATTCGAAGCTTGTTGGACATGGTGGGCGAGCAGGATAACAGAAAGCGGTGCGCGGAGCCACAATCTGTATCGGCATTCCGGGCGTGTCACAGAAGCGCTCCGGGAGGATACCGTGTCGTCGGGCGGGCGGGAACCGCCTTGAGAATCGCGACGCCCGGCCTCGCGCCCAGCCCCGGCGGAACGGGGCGAAATGAAGAACCGGCGCTGCGTGGGGACGAATCCCTGGGCGGCGCCGGTTCCGGACGGGGCGTTGCGACGAGGCCGCAACGCCGGCGGGCTCACTTCGCGCTCTGAGGAGCGCTGAAGTCGCTGTACTTCGGCCATCGAACGGTCGAGCCGTCCTTGGCCTTGTACTCGAAGTGGTAGCGGACCGCCGTCTTGGGCAGCGTGCCTTTGAACTGGGCGGTCTGGCCGCTCACCTTGGCCAGCTCGACCAGGCTAGCCGTGCCGTCGGCCGCGACGCAGGCTGCGGCGACGGTGGCGGGCTTCTCGTCGGGCCACATCTCGGTATCGAGCGCCACGTCGACCGGCAGACCCTCGGCGGTGGAGGCGGCGGCGGGCGTGTGGGTCATGCGGGGGAAGGGATCCGAGCAGTTCTCGATCATGTACATCAAGGACTTCACGTTGCTCTCGCAGATGCTCGGAATCTCGCTCTCGCTCGGGATGAAGGTCTGGGCCAGCTCGATCGTGAACGAGAGCGAGCCGGTGTCACCGTACATGAAGTCGTCGGTGTCGCCGCTGGACGGGTAGAGGTCGGAACTCTTCTCGGAGGTGTAGCCGTTGAACTTGGCCATCTCGGCCCCGTGCTTCTTGAAGACCTCTTCGCGGACGGCCGGGATGCTGACGTAGTCGTAGCTCCAGGGGTAGAGGATGAGTTCGCTGTAGCTGTGGAAGCTGACGTCGGCGGCAAACTTCTCACGGCGGGCCAGGTCGCG
>CAZSVK010000495.1:0-4086 GCA_964610245.1 uncultured bacterium
TGGTCGGCGAATGCCGTGGGGCCGAGGCGCTCGACATGCTGCAGGCGATGAACACCGGCCACGAGGGGTCGATGACCACCGCCCACGCCAATAACGCTCGCGAGTTGCTGGCGCGCATCGAGACGATGGTGCTGATGGCCGGCAGCGGCGCCACCGTCAAGGGCATCCGCGAACAGGTCGCCAGCGCCGTCGATCTCATCATCCAGGTGCGGCGCTTCCACGGCGGCCGGCGCCGGGTCGTGCAGCTGACCGAACTGCTCGGCATGAACGGCGATGACCTGGAGACCCGGGATCTCTTTCTCTGGCACTCGGAGGGGCTCGACGCGGACGGACACCCGCTGGGCGGGCTGGTCGCCACGGGGCAGAACCCCTCGTTTCTCGAGCGGATGGCCGTGGAGGGCTGTCCCCCGCCGCCCGGGTTGTTCGCGCAGCCGGAGGTCGACGTCACCAGCAGGCGACTGCAGTCCATGCAGGCGATGCTGAAGGACTCCGGGGTCGACTGGCCGTTCTGAGCGGCCGGGGCGCGCGTCGAGTCGACCCGCCTGCCAGGCCGCCGGTTGCGATATAATGAGATCAGAAGTCCAGCCAGGTTTTACCCGCAGGAGCCAACATGCTTCGAAGATTCAATCGCAAGGGCCAGGGCCAGTCCGAGTACGGACTCATCCTCGGACTCATCGCCATCATCTGCGTCGGAGTGCTCTACTTCTACGGCACCTCCACCAGCGCCACGCTCTCGCGTTCAGCCGATCAGGTGGGTAGCGCCGGGCAGACCGAGACGACCACCGGAAGCGGCGGCTTCTGAGGGAGCGTTGCGGCGATTCCTCGGCCTTGGGGGCCGAGGCGATCGTCCCCGTGGCGTCGCTGGCGCTGATGGTCGCGATGACCGCGGGGATGGCCCGGGCCGCGGGCGAGCGGGGGCCGGTCTGCGGCGCGACTCACGGTCTGGTGCTGGTCCCGCTCCTGGGGGCGCTGGCGCTCGCGTTCACGCCCGTGCGCGCACGACTCCGCCGGCTGTTCGGGCCGGTGTGGGCCGCAAGCTCCGCGGTGCTCGCGGGGGCGGCGTTTCTGTCCGGGATGGCCTGGCTCCGGCCGGCCGGTTCGGAGACCGCTCCGCTGGCACTCTGGAGCCTGGTGCCGTTGCTGGGACTGCCGTTCCTGCTCTTCTGGCCGCGGCGGGGGGAGCAGGGCGAGCCGCCGCCGGGATTGGGCTGGCGGGACGCGGGCTTCACCGCGACCGTTTTCCTGCTGGCGCACAGCAAGCTGACCCGGGTGTCGGTCGTCATCGGCGCCCGCAACGGGGAGGCCTACGTCACCGACGCCAGCTTCTATGTCTGGATGGGGCTGCTGCTGGTCTATCTGCTGCTCGTGCGCGGGCTGGAGCTGGGCTACAGCTTGCGCCTGGACTGGCGTGAACTGGGCCTTTGCGTGGCCCTGCTGGCCGGGCTCGTGGCGGTGCTGCTGCCCGCCGCCTGGCTGGGCGGGATGGTGGGCGCTCCGCCCGGCGGGCGGCCCGCTTCCGACCTGCTCTATGCCGCCTACCGCTACCTGTTCCGTATCGCGTTGCCGGAAGAGCTGGTGTTCCGGCTGGTGCTGCAGAACCTGATGGTCGGGTGGGCCGTGGCGCGGTGGGGAGAGCGCTCCGGGGGCGTCACCGGCTGGCTGGCGGCGAGCCTGCTCTTCGGGCTCATTCACCTGCCCAGGGGCCTGGCCTTCACCGGCCTGGCCTGTGTGGCCGGCCTCGGCTACGGATGGGCTTACCGGCTCACCGGGCGGTTGACGGTGCCGGTGCTGCTCCACGCCGGGCTCGACTTCATCTACTTCCTGCTGCGGCCAGCGTAGAGCCTATCCAAGGGGCGGCGCCGCCGTGCGCCGAGAGAGCCGGATCGGTACTATAGTCACGCGACTACCAGAGGAGGGCCCGATGACCAGCTTGCTCCCGAACCGCAACACCGCCGACGGCCACGTGCACGTGCTCAATTCGCGACGGATCTACTGGAACCTGCCGCCGGCCTGGCTATTCGAGGAGGCGGTGAGGCGAGGCGAGGGGATGGCGGTCAACGGCGGGGCGCTGGTCGTGCACACCGGGCCACATACCGGCCGCAGCCCGAACGACAAGTTCATCGTGAAGGAGCCCTCCAGCGAGGGGCATGTGGCCTGGGGAAAGGTCAACCGGCCGTTCGACCCGGCCCGGTTCGCCCAGCTCCATCGCCGGGTGATGGCCTATCTCGAAGAGCGCGACCTGTTCGTGCAGGATTGCTACGCCGGGGCCGATCCGGACTATCGCCTGCCCGTCCGGATCATCACGGAGAACTCCTGGCAGAGCCTGTTCGCGAGCCACATGTTCATCAAGGCCGACCCCGCGGCGCTGTCGACCCACCAGCCCGAGTTCACCGTGGTGAGCGCGCCCGGGTTCCAGGCCGACCCCGTCCGTGACGGCACCAACTCCGGGGCCTTCATCATCCTCCACCTGGCCGAACGGATGGTGCTGATCGGGGGCACCCGCTATGCCGGCGAGATCAAGAAGTCGATCTTCAGCGTGCTCAACTACCTGCTGCCTCTCCGCGGAGTGCTGTCGATGCACGCCTCGGCCAACATCGGCCCGCGGGGGGAGTCGGCCGTCTTCTTCGGGCTGTCGGGCACCGGGAAGACGACGCTGTCGGCCGATCCGGCGCGGAAGCTGATCGGTGACGACGAGCACGGTTGGAGCGATCGCGGTGTCTTCAACTTCGAGGGTGGATGTTACGCCAAGATGATCCGGCTCTCGCCCGACGCCGAGCCCGAGATCTACGCCGCGACGAGGCGTTTCGGAACGGTGCTGGAGAACGTCGCGTTCGACCGGGAGCGGCGCCAGGTGGATCTGGACGACGATTCGATCACCGAGAACACGCGAGGCGCCTATCCGCTCGAGTTCATCCCGAACGCTTCGACGAGCGGGATGGGGGCCCACCCGGAGGATCTCGTGATGCTGACGGCCGACGCCTTCGGGGTGTTGCCTCCGATCGCGAGGATGACGCCCGAGCAGGCGATGTACCACTTCCTGTCGGGCTACACGGCAAAGGTGGCCGGCACCGAGCGGGGCGTCACGGAGCCCCAGGCGACCTTCAGCACCTGCTTCGGCGCGCCGTTCATGGTGCTGGATCCGAGCGTCTACGCGAAGTTGCTGGGCGAGAAGATCGCCCGCCACAAGACGCGGGTCTGGCTCATCAACACCGGCTGGACCGGCGGCCCCTACGGCGTGGGCGAGCGGATGAAGATCGCCCACACCCGGGCGATGCTGCACGCCGCGCTCGACGGCCGTCTGGACGACATGCCCTTGCGCCGCGACCCCGTCTTCGGCGTGATGGTGCCGGAGGCCTGCCCCGATGTCCCGGCCGAGGCATTGGAGCCTCGCCGGAGCTGGGGGGATGTGTCGGCCTACGACCGCAAGGCAGCCGAACTGGCCGCCCTGTTCGGCAAGAACTTCAAGCAGTTCGAGGGGGCCGCGTCGGCCGAGGTCCGCGCGGCGGGCCCGGTCTGAGACGCGGCGGTTCGCCCGCGCCGCTCAGTCCCGCAGGAACCAGCTCGCGTTTCGGTAAACGAACTCGCCGGCGAGCGGCAGGGTCGCCTCGGTGCCGATGTCCAGGAAGGGGCCGGGACTTTCGGTCACCGCTATCCGGCAGCCCCGGGAGAGCAAGAACGGAAACACCTCGCTCTCCAGGCTCGAGGGCGAGTGGGCCGGAAATCGCGAGATCAGGGTCGCTCGCATCAGGTACACCCCGGCGTTTACCACCGCGCTCTCCCCCATGGCTCTCTTCTCGACGAAGGCGCGCAGCCTGCCGGCGGAGTCGAGTTCGAGCGTGCCGTAGCGCGACGGCTCGTCGAGTCGCAGCCCGAGCATCGCCACGTCGGTCCCGGGCCGGTTGAAGACCGCGAACAACCGGTCGAGCCTGTCGAGTGCCAGCGAGTCACCGTTGCACACGAGCCAGGCCGGCGGCCGCAAGCCGGATCGCGACACGGCGTTGGCGAGCGCGCCGGCCGTCCCCAGAGGCATCTCTTCCCGGATGCAACTCACGCTCACGCCGGGCACGGGTCCCCCCTGAAAGTGGG
>CAZSVK010000496.1:0-4075 GCA_964610245.1 uncultured bacterium
CCCACTCCCAGGTGTCGGCCCGGGCGCTTGGGTCGGCCCCGCCAAAGACTACGAGCTTGCCCCGACCCGAGTCGTAAGCGCCCGCCGTGCCTTTCCTGGCAGGCGGCGAGACCAGAGTCCGCTGGAACCACCGGAGCCCGGTCGTCGGGCTCTGGGACGCGGGGGGGAAGGTGTTTCCCCCCCCGGCAAACGCCCCGGGCGCCACGACCGCCAAGGCGGCGAGCGCGATCGGCAGAGTCGACCAACCCGTCTTGGGAGAGTTCCGTTGCACGGTAGGCCTCCTTCTATTCTCGCGCGCGAAACAAGTCCTGCGGCGGCACCGCGCACCGTAAGTCACCCGCGAGCCCGAGCCCAGCTTCGGTTGCCCTTGCGCCGAGGCTGTCCGAAAACGAATGTTAACACAGGCTTGAACCAGGCTGCCATGCCATGCCCCCCGGTTTGAACTTCCTGTGCTCCTGTCGTGCTGGCCGGAAGGAGGAGCAGAGGAAGGACAAACAGCGGGGCTCGGCCGGGGTTCCGTGTTCTTGCGGATGGGACAGCCGCTCAGGGCGTGCCGGTCGAACGGGACTCGCCCCTTGCCGCGGCAGCCAGGTTCCTCAGCCCGGCCAGCCCCGAACGGGCGGTCTCCGCCAGGACCTCGGCCAGGGCGAAATCTCGCGACCGCGAGGCCTCCTCGAGACGGGTAGCAGTCTTCTGCAGCTCCACCAGTCCGAGATTGGCCGACGACCCCTTGAGCCGGTGGGCCAACCGCTCGACCTCGGGCCCGTCGCGACGGACCAGCGCCTCACGGATCAGCTCTAGCTGGACCGGGAAATCCTCCAGGAACACGGCGATCACCTGCCGAGCCAGGTCGGCGTCTCCCCCCAGCCGGTCGAGCAGCGCTCCCATGTCCAGGCCGGCGTCGGTCTCCGGCGTGGTCGACAGCTCCGGTTTCGGCAGGCGCCAGGTGCCGGGCAGGGCCAGGCCGTCGAGCACCTCCGCCAGCTCGGCCAGGCGCAAGGGCTTGGTCAGGAAGCCGTGCATGCCGGCCGCCAGGCAGCGGTCGCGGTCGGAGGCGCGCGCGTGCGCCGTCAGGGCGACGACGGGCACCTCGTGATTCAGCACCGGCGAGCCAGGATCGCGGATGGTCCGAGTGGTCTGGAAACCGTCCATCCCGGGCATCTGCAGGTCCATCAGCACGGCGGCGAACTCGCGCGCCGCGAGGAGGTCGAGCGCATCCTGGCCGTTCCGGGCCAGTTCGACCACGCAGCCGAACCGCCGGAGTATCGCCTCCACCACCTTCCGATTGATGGGATTGTCCTCTACGACCAGGATCCGGACGCCCTCGTCGGCGTGAGGCCCGCCGAAAGGGGCCTCCGCCGCCGGCCCTGGCCGCATCGAGGCCGGCTTGCCACGCGAAGGCCCTCGCAACGCCTGCAGGATGGCCCGGCGGAGCTGCCTGGACTTGACCGGCTTGGTCAGGCACGACTCGATCGAGAGCCCGGCCTGGCGGGCGGCCTCGCGGCGGGCGCCCAGCGAGGTCATCAGCACGACGGCGGTGCTCTCGAGCGCCGGGTCCGCGGCGATCGCGCGGCCAAGCGTGGCGCCGTCCAGGTCAGGCATCTGCATGTCGAGCAGCGCCAGATGGAACGGAGAGGAGGCCTGCGCCGCCTCGCGGAGTCTGGAGAGCGCCTTGGCGCCGTCGCAGGCCTGCACGGGGAGCATCCCCCAGCCGGCAAGCCAGCGGTCGAGCAACAGCCGGTTGGTGGCGTTGTCGTCGACCACGAGGGCCCTCAGCCCGCCCAGGGAGATCTCGTCGCCCGGATCGGCCTGGGGACAGAGGTCGGCGGAGGCCAGCTTCAGCGGGAGCGTGAAGTGAAAGTCGGAGCCGCTTCCCGGTTCGCTCCGGACGCCCAGGGCTCCGCTCATCAGCTCACAGAGCCTGCGCGAGATGGTGAGCCCAAGCCCGGTGCCGCCGAAGGCGCGGGTGATCGAGGCGTCGGCCTGGGTGAAGGGCTCGAACAGCGCCTCCAGCCGATCGGGCGCGATGCCGATGCCGGTGTCCCGGACGCTGAAGGCGAGGCGCGCTTCGCCGTCCCCGGCGCCCGCTCGGTCCACGCGGAGCACGATCTCGCCGGTCTCGGTGAACTTGATGGCGTTGCCGGCGAGATTCATCAGGATCTGCCGCAGCCTGAGCGGGTCGCCTTCGCACCAGCGAGGCACGTCCGGTCCGACCGCACAGATCAGCTCCAGTCCGCGCTCCTGGGCCTTGACCCCGAGCAGGTCGGCCACGTCGCCCACCAGCGCTTGAAGGTCGAACGGGATCGATTCCAGCTCCAGCTTCCCGGCCTCGATCTTCGAGAAATCGAGGATGTCGTCGATGATCGCCAGGAGCGCGTCGGCGCTGCGCTGGATCGTCTCGGCAAACTCGCGCTGCTCCGCGCCGAGGGGCCCCTGTAGCAGCAACTCGGTCATCCCGATCACGCCGTTCATCGGCGTGCGGATCTCGTGGCTCATATTGGCCAGGAACTGCCCCTTGGCCACGGCCGCCATCTGCGCCTGCTGGGCCAGCTCCCGGGCCAGGCGGATGCTCTCCTCGAGCCGCAGGTTGGCCTGCTCCACCTCGTCCTTGGCGCGGCGCAATTCGCGTTCCGCCCGGACGCGGCCGGTGACGTCGGTCAGGGTGACGTGGATGCCCTCGAACTTCCCGCTCACGTCGAGCATCCGGGCGAGCTGAATCTCGAAGTTCAGCTCTCCCTCGAAGGTCTCGATCTGGCGATCGAGCACGAGACGGGTCGCGCCGGAGGCCTGGAACTCCCCGAACGGCCCCACCAGCCAGGGGAACAGCTCGTGCAACGCGGTGCCCGAGTAGTAGTAGGCACCTGGGACCTCACGCCCCATCAGCACGCGGCCGGCGGCGGCGTTGAGGTTGTCGAGCGTGCCGTCCGGGCGCACCAGAAAGGCAGGGCTGAGCTGGCTCTCGAAAAGGGTGAGGTACTTGTTCTTCTCGTTGGTCAGGCGCCGGTTGGTCGACTGCAGTTCCTCGAGCAGCGCGTCGTCATCGCGGCGGTTCCACTCCGAAATGAACCCCAGCTCCACGCGATCGAAGAAGCGGTCGACCAGGGCGCGGCAGGCCGGCTGGAGCTGCGGCTCCAGAGGGCAATCCACCAGGAGATCCAGGTAACTCTGCCGATAGTACTTCATCAGGCCGAGAAACAACTCCAGCGTTATCCCACGCTCCCGGTGACGCTGGGCCTCCAGGATCCCGAAGGCCGCCACCGGATCCCGGCTGAAATCCTCGTCCGGCCAGAGACCGCCCGGCTTCTGGCCCCTGAGGAACTCCGCGAGCGGCGCCGAGAGGCCGGCGATCGAAACTCGCCAGGCCTCTTCCAGCGTCGACGTGTAACGCGTATAGCCCTGTTCGCGGGCATACGCGAGCACCCGCCGGATGAGCCAGTCCTCGTGGCTCTCGAGCCACCCGGCCAGCGTCTCCCGGGCCTGCGCAAGCCGCGCGAGCCCTGCGCGCTCAGTCTTTCGCGACTCCATCACACCACCACCCGGATGAAGTCTAGCACGCGGCCCGGCGACCCGATCCGACTTCAGGGGGAACATGTCACGCAGGGGACGGGTGACCTCCAGTCGAGGGCTCTGCCCGATGGCATCAAATCGTCATGCAAACCGAGCGAAACTCGGCTCCTGTTGCCCGAATGGCCCCTTAGCCATCGAACTCGAGAGAACGCGGACAGTCAAATGGGATTCCAAAGGGTCTGGACCCTTTGGCGGGAGTTTGAGGGCAGAGCCCTCAACAGGTGCTCAAGTACCCCTTTTCATCACGATTTAATGCCATTGGGCTCTGCCCTCGAGTTCCCGCCTCGAGCCCGGGGCCTGCTACGCGGCCGACCTCGATCCGCAAGACCACGGACTTGCCGGGAGCGGGCCTGCCTCTGCCTAGTTCCGTGGTGGGGGCCGGACGGCGTCCGGGCGGGACGGGGCCGGTGGAGGAGCGACGTGCAGATCCCTGGCAACGTTGCCGATCCAGCCGGTGACGTCGGAGAGCCGGGCCTGGACGTCCGGGTCGAGTTTGCCGGCGAGGACC
>CAZSVK010000497.1:0-364 GCA_964610245.1 uncultured bacterium
GGCGACCGCTCGGCCCGTGAGCTGCTGCAGAGGGTCTCGAGCGCGGCCTGTCCGCAGGAGTCACTCGAGAGTTATGAGGCGTTCGAGGCGGCCGCGCGGCAGGAACGCTGCTTCCAGGTCCAGCAACTGGTCCAGATGGCGATCTACGAGCGGGCGCGCGCCGGCGGCACGAAGGTCTCGCTGACCGCCGAGAACTGGAAGACGGCCCTGGCAGGGTTGGTCGGCCCCGGGATGCTCGCGCGGCCGATCTCGGAGCCGACGACCTCGGGGATGATCCTGAGGGACGACCGGGGAGCGGTCTCTTGCCCGGTCCACGGCGCGGTCGCGCGCCACCCCACGAAGGCGGTCGGCGACCAGCGCCGCC
>CAZSVK010000497.1:374-3397 GCA_964610245.1 uncultured bacterium
GGCGGCGCGTGCGCCGGGGCGCGGTCCGGGTCGCGCCCGCGCTGCTCGGACTGGGATTGCAGGGCGAACGAGATGGCTGGACGCTGGTGGCCCTGCTGTCGTCGGTGCCGACGGGAAGCCGCTCGACACACCTGGAACGGGCCCTCCGGCCGTTTCTCGAACACGCAGACCAGGAGGTGCGGCAGGCGACCGCCCGCGCGCTGGCAGCGCTCGGCGCCCAGCCCACGATGTCGGTCGGGGATGCGATGGCGCTGCTGCGCCGTGCCGCCGACGGAGAGGTCCCGGAGGATCACGTGCTGCAGGTGTTCGAGGTCCTGGGAGTCCGGGCGGCGCCGGCGCTGGTCGAGGCGCTGCTGGAGCCGTCGTCCGGGATCACGACGCCGATGACGCTGCGCGTCATGGAGCGGCTGCCGGACCGGCGCGTCGCCACGGCGCTGGTCGAGGCGCTGGGCCGCTCCGAGCAGAAGTTCGCGTTCTTCCGGCCCGACGTCCGTCACGCGCTGCGGGTGCTGAGCGGGCAGGACTACGGCGGCTCTCCGGACGCCTGGCGGAGCTGGCTGCGGCGCGCCTATCCGCGCTAGAGGCACTTCGACCGGATTCCGGAGGCCGACGACCGGATTCCGGAGAGGGTGAGACCAGTCTCGGGCCGAGAGTCCGCTCAGGGAGCGGCTTTCGCCCGACTGGCCCGTCCCCTGCATTGTCCCGGACGTCCACAACGGACGCTCCGGATTGGCGATGGAGGGCAGTGACGGTGACCAAGAAGAACGCGTTCCTCTACCTGGTGGTGCTCCCGGCGATGTTCGTCCTGGCGACCTGCGCGGCGCACGGTGCCGAGCCCGAGCCCGACTTCGAGACGCTCGAGCGGGTCTCGAGGTCGCTCTGCCCGACCCCGGCCACGCCGGCGGTCGACCCGGTCTCGGCCCCGGCCACGCCCACGGCGGGAGGCCCCGTGCAGCCCGCGCCGAGCCCGTCCGGCGGCACGCTCCCCGAGACGCCGGCCCGGCCGGGCGACTTCTCGGCGCTCCTCGACTCGCCCGCCTTCCGGGCCTTCCGGTTCCGCCGCGACGCGGGCCGCGGCGAGTGGACCGGCGCCTGCTTCGGCCTCAACCTGCTCGTGACGCAGTGGTACCAGACGTTCGTCCTGCCCGTGTACGAGCCGGGCTTCGTCGACCGGCTGCTCCACGGCGGTGGCCAGGTCCCGGCCCAGATGGGCGTCAAGGAGAGCGTCGACCGCTCCAACGTCGAGCAGACGCGGCTGCACGTCTTCTCCTCGACGCCCGCCCGCCAGGAGGCGCTCAAACTCACCGCCGTCCGCTTCCACGACGATCAGGGATACCTCTTCAACCGCGCCCGGCAGCTCGATCCGGCCGAGCTGTACCAGAGCCTCGAAGACGATCTGCGCGCCGTCGACGGCCGCCTCGCTCTCCTGGCCGTCCGCGACATCCACGGCACGAGCGGCCACTCGTTGCTGGTCTACCGCGTGGCCGACGCCACCGGCCGCGGGCCGGACGGCGAGACCGAACCGACCAAGAAGGTCTACTTCCTCGACCCCAACGTCCCGGCGGAGAGCCCCGCCGCGCGCGAGGCCTGCCACCTGGTCTACTGGCCACGCGAGCAGCGCTGGTCGGCCGCCCGCGAGTGGGTCGAGAGCAACGCGAGGGACGGCGCCGAGTACCAGGCCGGCTCCCGGCTGGGCCGCTTCCAGCTCGGTTACCAGAACCTCAACGGGGCCGCCGCCAGGCTGGCGCGGCGCATCGGGAACCACTGGCAGGGCGAGGTCAGCCGGCTGACCGAGATTCAGTGACCGCCCGTCCGTGTTACGGTGACGCCAGGTGAACCGATGAACGAGCTCCCCGGTCTCTCGGCGGCAATCCTCTTCTCGGCCGCGCTGGCGACGCAGGCCCAGCATACCGGGGCGCGGCGCCGCATCTACCTGTTCAAGCCGCTGACCACGGCGCTGACCCTGCTGCTGGCCTGGCGGCTGACGCAAGGCGCGGGCGCCTGCCCCGTCCCGAGCTGGTGCATCCTGGCGGGGCTGCTCTTCGCGCTGGCGGGCGACATCTTCCTGATGCTGCCGGCCGACCGCTTCCTGGCAGGTCTGGCCTGCTTCCTCGGCACGCACCTCTGCTACGCGGCGGCGTTCTACACGCCTCCTCACGGCGTCGCGTCGCTGCTGGCGCTGCTGCCCTTCGCCGCCTTCGGAACGGTGATGTTCCTGATGCTGGCGCCCGGGGCAGGCTCTCTGCGGGGCCCCGTGCTCGTCTACGCGGCAGCCATCTGCACGATGGCGTGGCAGGCCACGGAGCACCATCTTCGGGCCGACGCCGCGGGCTCCGGGCTCGCGCTGGCCGTAGCGCTGCTGTTTGTCCTGTCCGACAGCGTGCTCGGCTACAACCGGTTCCGCCGGCCCTTCCGCTGGGCCCAGGTGGCGCTGCTCTCGAGCTACTTCGCGGGACAGTGGCTGATCGCCCTTTCGCTGAGCGGAGGCCCGCCCCCCCTGACCTGACGCCCGCGAACGATTGAACGATTCGCTCGACGCGCCCGTCTCACTATCCGGAGGTGGCGACGTGAATCGAGCGATGCGAGCGTGTCTGGCTTGTCTGGCGGCCTTGGCGTTCTCCCCGGAACCGGCCCTGGCCTGCGGCTGCTACTACCCGTCGGCCGTGGAGTTGGCCTACTGGTTCATCGGCAGCGGGCTCTGGTTGACGATCTGCCTGCTCACGGTCGTCGGCCTGGCGGGGAGACTGGCGAGGCTGAAGCCGGCGCCGCTCTGGCCATCCCGTTGCCTGTCGCTGGCGGTGGTGCTCTGCGCCGCCCAGGTGCCCATGGCGGTGCTGTTCCTGGCCCTGCTGTGGACCGGGGTCCGACTCGAATGCTATCCGGAGAATCCCTACGTCGCCCTCGTCATGACGGCGCTGCCGCTGCTGACTCTGCTCATCTGGGCGGTGCGCTACTGGCGCGCGCGGGTCCTGACGCAGCCGGCGATGGCCGGGGCGCTGGCCTCTCCCCTGCGGGCAGTCCCG
>CAZSVK010000497.1:3407-4034 GCA_964610245.1 uncultured bacterium
CTCCGAGCTCGCAGGCGGCGCGGCAGCTGCAGCGTCACCGTCCACCACACCACCTTGACTGCGCGGCGAAGGAAGCGTCGCAGGGGCCGCAGTCGTTCGGAGATCGAGGAACGCCAGCGGATTCGAGTGGTGCCGTCCGTTCTCACGGTGAGCGGCCTGGTGGTGATGGCCGGAAACTGGCTGCGCTGCTCCTGGCTGCGAGAGAGCGCGCTCGAGCCGGTCTTCGTCGCCACGCTGCTCGGAGCGCCGTTGCTGGCGCTGGTCGGAGTCGGCTGGAACCACTTTCTGGCGCGCCGGGCGGCCAGGCGGGGGCCGGGGGCCGAGGCCTGCTCCGTTGGCGGGCCGCTGCTGCTGAATCCGTCCGATGCGATCTGCCGGATCTGCGGCTCCGAGATCGGCGCCGAACCCGTCACCTGCAACAGATGCCTGGCGCCTCACCACACCGACTGCTGGAAGTATGCCGGTCGTTGCGCCACCTACGGTTGCGGCGGCACGAGGCGGATGCGCTAAGAGCCTATTCAAGAACTCTGGCCGTGACGAGGCCGAGCGAAGGGCCACCAGCCAAGGCCGCAGGTCCGAGGCGCCCGGAGGTGTAGCCGCAGTGCGCTACATCGAGGACGACTCGGG
>CAZSVK010000498.1:0-3979 GCA_964610245.1 uncultured bacterium
TCCCGACGGCTCGATCGCATCCTGCTGCCTCTGGCGCTCCAGGCCGAGAAGACGGGTCGAGTCGAGTTCGCGCGGCGTGCCGTCTTGGGGCTGGGCGGACTGATGCTGGGCGACGCCCCGGGTCTATGCCGCCTGGCGGAGCTGGGTCTCAGGCTCGGACTGCTGTCCCGGGCTCGCGAACTGGTCGAACAAGCGATCCGGGCGATGCCCGACTGCGTCGATGCCCTTGTGCTGCGAGCCGAAGTCGTCGCCCGGCAGGGCGAGCCGGCGGCGGGCCTCGCCATGCTCAGGAGCGCGCTGGAGCTGTGTCCCGCCGGCTCTGGCCGGCAGCCGGCGCTCGCGGCTCGAGTGAAGGAGGCCGAGCGGCTTCTCGGCTCTCCGGCGACCGGAGCGACCACGCAACCGCCCAGACCTCCCCTCGCCGGGCCGCGTCACTGACCGATTGGTCCGCGAACCCGGGCGGTGGATGACCGAGCGAGAAACCCGAATTCACCGGCTCGGCGGGCTACCGGCTCCGGCAGTGGTGGCCTCGGTCGGGCCGGGATGGCCTGGGCCTCCGGGTAGGCCAGGTCCGCCGGGCCCGGGTCGGCGCGGGCCTCCGAACATTGGCCCGTTGAAGCTGCCGAATCCCGGGCCGCCGGGTCCACCCGGTCCGGGGCCTCCCTGGTTGCCGAAGGCCGGTCCGCCGGGCCCACCGAAACCGGGCCCCCCCGGTCCCGCGGAGCCGGGCCCACCTGGTCCGCCTGGCCCGCCCATGGGCAGGGCGCCGCCCGAGACGGCCTGGTCCAGCATCTGCTTGGCTCTCTCGCGAAACGGCACCGGACCGGGGCACTTCTCGAGCGCCTCCCGTAGAGTACGGATGCACCCGTCCCGGTCGCCCGCGGCCGCGTAGAGGCTGGCCAGTTGCATCCAGTCCGACGGCATGCAGGTGGAGGCCGCGATGGCCGACCGACAGAGTTCGATCGCCTTCTGGAGCTTGCCCACCCGGGCCAGAGCGCGTCCCGTGACAGCCTTGAGGCTGGGGGTGGTCATCTCCGGCAACAGCGCTTCGAGTAGTTCATCGGCGGCCTTCTTCTCGCCGACATTGGTCAGCACGACGAACAGGTCGAGCTTCGTTCTCCGGCGATCGAACGGCGGCCCGGAGAGCGACAGGGCGCCGCGGAAGCTCTCGACGGCGTCGAACGGCCGATGCAGGAAGAGAAGGATTCGCGCCTGGGCCTCCAGGTAGTAGAACTTGTCGTCCTCGGTATCGGCCCGCCGTTTGACCTCCGCCAGGGCCTGCTCGGGCTGGCCGGTCTGGGCCAGCGCCAGAAGGCCCAGCGCCTCGAGGCGAGGACGGGTGCCCAGGTTTTCGTGGGCCCAGTGAGCGAGTTCGAGGGCCCGCCCGGGTTGTCTGGTCTCGAGGAGGAACTTGTTCATCAGGCTGAACAGCAGCCGCTCCACGTTGAGGGTGTCGGCCGACGACTTGAGGTCCTGGCCGAAGACCTCGAACCGCTTCCCGAGGAGCTTCAGGCCCCGGTTGAGGGGATCCTGCTCGTCGCTGGTGAGCGCGGCGGCCGGGACCGAACCGGCCAGCGAGAACCAGGCGCTCTCGAAGTTCGGCGCCAGGTGGATGGCCTTGCGATAGGTCTCGAGCGCCTTGGCCAGTTCGCCCTGCTTGGCGTAGATGTCTCCCAGCTGGACCCAGTTGTCCGACCACTCCGGATAGCTCTGGACGGCCGAGCGAGCCACGCTGAGGGCCGAGTCGACGAAGCCGTCGACCATCAGCCGGCGGCTCTCGAGCAGGAACCGGAAGGCCAGCAGGCTGCGGTCCGAGGGGGTCCAGTCGTAGACCTGGCGGAACGAGACCTCGAACTCGGCCCTGGAGACGAATTCGTCGGAGTCGAGGTCCATCGGTCCGCGTCCCGGCTGGGAGTTCACGCGTTGCAGCTCGACCCTCGACAGTCTGCCGTCGGAATCGGTGTCGAAGCGGCGAAACATCTGTTCGAGGGCCGGTGTTGGGCCGGGGAAACGGAAGACCGCCGGGAAGACGATGGCCCTCGGCCGGTGCGCGCCGCCTCGTGCGGAGGGGAGCCCCAGGTCTGCCGGCCCTGTGGCCGTCGGACCCGTGCTGCTCGCGGATGCTGGTTGCACCGATCCGGCCGGTAGAGCGCCGGCCAATCCCAGGAACGCGACGAGCGGGATCACGAACCGCGAATCGAAGAGCGCGGCCGTTCTCGTCGGGTGACTCACCAGTAGCCTTTCTGCTTGAACATCGCCTTCTCGTCGGGAGTCAGCGAGACATTGGTGCCGCGCGGCTCCCGCCGGTAGCGTTCGTACCAATCGAGGGCCTGGCCGAGCAGACCTCGCGTCAGCTCCGGCTCGCGTTTCGAGAGATCGAGCTGCTCGGTGGGATCGGCCACCAGGTCGAAGAGCTGAGTCTTGCCGGTCGAGAAGTGAATCAGGTGCCAGCGGGAGGTCCGCACGGACAGACGATTGCTGAGGCAGCTGAAGGCGGGCCGGCTCTCGTCCGGGGGCGGCGGCGGCGCTGCGTCGCGGACGAAGGCGCCCAGGGAGCGTCCCTGGAACTCGCGGCAGGCCGGGATGGAACAGAGGTCGAGCACGGTCGGGGCCAGGTCAACCAGTTCCACCACCTGGGTCACGTGGCGGCTGGCCGCGATTCCGGGGCCCGAGAAGATCAGCGGCACCCTGAGTTGCTCGTCGTAGAGGTCGACCCGATGGCCGTAGTAGCCGTGTTCGCCCAGGCCTTCGCCATGATCGCCGGCGACGATCAGCAACGTGTTCTGGAGCAGCGAGCGGGTCTTCAGTTCCTCGATCAATACGCCCAACCAAGAGTCGGCGTAGGAGATCGCCCCGTCGTAGTGGGCCACGATGTGCCCACGATCGGCCTCGGTCAGGGGGAGGTGCTCGAGTCTGGCGTCTGGGGCGACGTCCAGGGGCGACGAGATGAAGACGGAGGTCGCCGTCCTGGTCCCGGCGGCGGCGAGGCCGGATGGGGCGGCGCCGGCGCGAGCCAGGTGCAGGACGTTGTCGGTGATGTTGAGTAACACCTCGCAACTGAGGACGTTCTGGCTGTGGATGACGCCGCGGTAGTCGGGGTCGTACATCTCGGCGAATCCGAGGGGGGGCTGATACGGCGCATGGAGGTCGTAACCCTGGATGAGGGCGAAGAACGGCTTGTCGCGACGCTGGTCGATCCATCGGAGCGCCTCGGGCACCGTGTGCAGGAAGGAACCGAAGTGCGGCTGGTCCTGGTAGAGGTCGAACCCGTTGTCGAGGCCGAAGACGCGGCTCAGATGCCCGCCTCCGACGAACCCGGCCGTGTCGTAGCCGTAGGTGCCGAGGAGCTTCGGCAGCGTGACGAAAGACTCGTCGAAGTGCTGTCGCAGGTCGTCGACGCCGTGGGCCGGCGGGTATAACGACGAGAAGATCGAGGCGTAGCAGGGCAGGCTCCAGGACGATGGAGCGATGGCCGATGCGAAGAGAGTGCCGCGGGCCGCGACCGAATCGAGCGCCGGTGTGGTCTCGCGCGGGTAACCCAGGCAATGCACGTGGTCAGCCCGCAGGGTGTCGATGAACACCAGGATGACGTTGGGACGCGCGGGCGGCGTCGTCTGGGCGGTGAGTTCCCCCGTCAGCGCGAGGAGCAGGACCAGAAGCGGAAGCCCCCAGGCTGGAAAGCACCGCGCCGGCCGACACTTGGGTGGCGTCATCGAATCAGCTGGCGGGCTCTGGTCAAATGCTCCGGATGGCCGTCGTCCGAGGAGGATTCCCGGCTCGAGAGGTCCGGCCGCGCAGCCGGCCGCGAAGGATCCTGCGGCCGGGAAGCCAGGAGCGAAACCGTGAGAGACTCGTACGGCGAGCTACCCAGCACAATATACGATGGTCGCGGAGGTTGGCAACGCAAGCTCCCACTCGGCGGCGGGTGCAGGTCATGCGGGGGACACCAGTGTTGTACTCCAGTTTGCCTCTCGGGAGC
>CAZSVK010000499.1:0-3967 GCA_964610245.1 uncultured bacterium
GCCCCCGCCCCACCGGCTTAGGTCAACTCCCCGGCGTGGAAATCCAGGCTAGCGAGTCTGCCGTTCGCGAGGCGCCTGCGCTCCTGCTCCGGCCAGGGGAATCCGCTGGGTCACCAGATCTCCCTGACGGCCCGCGGCGACGACCACCAGGTGCGTCGGGAAGGCCGCCAGGGCCAGGTCCGAGACGTCGAGCATCAGGAAGGACCGCTGGGCGAGAGGGGCCCACTCCTCGGAGCCCGGGCGGTTGCGGTAGACCTGCAGCCGCAGGTCGGGAAGGCCGGGCGTGAGCTGGTAACCGAGGCAGGCCAGGTAGAGGTCGTCGCCGAGCGAGGCCAGCGCGGCCGACTTGCTCTGTGCGTCGTACATGGGAAGCACTTCGCGAGCCGGGCTGAAAGTGCGGCCGTCCGTGCTGAACTGGGTGAAGAGGCGATCCCTGGGGACCTCGGTGGCCAGCGCCATCCGGCCGGGCGCGGCCTCGAAGCAGCACCTCATCACGTGCTCGCCAAGGTCGGTGACCGGAACGACCGGCTTCCCCGGGGCCGCGAGTGCCGCCGGCCCGCTTCCCGGCGCCATATAAACGGCGTTGTTAGCGCAATTGGGGAGCACTCCGCCGTGGACGAAGAGCGCTGTGAGGCCGCTTCGCAGGGCGAGCAGGGCGGTCGAGAACGTCCCGTTCCGGCCGGCCGGAAAGACCTCGGGCAACCCCTCGCCGCTCAGGGGAAAGCTCATCCAGCGAACCCCCTCGTACGCCGCATGGAGCAGGTGCAGCCGATCGTCGGCGGAAGAGACGACGCCCGCGTAGTTCCAGCCCGGGAGCCTCGCGACCCCCACCGACTCCCAGCGCGAGGCCCGCCAGGGCCGGTGGAAGAGTCGGAGGCTGAACGCTCCTTCGAGCGAGCCCACGATCGAGGCGACGTATCCGGCCGAGTTGACGGCCAGGGCGCTCTTCGGACAACCCTCCGGTATCTCGCCGATCGTCTGCGCGGCGGTCCAGGTCTCCCCCTCGTCGAAGCTCTCCCGGAACATCAGCTGCAGGGGAACCCGCCGCTGGCCGATGCTCTCGCGGAGCCACATCAGCCCGAGCCGGCCGGGCGTCCGGAGCGTCGAGACGTCGGCGACCTGGTCGTCCCAGAGGTCGAGCCGCTGCTCGCCCGCGCCCGCGGTAGTCGCCAGCGTCTGGAAGCGCAGCGGACGGCGCCCCGAACCGGAGACGAGCGTCGCCTCATACTCCGTTCCGGGCTTCAACCCGGCGATCCGTTGATCGCGCGCCCCGGGCGTGACGGGCAGGGTCGTGCTGGCCCCGCGACCCTTGGACGCCAGCTCGAGGCGCAGCCCCTGAGGCGCGGCTGCCTCGAACCAGAGCCGCGCTCGCGTGGTCCCGACGGTCACGGCCCGGACGAGCGGCAGAGGCTCCGAGGCAGGGGGCGGCCGCACGGCCACGGTCGGATCGGCCACGACCCGCGGAGGCTGCCGGGTCGCCCAGAGAAGGGCTCCGGCCGTGACGAGCAGAGCCGCGAACACGGCGGCGGCGGCCCATCCGCGCCGTCGGGGGCCGGTGAGCTGCACGGTGGGGACCGCCGGGGGCCGGGCGCGACCGCGGCCGTCCGCCAGTGTCGGCGAGGTTCTCGCGGGATCCCGGGCCGGCGGACCTTTCGAGGCCGGACGGAGGTGCATTCGACTCGAACGCTCCATCGGCTGGGTTCGCTCCGACGGGGCCCCGGCGGCCAGCTCGCCGGAGACTCCCTCGAGCAGCGCGTGGATCTCGTCCAGCCGCTCCGCCACGAGGGCGGCCGACTCCGGGCGTTGAGCGGGCTCGCGTGCCAGGCAGGCCTCGACAAGCGACGCCAGCAGCTCGGGGACCTCCGGCCGCAGCTCCCGCAGCGAGAGCGGCAGGCCGTGCAGCGACTGGCTCAGCAGGTCGCCGACGCTCTCGGCCTCGAACGGTTTGCACCCCGCCAGCATCTCGAACAGGATGACTCCGGTCGCGTACAGGTCGACGGCCGGACCCGCGTCCGCGTCCAGGAGCACCTCCGGGGCGACGTATCCGGGGGTTCCCAGGATGCGCCCGGCGGCCGTGCGCAGCGTCTGGCTGCCGGAGAGCGCCTTGGCGAGCCCGAAGTCGGCCACCTTCACGGTCCGGTCGGCCGCCAGCAGGAGGTTCTCCGGCTTCAGGTCCCGGTGGATGATTCCGGCCTGGTGGGCGCAGGCGAGACCCTCCGCCATCTCGTGGCCGAGGCGGACCGCCACCGCCAGAGGCAACGCTCCCTCCGCCTCGAGCAGGCCGCGCAGGGTGCCGCCCTCGACCAGCTCGGCGGCCAGGAAGGGCCACCTGTTCTCGATTCCGGCGTCGAGCAACTGGACCAGATTCGGATGGATCAGCTTCGCCTGGAGCTTGGCCTCGCGCAGGAACCGGGCCCTGGTCTCGGCAGCGTCGAACAGGCCGGGGGCCAGCACCTTGAGCGCCACCTGGCGCGACAGTCCGAGCTGCAGCGCGCGGTAGACGGTGCCTGAGGCACCCGAGCCGAGTTCGGCGAGGATCTCGTAGCCGGGAATCCTTGGAGTGGCCATGAGCGGGGCCAGCGCGGGCGGCTGGCAGGCGAATCGTACCACCGGCGACCGGGCGGTCGCGGAGCCGCGACGGGCGTCCGGGCATGGCGAGCCGCGCGGCCCCGCCTCCGTCTCCGCTCAGCCGGCCAGGATCGCCTCGATGTGCGCCATGGCGGCGTCGTCGAGCCGGGCGAGCACCTCGAGCGCGCCCAGATTCTCGGTCACCTGTTCGGGCCGAGAGGCGCCGGTGATGACCGTGCTCACGTGGGGGTTTCGCGCGCACCAGGCGATGGCGAGCTGGGCCAGCGAGCAGCCGAGTTCCCCGGCAAACTCCCTGAGCCCGCGCAGCTGGCGTTCACGGCCGGGCGTGGCCTTCTCGTCGAGCAGCTCTCGCAGCCACTTGAGGCTCGGCTGGGCCAGGCGCGAGCCGTCCGGTACGCCGTCGAGGTACTTGCCCGTCAGCAGTCCCGACAGCAGCGGGCTCCAGATCGTCGTGCCGAGGCCGAAGCGTTCGTAGAGGGAGGCGTACTCGCGTTCGACGCGATCGCGCCAGAGGAGGTTGTACTGCGGCTGCTCCATCGCCGGCGCGTGCAGGCCGTGACGTTCGGCCACCGCGCACGCCTCCTCGATTCGCTCCGAGCTCCACTCGGAGGTGCCCCAGTAGAGGACCTTTCCCTGGCAGACCAGATCGTGCATCGCGCGGACGGTCTCCTCGACCGGGGTGTCGGGGTCGGGCCGGTGGCAGAAGTAGAAGTCCAGGTAGTCGACCTGGAGGCGCTTCAGGGCTGCGTGACAGGCCTCGACGACGTGCTTGCGGCTGAGGCCGGTCTGGTTCGGTCGGGAACCGCCCCAGAAGACCTTGCTGGAGACCAGGAAGGTATCGCGGGGCCAGCCGGTCTTCTTCAGGACGTTCCCCATCACGACCTCGGCCTGGCCCTGGCCGTAGGCTTCCGCGTTGTCGAAGAAGTTGACCCCGCCGTCGTAGGCGCGGGTCATGCACTCCCGGGCAACCTCCTCGCCGACGGTCTCGCCGTACGTCACCCACGCTCCGAGCGACAGCACGCTGACCTTCACTCCGGCCCTGCCCAGTCTCCGGTACTCCATCTGCACGATCGTCCTCTCCTTCGTTCACGGTTTGCCCGACGGAAGGACTCTACGCGGGCCGGGGCGCGCCGGCCATCCCGGCGGACTGTCTCCGGCCCTTCGAGACGCGCGCCGCGGGCACACCTCGGGGGGAACGGGGATCTTCGAAGGCTTCCAAACTTCCGGGAGCGATTTGCGTATTCATGGATGATGAAAGCCATTCAGACGGTCCTCGCCTCGTTCTTCCTGGCCGGCCTGGGCCTGGCCGGCCTCGGTGCCGGCCCTCTGTCCGGACAGGACCTCCCCCCCGCCGCGAAGCAACGGCGGCCCGGCGGCC
>CAZSVK010000500.1:0-236 GCA_964610245.1 uncultured bacterium
TTTCGCAGGATCACGTATTCCCTGAGAGGAACCACCGCGGGCGAGGAGCGTCCGATGGCGTAGTGTTGCTGGGCCATCAGCGCATGCACGACCCTCCCGTAGCCCAGGTTCATGCAGGCCCGATGGAACTCGTAGGACAGCACCGGTCCGGCCAGCAGCTCGGCCCGGTTGGGCTCGGTGGTGATGCTCTTGAGCACGGCGATGCGGCAGTCGCCCTCGGGCAGACCGGGCATCCG
>CAZSVK010000500.1:246-3958 GCA_964610245.1 uncultured bacterium
GTCGGCGCCGGCGTCGCCTACGGATACGACCTGGACCTCAGCCGCACCCCGAGCTCCGAAGACCAGGCCGACCAGGACGCCGCCGGCATCGCGGGCCGTGATGACGCGGGCGTCGGGGAGGCGGGCCGCCGGGGCGAAGATCGCCTCGAACTCCTGGGCGTCGATCGAGGTAAAGCTGAAGTTACTTCCGAAGGCGCGCTGGCAGAACGGATGTGCCTCGCGGAACACGGCGGGGATCTCGGCGCCGGTGAACGGCTGGAAGGTCACGCCCTTGGAGCGCACGTAGCGCGCGGCCCCCTCGATGCGGGACACGAACCTGTCCACCGGCTCACTGAGCACCGAGAAGTAGGTCTGTTCGACCTCGAACCCGCGAACCAGGAAGGGCGCTCTCAACCAGACGGGGTACGGCGGCTCGCCCGCGAACCGGTCCGAGGTGGTCTCGGACGACGGGAACCGGTTGGGGTACCACGTCGAGTAACTGATCGGACCGCGAAGGACCCGGGCCCCGCGCCCGCGGCACCAGCTCTCGACCCGATCGAGCAGCTCGTGCAGGGCGGGACCGCACTTCGGATCGGCCAGGTAGGGCAGCCCGAAGGTCGCGACCTCGCCACTCGGCGCCAGGCGATCGTCGAGGAAGGCCGACAGACCCGCCACGGGGCTGGTGCCGTCGAGCGCCACGAAGTGCCAAGCGCTTCCGTGGCCCGCGAAACGGCGCTCCTGGGCGAGCCAGGCCTGGCGAGGGTCGGGCGACCCCGCCGCCAGAGCGGTCCAGCCCGGAGGAAGCGGCGGCCCCTCGCCCGGCGAATCCGGCAGGAATTCTTCGTAGGTGAAGTCGATGAAGCGCACGGTGAGTGGGGCCCCTTGGCCGCCCCAGCATACCATCTCGCCGCTCGGCTCAGGTGCCCAGCGTGAAGCTGAAGCAGGCCCCCATGCCAGGCCAGGCCTCGGCCCAGATGCGTCCCCCGTGCCGGGCGAGCGCGCGGCGGCAGCTCACCAGCCCGATCCCGTTGCCGGGAAACTCCGGCGCGCGGTGCAGTCGCTGGAACGGCACGAACAGCTTGCCCGCCTGCTCCGGGTCGAACCCGACGCCGTTGTCCTTGACGTAGTACGTCGTGCCGGCCCCGCCGCCGGAAGCGCCGAACTCGATGAGCGCCGTCTCCCGGGTGCGGGTGAACTTGAAGGCGTTGGCCAGCAGGTTGTAGAGCACGTTCCGCAGGAGCGACTCGTCGCCCTCGCCCTCGAGATCCGGCTGGATGGTAACTGCGACATTACGTCCCGGCTCGGAACGGCGCAGCTCGTCGGCGATGTCCCGGGCCATCGCGCTGAGTTCGACCCGGGTGTGGCGCATCTCGCAGCGCGTGATCCGCGACAGCGACAGCAGTTCGTCGACCAGCGAGGCGAGTTTGCGGCTGCCTCCGCGGATCCTCTCCAGGATCTCCCTGCCCTCTTCGCCCAGTCCGCCGCCGTGCTCCTCGAGAAGCACCCTGCAGAGCCCCTCGATTCCCAGGAGCGGCGAGCGCAGATCGTGCGACACGGAGAACGCGAAGGATTCCAACTCCTGGTTGGCGGCCTCCAGCTCGGCCGTCCGCTGTCGCACGCGCCGTTCCAGCTCGGCCGCGAGAGTCTGATGGGCCAGCTCGGCCTTCTTGCGCGCCGTGATGTCCTTCGCGATCGCCTCGACGATCTTCTCGCCCGTCACCGGCTCGACGGTCAGGAACGAATCGTGCAGCACCCACCGGTCTTCCCCGGCCCGCGTCCGGAAGTGGTACTCGAAGCCGTGAATCTCTCCGCCGGCTTCGATCGCCCGGCGCACAGAACCCTCCGTCTCCGTGTAGACCAGCAGGTCCCTCAACGGTCGGCCGACCAGTTCAATCGGTTTGCAGTCGAGCCCCAGGAGCGTCACGAAGCCCTGGTTGGCCATCAGCAGGGTGCCGTCTTCGTAGCGGTACCGGTAGACCGCGTCGTGGGTGAACTCCAGCAGGCGCAGCACGAAGCTCCTGAGGTCGCTCAACGCGCACCTCGCGGGAGTCGAGGAAGGGCCGTGTCGTCGGCGGCCAGGTGCCGCCGATAAAGCTGACGATAGGTATCCTTCAGGCCGGCCTCGGGCCGGTGCCGCTCCTTGATGCGGACCATCCGGCCGACCGCCTCGGCCACCGAGCCGAAGAGGCCGGCGCCACAGGCCCCCAGGATCGCGGCACCCACGAGCGTCGCTTCCGGGTTCTCCAGGGTGGCCACCGGCACGCCCAGGACGTCCGCCTGCATCCGGCTCCAGGCGCCGATCGAGCTGGCGCCCCCTGTGAGCCGCACCTCCCGCACCGGTCCGATCAGTCCGGCCAGCGCCTCGAGGATCTCGCGCGTCTGCAGCGAGATGCCCTCCAGCACCGCCCGGAGAAGCTCGGCCTTGCCGTGCCCCAGCCTCAGGCCGATCAGGGCCCCGGCCGATCCCTCGCGCCACCGCGGCGCCGAGGGCCCCGCCAGATACGGCAGGAAGAGGATGCCGTCGGAGCCGGGAGGCACCTGCTCGACCCGGGAGAATACTCTCTCCGGGAACCTGCGACCGCCGTTGAACAGCTTCGCCGCCCACTCGAGCGACGAGCCGGCCGAGGTCTGCAGCCCCTCCAGCTCCCACCGCCCAGGCACCGCGTGGACGCCACAGCTCAGCCGGCCACGGGCGTCGAACACCGGCTCCGTGGTGCAGCAGAGCGGGGTCGCCACCGTTCCCAGGGTCAGCTCGACCACGCCCGGCTCGATCGCTCCCGCGCCCACGCCGGCGCACTGCTGATCGCCCCCGCCCGAGATCAGCGGCAGACCCGCCGGCAGCCCGGTGCGCGAGGCGACGTCGCGAGCCAGCCGGCCGACGGCGGTGGCCGACGGCACCAGTTGCGGAAGCCGGCTCGCCTCGACCCCGGCCCAGTCGAGGAGTTCCGCGCTCCAGCTCAGGCCGGCCACGTCGAGGAGCCCCGTGAGCGAACCGTTCGAGAGATCGCAGGGGAAGCCCTCGGCCCCGAGGTGGTGCAGGACCAGATCCTGGACCAGCGCGAAGCGCGCGATCGACCGAAAGCGCTCGGGCTCGGCCCGGCGAAGCCACGCCAGCTTCCCGACGCTGAACACGGGACTGAGCGGCAACCCCGTCAGCCCGCGGAACCTGCGCGCGGTCAAGCGATTGCCCGGCCGGACCAAGGCGTCGCCTCCGCGCAGGTCTTGCCACGACAGGCCCCGCCCGAGAGGCCGCCCCCGGCCGTCGAGGAAGAAGGTCGTCGCCCGCTGGTTGGTCACCGCCAGGGCAGCCACCTCGCCCGGCGCCACGCGCGATCGTTCGAGAGACTCCCGCAGCACCGCTTCAGCCTGCTTCAGCAGCGCCCCCGGATCGACCTCCAGCCCGCCGCCGGGCACGGCCACGAGGCTCGATCGCCGAGACGCCGCCCCCAGCGTTTCGCCGGAGGTGCCGACAATAGCCCCCTTCATCCAACTTGTGCCGCAGTCCAATGCGGCAATACAGCCACCCACGGCGCCTCCGCCCCGGAGCACCGGAAATCCGATCTTCCGCTCTTATTCTCTTGGTGACCCCCTGGGGTCCAAGGAAATGTTACTTGCAGTTGCAGGTTTGTCAATCCGCTATCCGAGGCTGGGTGCGCGCGCGGTTCGTGGGAAAGCAGAGAGAACTTCGACTTGTCTCTCGGGAGCTCCGCTCCCGAACCCACGCCAGGGGAGA
>CAZSVK010000501.1:0-3935 GCA_964610245.1 uncultured bacterium
GGGCTCTGCCCCCGGGCCCCTGCCAGGGGGGGAGCCGCCCCCTGGACCCGGCGATGAGAAAACGAGGACAGACTCCGGCTGCGCTCCGAGGAACTCGGAACTCCGAGAGCAGCAAGAGCTTTCGCCAGTCAAATGGGATTCCAAAGGGACCAGCCCCTTTGGCAGGGGTTTGGGGGCAGAGCCCCCAAGAGAAAACTCCTGTGCCAGTAACAAATCTCAGGCGCCTTCGGCCGGAGCGGTCTCGCCCTCGGCGGGAGCGGCGGTTTCCTGCGTGTCCTCGCCCGGGACGTGGATGGTGCCCTTGCGGCCCTTGCGGCCGACCTTGCCGGCGACGCGAGCGGCCTTGCCGATGCGATCCCTCAGGTAGTACAGGCGGGCGCGCCGGGTGGTGCCTTCGCGGGTGACCTGGATCTTCTTGATGACCGGCGAGTAGAGCGGGAAGACGCGCTCGACGCCGATGCCAGCCGAGATCTTGCGGACCGTGAAGGTCTCGCGCTTGCCATTGCCCTGCCGGCAGATGACCAGGCCTTCGAACACCTGGATGCGCTCCTTGTCGCCTTCCACGACCTTGACGTGCACCTTGACGGTGTCGCCGGCGCGGAAGTCAGGGCGCTTCCTCTTGGCCATCTCGGCCCGTTCCAGCTTTTCGATGAAGTTCATCTTCCTCTACCTCCTGCGTCGAGCGGCCTGGGGCTGTCCCCGCCTGGGCGGCTCGTGCTTCGTTCAAAGTGAATTTGTCCCAGAGATCCGGGCGCCTCTGGCGGGTTCGCTCGCGAGCGACCCGCTCGCGCCACTCCACGATGTTGGCGTGGTGTCCCGACAACAGCACCGGGGGCACCTCCAGTCCGCGGAAGACCGCGGGCCTGGTGTACATCGGGACCTCCAGCAGTCCGTCGTAATGAGAATCTTCCTCAACCGACTCAAAGGTTCCGACCGCCCCGGGAAGGAGCCGGATCACGGCATCCATCAGGACCATCGACGGGATCTCGCCTCCGGAGAGCACGTAGTCTCCGATCGACAGCTCCTCGTCGACGATGGTCTCGACCCGGGCGTCGACGCCCTTGTAGTGTCCGCAGAGCAAGGTGATCTGCGGCAGCCTCGAGAGTTGCTTGATCCGTTCCTGGGTGAGCAGGGCGCCCGCCGGGCTCAAGAGCACGGTATGGGGCTGCCGGCCCTCCGCCCGCACCTTCTCACCGATGGTCTCCGTCACCCTGAAGAAGGGTTCCGGCCCCATCAGCATCCCGGCTCCCCCGCCGAAGGGGTAGTCGTCCACGGTGCGGTGCTTGGTGGTGGAGTATTCGCGCAGGTCGTGGAAGTAGAGTTCCACGAGGCCCTTGGCGGCAGCGCGTCCCACGATACTGGTCTTCGCAAAGGCCTCGAAGAGACCCGGGAAGATCGTGACGACGTCGAAGCGCTGGGCTAGCGCGCCCGAGGTGGACGGATCGATGGCTACCGGCCCACCTCCTCGGGCGTGAGCAGCCGCTCGAACGCCTCGGTCACGCGGAGCGTCGCGCTCTCGAGGTCCACCTTGCCGACATACTCGCCGACGAAGGGCATCATCACCAGGCCGCCCTCCTGGAGGACGACGGTGACGATTCCCTGCGCGCCGATCAGGTCGACGTCCTGGACACGGCCCCTCGGGCGACCCTTGCCATCGATCACGGCCAGCCCCAGCAGGTTCTTCAGCTTGAAACTGCCCGCGGGCACGGGCGGCATGCGATCTTCCGGAAGGAAGACTTCACGGCCCACCAGCTCCTCGGCGGCATTGCGCGTCTCGATCCCCTGGAACTTGACGAGGACGGCGCCCTTGTGCGGGCGGGCCTCTTCCACGGGACGAGGGCTCGCGGCCGATTCACCGGGCAGCTCGAGAGACAACTCGTCCTGGTCGACGAGCTGGCCCAGATCGTCCAGATAGCACTGGACCTTGAGCTCTCCGCGGATGCCGTGCGCGCCGATGATGCGGCCGACGGCTAGAAGACCGGCTGAGGTCATGATCGATTCGGGTTCGAGGGAAGGGGGTAACTCGGTGGGTTCCAGATCGCGGTCCGGTTCAGAACCGGATGCCCTTCTGCTTGCAGAGGGCCTTGACCGTCTCGCTGATGCGGGCGCCATTCTTCATGAAGTAGCGGACCCGCTCCTCATCGATCTGGACCTTCGCCGGGCGATCCATCGGGTGATAGATTCCGACGTTCTCGATGAAACGTCCGTCCCGCTGACAGCGGGAATCGGCCGCCACGATGCGGTAGAAGGGCTTCTTGTGCGTACCGACGCGGCGGAGGCGCAAACTGACTGCCATGGACTCTTCCTTTCTTGGCGTACCGGCCCGAGGACCCCGACCGCGGGGCACCCGGACCGCCGGGAAACAACTTGAGGCTTGAGGCTCGAGGGTTCGAGGCCTCGAGATTCGAACTGAGAGGGTAACGTGCCGTGCTTCAGAACGGCATGGGGAACTTCATGCCCTTCATCTTCTTCTTGGACATGTCCCCGAACTGCTTCATCATCTTCTTGGCCTGACCGAACTGCTTGAGCAGCTGGTTGACCTCCTGGACCGAGGTGCCGCTGCCGGTCGCGATCCGCAGGCGACGGCCGCCGTTGAGGACGTCGGGCTTGCGGCGCTCCTTGAACGTCATCGACTGGATGATCGCCTTGGTGCGGCCCATCTGCTTCTCGTCGACCTTGAAGTCCTGCATCTTCGAGACCTCGCCGAAACCAGGCAGCATCTCGAGCAGCTTGCCGATGGGCCCCATCTTGTTGAGCATCTCGAGCTGACTGAGGAAATCCTCGAGGTTGAAGTCGCCGGCGAACATCCGGCCCGTCATCTTCCGGGCCTGACCCTCGTCGACCTCCGACTGCGCTTTCTCGACCAGGCTCAGCACGTCGCCCATGTCCAGGATGCGGCTGGCCATCCGCTGGGGATGGAAGGGCTGCAGGGCGTCGAGCTTCTCGCCGACGCCGACGTACTTGATCGGCTTGCCGGTGACCTGACGGACCGAGAGGGCCGCGCCGCCGCGGGCGTCGCCGTCGAGCTTGGTCAGGATGATGCCCGACAGCTCGAGGCGCCGGTTGAAATCTTCGGCCACGCGGACGGCGTCCTGACCGGTCATGGCGTCCACGACCAGCAAGACCTCGTGCGGATGGACCTGGGCCGACACCAGCTCCAGCTCGTGCATCATCTCTTCGTCGACATGGAGCCGGCCGGCGGTGTCGAGCATGACCAGGTCGTTGTCCTTGAGCAGGGCGAACTGGTAGGCGCGCCGGCAGATGTCGACGGGGTCATGCGACTTGCGGTCGCTGAACACCGGGATGCCGAGCTGCTTGCCGAGCGTCTCGAGCTGGTCGATGGCGGCGGGACGCTTGATGTCAGCCGCCACCATGAGCGGGCGATGCTTGTCGGCCGCCAGGAGCTTGGCCAGCTTGCCGGTCGTCGTCGTCTTGCCCGAGCCCTGCAGACCGCACATCATGACGATGGTGGGTGGCTGAGGGGCGAGCCTGAGCGGCTCGACGGTGGTGCCCATGATGGCGACCAGCTCGTCGTAGACCAGGCCGATGAACTGCTGCCCGGGATTGAGCCTGACGTGCACCGTCTGGCCCATGGCCTTCTCGCGGACGTGCTCGACGAAGCCCTTGACGACCTTGAAGTTGACGTCGGCCTCGAGGAGCGCCATGCGGACATCGCGGAGGGCCTCCTGGATGTTGGCCTCCGTCAAGGTGCCGTAGCCGCGCATCTTCTTGAAAGTCGCGCGGAGCTTGTCGCTGAGGGCTGTGAACATCGTCTGCGGAAGAAACGGAAACAGTCTGCCGGACACGGACCGACCGTCCGCTGCCGGCAGCAGAACCCGGCGATGCTATCATGACTTCGGCGAGAAGTCAATATTGGTCAGGGATCAGGAGTCAGGGGTCCGGGGTCACAGCCCCGCCCCTGCCCCGGTGCCCCG
>CAZSVK010000502.1:0-3927 GCA_964610245.1 uncultured bacterium
ACACTCTTTCCCTAGACGTGTGCTCTTCCGATCTTTCAATCCGGCGCTCAAGGTGATCTTCAGCGGCACCCGAGGCCAGTACGGCCGGGCACAGTACCTCCCGGTGGATGAAGCTCATCCGTTGTGTCCGACCGACACCAACGGCATCAACAACATGGCAGGCGAGTGGTACCACATCCTGTACAACAACGTTTACGGGATCCGCGCCACCTCGCTGCGGCTGACCAACGTCTTCGGCCCCCGGCACCAGATGCGCCACTCGCGGCAGGGCTATCTCAACTGGTTCGTCCGGCTGGCGCTCGACTCGCAGGAGATCGTCATCTACGGCGAGGGAGAGCAGCTCAGGGATTTCAACTACGTCGACGACGTGGTGGAGGCGCTGCTCCTGGCGGGCGCCGAACCCGCGACCAACGGCCAGATCTACAACATCGGCTCGGGAACGCCGGTGAGCGTGGCGGAGTCGGCCCGGCTGGCAATCGAGGCGGCCGGAGGTGGCACGCTGCGCCATGTCCCCTTCCCGGAAGACAAGAAGAGGATCGAGATCGGCGATTACTACGCCGACTTCGGCAAGTTCCAGCGTGCCACGGGCTGGTCCCCGCGGACCTCGTTCCGGGAGGGACTGGAGAAGACCGTGAACTACTACCGCTGGCACCGGGAGCACTACTGGTGAGCCCGCAAGGAGTGCAGATGCAGGGAACGCCCCCCATCCAGCAGTGTGACTTCCACAGGCAACTCGCGGCCCTCAAGGACGAGCTTGACCGGGCGATGCAGCGGGTGCTGGCGAGCGGCTGGTTCATCCTCGGTCCCGAGCTGGAGGCGTTCGAACGCGAGTTCGCCGCCCACCACGGCGCCGCCCACGGCATCGGCGTCGGCAACGGCACCGATGCGCTGCACCTCGCCTTCCGGGCGCTCGGAGTCGGTCCGGGCGACGAGGTGCTGGTGCCGGTCAACACCGCCTTCCCGACCGCGATCGCCGTGACCGCCGCGGGTGCCACCCCGTGCTTCGCCGACGTCGATCCGGTGACGGCGACTCTCGACCCGGCCGACCTCGAGCGACGCCTCACTCCCCGCACGCGGGCCATCGTGCCGGTTCACCTCTACGGCTTCCCGGCCGACCTGGACCCGATTCTCGCCTTCGCGGCCGCCCGCGGCCTGCCGGTGGTCGAGGATGCGGCCCAGGCCCACGGCACCCGCTACCGAGGCCGTCCCGTCGGCGGCTTCGGAGCCATGTCCTGCTGGTCCTTCTACCCGTCGAAGAACCTGGGCGCCCTGGGCGACGGCGGCATGGTGCTCACGAACGATCCGGAGCTGGCGCACCGGCTGAAGATGCTTCGCAACTACGGCCAGACCCGGCGCTACTATCACGCGGTCACCGGCTTCAACAGCCGGCTCGACGAGCTGCAGGCGGCCATCCTCAGGGTCAAGCTCGCCCACCTCGAGGGGTGGAACGCGCGCCGCCGCGAGCTGGCCGGCGTCTACGCGCGAGCGCTGGCCGGTTCTGCCGTCGAGTTGCCCGCCGTGCCGTCGTACGGGACCCACGTCTATCACCAGATGGTGCTCCGTACGGAACGCCGGGACGAGATGCTGACCCACCTGGCCGGCCAGGGTATCCAGGCGCTCATCCACTATCCGGTGCCGCTGCACCTCCAGGAGGCGTTCGCGGCGCTCGGCTACCGCGCCGGCCAGTTCCCCGTGGCCGAACGGCTGGCCCCGCGCATCTTCTCGCCTCCGATCTTCCCGGAGCTGACGGAGGACGAGGTGCTGCGGATCGCGCGGGCGGTCCGGAGCTTCCACGAGCAGTCATGAAGCTGGTCATCCAGATTCCCTGTCTCAACGAAGAGCAGACCCTGCCCCGGACGCTGGCCGATCTGCCGGCCCAACTCCCGGGGATCGACGAGATCGAGGTGCTGCTCATCGACGACGGCTGCACCGACGACACGGTGGCGGTGGCCCGGGAGGCGGGCGTTCGTCACTTCGTGAGGTTCTCGTCGACCCGGGGCCTGGCCCGCGCGTTCACGGCGGGCCTGGATGCGGCGCTCGAGCTCGGGGCCGACGTCATCGTCAACACCGATGCCGACAACCAGTACTCGGCCCACGACCTCGAGAGGCTGATCGCCCCCATCCTCGCGGGGCAGGCCGAGATGGTCGTGGGCGCGCGCGACATCGAGAACCACCCGGAGTTCGGCTGGCTCAAGAAGCGGCTCCAGCGGCTGGGGACCCGGGTGGTCTGCGCGGCGGCCGGGGTTTCCCTGCCGGACGCCACCAGCGGTTTCCGCGCCTTCAGCCGGCAGGCCGCCATCCGCCTGTTCGTGCATTCCGACTTCTCCTACACGCTCGAGACGATCATCCAGGCGGGCCGCAACAGGCTCGGCGTGACGTGGGTGCCGATCCGCACCAATCGCAAGACGCGCGAATCGCGGCTGTTCCGGAGCGTCCCGTCCTACCTGAAGCGTTCGGCGGGGACGATCGTGAGGATCGTGGCGATGTACGAGCCGCTCAAGGTCTTCTTCTACGCCGGGGGGCTCCTCAGCGCGGCGGGGCTGATCCTGGGCCTCAGGTTCGTCTGGTACTGGATGTTGCATGCCCACGCCGGACACATCCAGTCCCTGATCCTGGCCGCGGTGCTGCTCATCATGGGCTTCCAGACGCTCGTGATGGGCCTGCTGGCCGACCTGATCGCCGCAAACCGCAGACTGCTGGAGGACATGCTGCACCGCGTCAAGACCCGGGAGTTCCAGCGATGAACGGTCCGGCCGCGCGGCTGGTGCTGCTCCTGGCGGCCGCACTCGCCGCGGCGGTCCCGCTCCTCGCCGGCGCGCCCTCGCTGGCCGGACGCACGATCGTGCTCGACCCCGGACACGGCGGCACCGCCTCGGGCATGGTAGGGCCAGGGGGCACCCGGGAGGCCGACTTCAACCTCGCTGTGGCCCGGGCGCTGGCTGCCGAGCTGACCCGGTCGGGGGCCACCGTCGTGATGACCCGCACGGCAGACGGCGATCTGCTGGCCAGGCCGGCGCCCCTGAAGGACGAGTTGCGGGCCCGGGCCGCGCTGGCCGGGAACGTCGAGGCCGACCTCTTCGTCTCGCTCCATCACAACGCCACACCGGACAATCTGGGTCCGGTGGATCTCTTGCATCGCAATCGCAGCGAGGTCTACCTGAAGCTCGACGACGAGGCCAGCCCCGAACTCGGGGCGAGGCTGCTGGCGAGTCTGCGCGGATTGACCCACTCGCCCCGGAGCCAGCTCTATCCCTCGAACTTCTCGGTCCTGAGGAACAACGTCCGGCCCGCCGTCCTGGGCGAGCCCTTCTACCTCTCGATCGAGCTGTGGGAGCGCTACGCCGCCCGGCCCGGCTTTGCCGCGCTGGAGGCCAACTGCTACGCCCGGGCTATCGAGGGCTTCCTCGGAACCACGGCGCGACCCTCCGTGAAGCTCCTGGCCCCGTACCCCGGCGAGGTGCTCACCGCCCTGGACCTGACGGTGCGGGGCGAGGCGGCGTGGGCAGCGGGGCGGGCAGCCGGACGGCCGCTGCGTTTCACCCTCGACGGTCAGCCGGCCGAGCCCCGGCTCGATTGGCAGCCCGGTGGCCGCTTCCGGGCGTTCTTCCCCCGGATCCCCCAGGGAGGGCACGAACTGAGCGTGGTCGCGGTCGACTCGCTGGCGCGGGTCTCGGCCTCGGAGCGGCGCCCGCTCGAGGACATGGACGAGCTGCCGTTCGTGGTCGACGTCTACCGCCGCGACCTCGACATCGAGCGTTACTTCATCGGCTACCTCCTCCATCCCTACGTCTCGCTCTACACCGGGCGCGGCTGCCGCTCGAAGTGCACCTTCTGCCTCTGGCCCCAGACCCTCGGTGGCCACCGGTACCGCGTCCGTAGCCCCGAGAGCGTCGAGGCCGAGATGGCGCGGGCCAAGGCGTACTTCCC
>CAZSVK010000503.1:0-3902 GCA_964610245.1 uncultured bacterium
CCCGACCTCCAACTCGGTCCTGATCGAGGGCGAGAGCGGCACCGGCAAGGAGCTGATCGCCCGTTCCATCCACGAGCAGAGCCTGCGCAAGTCCAAGAAGATGCTGGCCATCAATTGCGCCGCCTTCTCGGAAGATCTGCTGCAGGACGCCCTCTTCGGCCACGAGAAGGGCGCCTTCACCGGCGCCGACGCTCGCAAGCTGGGGATCTTCGAGGCGGTGGAGGGCGGCACCATCTTCATGGACGAGATCGGCGATCTGCCGCTCTCGATGCAGGCCGGTTTCCTCAGGGTCATCCAGGAGCACGAGCTGTTTCGCCTGGGCGGACGCGAGCCGGTGAAGGTCGATTTCCGGCTCGTGGCAGCGACCAACCAGAACCTCCACAAGATGGTCGAGGAGGGGCGGTTCCGGAACGACCTCTACTACCGCATCCGGGTCAACTACGTGAAGATCCCGCCGCTGAGGGAGCGGTTTGCCGACGTGCCGGTGCTGGCCAGCTTCTTCCTGAAGAAGTACTCCACGGTCGAGAACCGGGCGGTCGAGGGGTATCACCGGGACGTGCTGCGCGTGTTCGCGAGCTATGACTGGCCCGGCAACGTGCGGGAACTGGAGAACGTGGTCAAGCAGATGGTGGTGCTGACCGAGAAGAAGGTGCTGAGCCTCGACGACGTGCCCTCGATCCTGCTCGACGCGATGCACGAGAAGGGCGACTACAGCACTCTCGAGGAGATGAAGCGCGACCACATCAAGCAGGTGCTGCGCAGCGTCCAGGGCAATCGGACCCAGGCCGCCAAGATCCTCGGTATCCCTCGGGTGTCGCTGCAGCGCATCATCAGCCGCGATCCCGACCTGGCCAGCATCAAGGTGCCCGGCGGGTCGTCCGACGACGACGACTGAGCACGCCGGCGCTCCGAGCGGTCGCCTGCGCCGGGCTACTGCGCCGCGACCTCGGCCTTCTTGGTGGCGTCGACCGAGGCCGGAATGACGAGCGGCGCCGGCATACCGGGCCGCACCCTGTAGACCCAGATCGCCGCCGGGACGTCCTTGGGCTGGAACAGCACGCGATCCTTCTCGATCTCGACGACCTTCACGAGGCCGAGAACCGTCTCGTCCTTGTGGATGCGGAGCGAGCTGTTGTTGTAGCTGATGACGGCCATCCGGAGCGAGGGCGTGATGCTGATGCTCGAGACGCGCACGCCGGCGAACATCAGCTTGACCTGGTTGGGATCGAAGTCGATGGGCACCGGCTCGGACGCGACCGGGGTCGTCTCGACCGGGGTCTCGACCACTTCCGGCTTCACGATGAGCTTCTTCGGGAAGTTCATCACGAAGCAGTCGTTGGCCTTGAAGTTCTTGGGGACCTTGGTCGGCTTGAGCTTCTCGACCATCGCGTCGAAGAGCTCCTCTTCTTCAGTGGTGCTCGTGGTGCCGAGTGCGCTGCTGAGGAGCCTGGCCTCGGCGGCCCGGGCATCCTCTCCCGGCCCGAGCAGGCTCGAGGCGGCGAGCAGGAGGAGCCCCGCGATCCGGCTATTGACTGAGTTTCTCACGATGGGGATGGGGGTAGCCCGGGCTCACTTCGGGGGCTGGGCGCCCGCCGGAAGCTGGCTGCCCTGGTCTTTGAGCAGGTAGATGCTGCCGACGATCATCTCGACGACGAGCTTGGGCTCCTTGGACACGATCGGCTGCCCCAGGTCGTCGGTGGGTTGCCGGATGTTGAGCTGGCGCAGGAAGTAGTACACGCCTGCCTCGTCCAGCTGCTTGAACATGGTGAGCAGATTGAAGAAGGTCGAGCGCAGCGAGAAGGAGAAGGCCACGCTCTGATAGCGGAAGACCGGGAGCGCCATGACCTTCTGCTCGGTGAGCGAGCCGAGCGTCGCAAAGTCGCGCTCGGTGAAGACGAAGGTCTCGTCCGCATAACGTTCGCTTTTCTCGACGTCGACGCCCTTAGGGATGTTGAGGACGACGTCGTTGATGGTCATCGGCGCGGGCTTGCCGCCCTCCCGCGGGACGAAACCGTCGATCTTCTTGCGGATCTTCTGGTATTTGTCCCGCCGGACCTCGATCACCTTGCCCTCTTCCTTGCTGAGCTTGGTGGACAGGTCGAGGTTGGGGTCGACCTCCGGGATCTGGGCCATCTCGGTCCCGAGCGCCTCGTACTGCGCCTGGGAGGTCACGATGCCGTAGACGAGCCCGCCCACCGCCGCGAGCACCGCGCCTCCGAGGTAGAGGATGCGGGACCACTCCCTCTTGGTGAAGACCTTGAAGGCCGGCGGCAGCTTCATTTCGGCACCAGTACCATCTCGAACGAGAACCCCTCGAAGGAGGCGTCGGGGGAGGCCCGGCCCATCTTCATCACGTCGACACGCCGGAAGAGGTTGCTCTTCTTCATGGCGGTGGCCAGGCCGTTGACCGGCTCGGCGACCGTCGCGTTGCCGCGCACGACGATGGCGGGCAGCTCGTTCATCGGCTTGAGGAGGTTCTCGTCCTTGTTGGGGTTGTTGTCGTAGGTGACCTCGGTGATGGCGATCTCCGTGGACTTGGTCGCCTTGGCCATCTCCAGCAGGATGCGAGTCCAGTCGACCCGGCGCTGCATCGCGGTCCGGTAGAACGTGAGCCAGCCACGGGCCTCGTTGAAGACCTTCTGCAGGCCGGGCACGTCGCCCTGGTAGAACTTCTCGAGGTGCTCCAGGTGCTCCTTGTGGCGGGCCGCCTTCTGATCGCGCGTGGACTTGGCCATCGCGGCCAGCCTGTGGGCCTCGTAGAACGAATTGCCCAGAAAGCCGAGCAGGATCAGCCCGACCAGCGCCTCCGCGGCCAGCGTCGAGTAGTACTTGTTGTTGAGCAGGAAGCTCTTGATGTCCTTGAAGTCGAACCCGACCGAACCGCGCCGGACCAGGTTCAGGTCCGGCATCAGCCCGTCCTTGATGGCGAAGGCCAGGCCGATCGCGGAGCCCGAGTTCATCCAGGCGTCGCGGCCCTCGTCCTCGGGCAGAGAGCCGGCGAGTTTCACCTGATCGGCGATCTCGAGCAGCTCGCCCTGGGGCAGCGAGGTATTGCTCTTGATATGGTGCAGGAAGCCACGCAGGTTGGCGGTGCCGCCGGTGAAGTAAACCTTGTTGATTCGCTTCTTCAGGTTGCCGTTGAGGTACTCGAAGCTGATGTCCAGCTTGCGCACCAGGCTGAATTCCTTCAGCGCCGCGCTCTCCGAGATCGTCTGGATCAGGGCTTCCAGAGGAGATAGCGTCGAGGGGTCGATATCCTCGGGCGCCAGGGTCATCCGGTGCTTCAGCTCCTCGGCCTGCTTGAAGTCGATCGTGTCGTCGGCGGTGATCGCCAGCACGTCCTTGGTGAGCTGCTGGCCGGCGGTGTAGATCGCGGGGGACGACAGACCGCGCACAACACTGAAGATCTGGAAGGTCGTGAGGTTATGGCCGACGTTCACCACGGCGACCGAGCCGCCGAAAGCCTGCGGGTCGTGCCGCTTCATCAGGCCAGCCAGCGCGACAATCTCGCTCCAGAGGCCGGCCATGCCAAGGTCGTGCTTGCTCAGCAGATCGGTCAGCGACTTGTGAATCGCCCTTTCGATCAACACCGCCAGGACGGCGATGTCGCTCTGCTCGTCGACCTTGTCGTCTTCCTTGAGTTTGTCGTACAGGACGTGAGCGGTCGCGAAATCGCCCAGCCCGTTGGGCTTGTTCGACACCGCGCTGTCGCGCTCGAGCCGGTCCTTCATCACCGCGTCGAGGTCGCTCTTGGCGAACTCCGGCATCCCGATGATCTTCGCCATCAGGAAGGTCGGGTTCATCACGAGGTGGACGTCCCGGGTCTCGGCCAGGATGCCCTCCTTCAGCTTGCCCAGGGCCCGATCGAGCGCCGAGGGGTAGTCCTCGAACGAGGACTGGCT
>CAZSVK010000504.1:0-1081 GCA_964610245.1 uncultured bacterium
AGTCATCGGGGGGTCCAGGGGTGAACATCACCCCTGGCGAGGGTTCGGGAGCGGAACTCCCGACAGGGTTCTCAACCTCTTCACTTCCCCGCCTTCTTGGCCCCTCGCTTCCTGGGCTCCCAGAGCGTCTCGGGCCGGCCTGCGCGGTGGTTCGCCAGGCGCGCCAGCACGAACAGCAGGTCCGAGGCCCGGTTGAGGTAGACCAGCAGGGCAGGGGGCACGCGCTCCAGCGACGAGAGAGCCACCACGGCCCGCTCCGCCCGTCGGCACGAGGTCCGCGCCACGTGCAGCAGGGCCGCCAGCGGCGAGCCGCCCGGCAGCACGAACGCCGTGAGCCGCGGCAGCTCGGCCTCTGCCCGATCGATCGCCCGTTCGAGCCAGCGTGCCGCCGCCCGGCCCGGGCGCAGGCCGGCGGGCAACGCACTCTCATGGCCTTCCGCCGTGGCCAGGACGGCGCCCACCCGTAACAGTTCTTCCTGGAGCCGAGCGAGCGTGGCGTCGAACGAGGCGGCCTCGGAGCTGGCCCGCGCCATCCCGAGCAGGCTGTTCAGCTCGTCGATGCACCCGTACGCCTCGACTCGCGGGGCGTACTTGGGCACCCGCCCCCCGCCGAACAGGCCGGTCTCGCCGGCGTCCCCCGTCTTTGTGTAAATCTTCACGTTAGGCTGCGGCCCGCGGCCCACGGTCTCACAGGTTCAGGTCGCTCAGCACGAGCTGGATGTTGGCCACGTTCTGCTGCTTGGTGATCTCCAGCTTCAGGACCTGCACCGTCACCGGGAACTGCTCGATCTTCTTCATGAAGTCGATGAGGTTGCGCAGGTACAGGTTGGGCAGCGTGACCTCGACCTTGTTGGGCTCGGTGATCGAACCGTCTCCGACCTTCTTGATCACCGGAGACACCCCCAGTTCCCGGCCGACCCGCTCGACCCGGGCCTCGATCGACTGCGAGTTGTCGGCCTGGCTGGTCAGCTTGTCGATCTCGGCGAGCTTGGCCTTGAGGGTCGCGAGTTGCTCGACCTGCTGCGTGCGGGTAGCGAGCGCCTCCCGAAGTTCGGCCAACCTTTCGCCGTTCGGTCCGGTG
>CAZSVK010000504.1:1091-3895 GCA_964610245.1 uncultured bacterium
GGTGATCAGCGAGAAGTAGAGCCAGATGCCGGCCACGCATCCTCCGGCTATCGCGGCCTGGCGTCGGTCGAGTTCGAGGTCGAAGAGGCGCATCTCAGGTCATCACCTTGAACTGGATCTTGAACCTCACGCCGGGGTTCAGTTCGGGGGACGGGCCCGATTCGGTCTTCCGGACCCCGTCGAAGGTCTTCGATTTCTTGAGCGATTCGGTGATCTGGTCGGCCGAGTCGTTGCTGATCGTGTCGGCCTGAACGGTCACCAGGCCGCTCTCCACGCTGAACGCTCGAATGATGAAACTCGGGCCGCGCGGCACCAGGCGGCTGATCTCGTTGAGGATCCCGATGTTGCTGGTCGGCGGCTTCTGCAGCATCCCCAGCCTTCGAGTCGCCTCGCGCGTGGCCGCGGTCAGGTCGGTTGCGACGATGCTCTTGCGTCCCCGGCCCTGGTTGGCCTTGTTGATGCCCTCGAGTTCCAAGGCGATCTCGGCGTCCAGCTTTGCGGTCTCGCTCGAGAGACGGCGCAGCTCGTAGAGTTGCCAGCCCGCGTAGGCCAGCGCCAGCACCAGCAGGCCCGTGATGGCGGTCGAGATCTTCTTGCGGTGGTACTTCCAGAACGAGCGGCCTTCCTTGAGAAAGTCGGTGTGAACGTGGTTCCTGCCAGCTCCCCACGGAGTGACCGTGGCCAGCCCGGAGAGCGCCATCCCGTAGGCGCCGGCCAGTCGCCCGAGGTCGGAAGCGAGCGCCTCCGGTAGGGGTCGCGCCGACTCGGCCGGGACGGCAGGCACACCGAGCCTGGCGGTGAGCAGCTCGCGCAGACCGGGCAGCCGGGCGTTGCCGCCGGTCAGCACGATGCGCGAGACGGGAGCGGCCCCTTCGGCCTGGTACGAGAGGAAGGTGAACTTCAACTCGCCGGCGAGCTTCTCCATCGCGTCGGTGGCCAGTTTGCAGTCCGGGTGGTCTGCAGGTTCCCCGGCCAGCTTCAACTTGCGCTCCTCGGCCTCGACCGCGGAGATCCCGTGGCTTCGCTCCAGGCTCCGGGTCAGGAACTCCCCGCCGAGGTTGATGCAGCGAGAAAACGCGAGGCGGCCGCTGCGGAGAATCTCGACCGAGGTCTTGGTGTGGCCCGAATCGACGACGGCGACCGTCTCCTCGGCCGCCACGGCGCCGAGCGACAGCAGCGCGTTGACGATGGCGAAGCTGTCGACCTGGTGCGTGTGGCCGGGCAATCCGGCGGCCTCCCAGACCTGCTGCTGGGCGTCGAAGTCCTTCTGGCTGATGGCGAAGACCAGCACGTCGGTTCCGGCGGGTCTGCCGGTGTCGACGACACAGTGATCGATGTAGCCCTTGTCGGCGGTGAACGGGAGATGGCTCTCGGCCTCGAAGGGCACGACCTTCGCCACCTGCGCCAGCTCCTTGAACGGAAGCGTGAGGTTCCGCGTGACGACCGCCTTGCGGTCGATCGAGAGCACCACCAGGTCGAAGCTGCCTCGCGTGGCCACGGCCACGGCTGCGGCGCGATCGTCGCCGGTGACCGGAATGGCGGCGGCGGCGGTGACCCTGTGGCCGCCCGTCAGGCCGGCCTCGAGAAGGACGGTCTTGACCTCGCTGGAGCCGATGTCGACGCCGAGGACCTTCATTGTTCTTTCCAGTAGAGGGTGCGGATGAAACCGGCCGGATCGCGCACGATGACGGTCTCGACCAGGCCGTCGTACGAGCCGAGGTGGGCCGTGACCTTGAGCCTGAGCATGTTACTGCGAAGGGTCATGAATCGGGTGGCTCGGGTCTGGGCGGTGGAGTCGGTCTCGGCGAGGAGGGAGTTGAGGGTTCCGGCGTCTCGGATGGGCCGGTTCGAGATGAGCTTGGCCACGATGGTCTCGCGATTCTGGCTCTCGAAGATACCCGGAAGGGCCTTGAGCGCGACCGGCTCGGCGGTGTTCACGTTGATCGCCGGGTTGTTGCCGTGGACGGTGAGAAACTGGCGGATGCCCAGAGAGCCCGGGTCGCGGTCGTCGCCCTTGACGCCATCCATGATCGATCGATCCATGTGCCGCACCAGCAGCAACTCGTCAATCGATTCGAGGAATCCGTTCCGGGGCCGGTAGCGCGGGGTCTGGCTGCCGTACCAGCTCGACTCGGCGCCCTCGGAGCGGGCGTTGCTGTCGGAGTCGATCCAGTCGAGGATGGCGTTGGTGAGCTGCTGGCTCACGTCGTCGGCCGCGGCCGTGTCCGAGAAGAGGAGCTTCTTGCGCTTGCGGACGTTGCACACGCGGAAGAGGTTCTGGAGGTAGGCGGCGCCCTCGGGGATGCCGGCGCAGGCGTTGAGGTTCAGGCGGGCGCCTTCGTCGCGGATGAGGACCGCGACCGAGCCGTTCTCGAGCGGCATACCGCTCTCCTCGCTCGCCCGGAGCATCATGTAGACCTGCTCGAGCTTGTTCAGGTCGGCGCCGGCCTGGGCCTGGCGGGCCTGGTAGGCCGGGTCGGGCAGGAAGGTGTAGGCGCCGCTCGCGAACTGGGGGTCGAGCTTGACGAGGGTCAACGCCAGGTTCAGACCGGCGCGGGCCAGCTGCAGGGAGCGGAAGCGGTCGACGTCCTTGCGGGCGATCGCCAGGTTGGACGAGACCAGGTCGTGGAAGCTGTAGGCCATCGTCGACAGCAGGACGATGATCGAGAGCACGATGAGGAGGGCGATCCCGCGGCGCTCGCGGCGGCGGGCGGCGAGAGGCCGCCCGAGAATCGAACTCAGTAGCCTGTCGGGGACGCTGTCCCCGAACCCCTGCCAGGAGGGGTGCCCCCCCCTGGACCCGG
>CAZSVK010000505.1:0-3894 GCA_964610245.1 uncultured bacterium
GGCCCGGGGACAGCGTCCCCGGCAGAACTCGTACCAGCGCGGCTTCCCACTTTCTACGCGCGCCTCCTCTCTCAACTTGCAGGGTGACAACGCCTCTCCGCCGGCCTTACCCTGCTCCGCGATGCGCTTCTTCACTCGGCGGCGAATCGTGTTCTACTCGGTGGCGCTACTGTTGGCCGGCGCTCTGTGGACCCTCCGTTGGCGTCTCGCGACCGTGGCCCTGCACCTCCTCCGGCCCAGACACACGAAGCTCTCCGCGGCCCAGTGGTGGGACAAGGCCCGCGCCCCGGGCGACTTCAGGGCCACGCTGCGCCTCCTCGAGGATGTGATCGCCAACGAGCAGGATTCCCTCCTCACCCACGCTCCCGAGCTTTCCGCCGACCAGCGCTGGCCCTTCCTCTGGACCCTGGTCGCCCAGGGCTCCGAAGAGGCCTTCATCCGGCTCGAGGCACTCCTCAACCAGGGCCCGCCGCCCGCCGGTTCGATGCCCGACCTCGACCTGGCGGCGATCTGCCGCTCCCGCAAGCCCGTCACCGAGACCGACCTGCGCATCAAGCGATCCTCCGCCCGCCTCCACCTTGCCCTCACCGCGGCCCAGGGCCCTCGGGATGGCTGCGCCGGTCCGCCGGACGAACTCGTCCTCGATCGCCTGATCGCCAGGGCGGTCCTGGGAACGACCGACGCCGCCTGCGTCGCCTGGGTCACCGAGCACGCGGACGATCGAGCGTGGCCGGGCCCCCTGCGGCTGCGCGCCCACCAGTATCTGGCCCTGGCCGGCCTGCGCCCCTCCGCCGCGATGGTCGAGCGCGTCCTCTTCAGCCAGGACCCGGAGGCGCGCGCCTATGCGGCCGTCGGGCTCGCCACAGGCCTCGTGTCGGCCGCCGATCGACGCAAGGCCTCGTCCTTCATCCGGGAGAATCTGGCCGCCGGACTGGTCGTCGAGCCTCGGCTGGCCGAGGCGCTCGGCCACGACCTCCAGCCCTCCACGACGACCCACGCCATCGCCCCGTGAGCTTCCTGCATCGAGGGCCCGCCGCCAGCTCCCGCCCGCGCGAGAAGCTCGTGATTGCGGCCATCCTGTTCGGCCTGCTCGGAGTCGCCGGCTGGGTGCGCGACCGGGGCAACCGGCCCAATCCGGAACTCTTCCGCCCGTCCGAGCGCTCGCCCGCGGGAACACCGGCGGTCCGGCTCGCACCGCGGCCCGGCCATCCTGTCATCTCTGAGACCGCCAGCGTCTCGGACCTGCTCGGCACCGGGCTCTGCGGCCCCGGCTGGCAGCGCGACGGCGAGGTCCAGTCCTTCGGCCCGGACAACCTCTACGAGAAGATCGACGGCCGCGAAGGGCTTTACAAGTCCTACAATTTCCGCGAACTGTGGGCCGTCTCTTACGACTCCTCGACCTCGCCCGCGGCCAGGCTCGACGTCGAGGTCTTCCTGCAGGGCAGCCCGCTCGACGCCTACGGAGTCCTCGCCACCGAACGCCAGGGACTCACTACCCGGGCTCCGGCGGCTGCCGACCGCACGGTCACCCCCAACGGTCTCTACTTCCTCGCGGGGGCCCACTACGTCCGCCTGGTCGGCTCGGAGGCCAGTCCTCGGGTCGAGGCGGCGCTCGCCGCCGCTGCCGGCAAACTGGCCGGCCTGGCGCCGGTGGCGACTTCCACCCCCTCCTCGGCTCCCCTCCCCTCGCCCGCGGGCCCGGCCGCCGCTGCCGGCGCATCCCCGCTCCTGCCGTCGGGGATGCTCGAGGCCCCCGATTCCTGGAGCCCCGCCTCCAACCCCCTTCTCTCGCTCGGGGCCGACCCGGCCACGCTCCAGTACCAGGCCCAGGACGGGCTCGGACAGGAGTACTTCAAGGGAATCTACCTGGCCTCGCTGCCCGCCGGCCCCGCACGCGTGACCGCTTTCCTGTTCGCGGCGCCGGACGCCGCGGCCGCGAGTTCGATCTGCGCCCGCTACCGGAGCTTCCTGGCAACTCAGGGTAAGCCCGCGACGGAACCCCAGCTCGCCCACGCCCCACCGGGGACCTTCGCGGTCAAGGTCGCGCTGCTCGACACCTGGGAGTGGGTCTTCGTCGCGGGCCGCTTCGTGGCCGGCGTGACCGAAGCGGACGACCCCGAGGCCGCGGGGGTCGCCTGCGCGCTCCTGGGCAAGGCGCTCGGGGCAAGACCGCAAGCGGCACAGTAGTACCGGCGAGGCGGAACGATCTACCTCTCGGCCACATCATCAGAGAGCGCAAGACTTCGACGGCAGAACGAAGTTGACCAATTACAGAGACACAGAGACACGGAGGGGGAGTTGATTCCAGACGGTCTGCCTTCTTCTCTGTGTCTCCGTGCCTCTGCGTCTCTGTGATAGCTGTCGAGGTTTGCAGGCAGGGTTCACGCTGAAGCCATGGGACCAGCGGCGCTTCCGACAGAACCACTCGTACAATGACGTTGCTGGCCCCTCACTTGCGGGAGATCCGACAGACCACCCGCCCGGTCAGGAGGTCCTCACGGCCCGTAACGAGACATCCCGCCCCCCCGCGCCCCAGCCCCGGCTCGCCAGCCGCCGGGAGGTGCTGACGCGAGGCGTTCGCCTGGCCGCCGCGGCCGCGGGATTGGGGGCCGCCTTCAAGCTCCTGCACGATCCGACCGGGGCCTCGGCCGTCGACCGACCCGAGACGGTCCGCCTGCCGGCAGGCGGCTTCGCCGTGCCCGGGCGCCCCGGTCTGCCGGTGCTCGTGATCGTCCACGGCACCCAGCCGCGCCGGATGCTGGAGGCGGCGTTCGACGCGCTGGGCGGCCTGGAGCGGTTCATCCGCCCCGGAGAGCGCGTGGTCCTCAAGCCCAACGTCGCGTTCGATCGGCTTCCCTCCCTCGGCGCCACGACCAGCCCGGAGGTGCTCGCGGCGGCCGCGCAACTTGCGGTCGCCGCGGGAGCGCAGGAGGTCCGCGTCGCCGACAACCCTATCAACTCGCCCGAGGGCTGTTTCCACCGCAGCGGCATCCAGGCGGCCGCGGAGGAGGCCGGCGCTCGCGTCATCCTTCCGTCGCCTTCGCAATTCCGCCTGCTGGAGGTAGACGGGGCGCGGCTCATCGCCCGCTGGCCCATGTTCCACCGGCCGTTCGCCGACGCCGACCGCGTCATCGGCATCGCGCCGCTCAAGGATCACAACCTGGCGAGTGCCTCGATGACAATGAAGAACTGGTACGGACTGCTCGGCGGCCGGCGCAACCAGTTCCACCAGCAGATCCACGAGATCGTCGCGGAGCTGGCGCTGATGATGCGCCCCACGCTGGTCATCCTCGATGCGATGCGCGCCCTCGTCAGCAACGGCCCGACCGGCGGCAGCCTGGACGACGTGAAGCGCCTGGACACGCTCGTCGTGGCCACCGACCAGGTCGCCGCCGACGCCTACGGCTACGAGATGCTCCTCGGCCGGGATCCGGCCCGCCTGGCCTATCTGGCGCTGGCCGAGTCGCTGGGGGCCGGCAAGCGCGCCTGGCGAACGCTGCCCTACCGGGAGCTGACCGTATGAGCGCGCCGCCGCCCGCCGCAACCGATCCCGAGGCCGAGGCTCGCCCGATGGCCGCCCGCTTCGCGATGCGCATCACCGACGCGCGTGTGCTAACGCAGGCGTTCTTCCTGGCGCTGTTCCTGTTCCTCTTCTGGGTGACCTGGTTCAGCCGGCTCCGGGGCTACCCGGTCTCGCTGTTTCTCGAGCTGGATCCGCTCGTGGCGCTGGCGACGGCGTTCTCGACCTCGACGGTCTACCGCAACCTGACGTGGGCGCTCTGGCTGCTGCTGCCCACGCTTCTGCTGGGGCGCTGGTTCTGCGGCTGGATGTGTCCGTTCGGCACGCTCCACCACCTGCCCGGCTCGCTGTTCCCCCGGTTCCCGGGCCGCGAG
>CAZSVK010000506.1:0-3889 GCA_964610245.1 uncultured bacterium
ACCGGCTCGAAGTGGCCCCGCGCCAGGGTGGCCGCAATATTGGCCATCTGCATCGGCGTCACCGCCAGCTCGCCCTGCCCGAAAGCGTAGTTCCAGGCGTCGGCCCGTCGATACCGGGGAGCGCTCTTGCGGTGCATTGCGAGCCACTCGGGGGTCGGCAGCACCCCGGTGCTCTCTTCCAGCAGCCCCGTCCCCTGAGTCACACCCACGCCCATCCGGCCGAGCGCGGCGATCTGTGCCTCGGCTCCGAGCGTGTCGCCAGCCGTGAAGAAGAAGATGTTGCAGGAGTCCCGCAGCGCCTCCTCGCCGTCCTCCACGCCGTGCGTATCTCCCGAGCGATTGAAGACCCAGCAGCGGAAGGCGTCGGGAATCTGCTGTTTGAACCTGCCGGTGCACTTCACGCGCGTCTGCGTGGTCACCGCTCCTTCGGCCAGCGAGGTGTAGAGCGTGACCGGCTTGATCGTCGAGCCGGGCGGGAACTGGCTGGAGACTGCTCGGAACCGCATCGGGGTCCAGCGCGACTCGTCCAGCAGCCGCTGGCTCTCGGCCAGCGATAGGTCGTAGGCATGGCCGGGATAGCTGACCAGCGCCAGCACTTCCCCCGAGGTCACGTCGAGCACGACCGCCGCACCGCCACAGGGGTTCTGGGACTTCGTCACCGCCTTCTCGAGGACGGCGTAAACCCGGCGCTGGAGGTCGGCGTCGAGCGTCATCGCGACGTCCGCTCCCTCGTGGGGTCTGCCCGCGGCGTCCAGCCAGGGGCGCAGCTTGGTGTCGGCCAGCCTCTCCGCGCCGGAGATGCCGCAGGGATCGCCCTCGACCAGCGCGCGCTCCGGCTCGGCCCGAAGCGGGTCGGCGGAGACCATCCGGGCGTCGGCCTTGCCCATCTGGCCGAGCACATGCACCAGCGACACCGCGTCGCCAGCGAGACGCGCCGAGGTGGGGGCGAGCCTCATCCACGTGCAATCAGCGAATTCCCTGGCAAGCCGTTCACCTGCCTCCCGGCCGTCCACCCTCGCCAGGAAGCGAAAGCCCTTCTCTGCAGCCAGCTTGCGATCCTGGCCGTGCGCCCGCGCGACCGCGGATTCCAGCCGGGTCACCTGGGCGACGTGCCGTTGCGCCCTGCGCGTCAGCTCCTCGTCGTCGAGGCCGGTCAGGCGGCCCAGCGCTTCCCACATCGCCTCGATGCGTCCGCCGAGTTCCTCGGCAATCCGCTCGGGTGGGCCCTTGGTGCCGAAGGCCTGGATGGAGCGATGGGAGGCCACGGCCAGCAGGTAGTCGGCCTGCGCCTTCGCCAGCTTCGGATCGGCCCGGGCGGCCAGGAGTTCGTAGCGCAGCGAGACCTCCCAGCAGGACGTGTCGGCGACGAGCACCCGCCCGTTGCGATCGAGGATGGAGCCACGGCGCGCGAAGCCCGGCCGGTGTGGAAGCCTCGGGGCGGCCACTGCGGTGACGGAGGCCGTGGCGGTGACGGAGAGGGTCGGCAGGACGCCGCCGGCGGGGGGCGGGACGGCTTGGCCGCTCGCCGGCAACGCGGTGGCGAGCCACAGGACCAGGGGCAAGAGCGCGCTCTCTCCGGGAGCGAACATGGACACCTCCATCGGTCGGGGAACGCTGCGGAGCATCGCCAGATGTGGCTCGCGGTCAGGGCGCGGAGCGGGCCAGCTCCTCGAGCGCGGCCTCGTCGAGGAAGCCCTCGGCGGCGCCTACGGCACCAACCTTGTGCGAGGCGAAGATCTGCGCCTTGCGGAGCGCCTCGTAGGGGTCAGCCGATCGCGAGTACTCGTGCACGAAGCAGGAAAACAGGGCATCGCCGGCTCCGATCGTGTTCACGACAGGCCGGGTTTGAACGGCCGGAAAGCGGCCGAGGAAGCGGTCGGCCGGCACGGCCAGCAGCGCACCGGCGCTGCCGAGGCCGACGACCACGACGGCGGGCGAGTACCTCTCGAGCGCCCGGCAGACCCAGCTCTCGGGAGAGCAGGGCAGGTTCTCGTCGCTCAGGAAGAGGATCGTGGCGCTTCGCATAAAGTCCGCGTTATACGCATCGTCGACGTCCGCGATGGCATGCACATCGGTGGCCACGGGGACGCCCGCGTCGTCCGCGGCCGCCAGGAAGGGCCGAGAAAAGCCGATGTTACAAAGGACGGCCAGGGAGCAGGACCGCAGGGCCTCCTGGAACGGTCCAGCCGGGTAGTGCGTCTGCTGCAGGTCCTTCAGGTCGACGTGGATCTGGCGGCGGCCGCCGGGTTCGTAGAGGATGGCCGACTGCGCGGTCCGGTGCGTGGCCGCCACCACGAACCGCGGGTCGATCCGATCGTCCTCGAGCGACTGGAAGACCATCCGGGCCGCCAGGTCGTGGCCGACGACTGACAGGAAGGCGACGCGGTCGCCGAGGGTCGTCAGCGCCTTGGCGACGTTGTAGCCGACTCCCGAAACGGTGCTGCTGACGCCATGAAACGGGTAGTTCACCGCCGAGTAGCCCAGAGGGAAGCCGTCGATGCGGACGGTGGTTTCGAGGTTGATCAGGCCCGAGACGAGAAGGCGCGCCATGGCTATCCGGGACCGCGAAGTCTCGCGGTCAAGGCACTCGTGCGGCGGCGGCCGCGGCCTCGCGAGTCTACCCGAAATCGTGCCCCCGGAGTCGCCGGGTGGAATCGCGAGTTCCGGCCAGTTCCTTGTTATCCGCGGCTCGCGGAAGGAGCACTCCAGCGACGATGACGGAAATCCCCTCTCGAGACGGAAGCGGGGCCGTAACCTGGGCCCTGGCCGCGGCTGTCGCCATGGCAGTGGCGGGTTACCGGGAGGGCTGGCTGCGCGTGGGCACGGTCCAGACCCTTTGCCTGCTCGGACTGCTGGTCGGGGGCTACCTGATGGCCGTGTACCGGCTCGCTCTTGCCGCTTCGGCGCGAACCGCCCGCTGCGATGGCGTCACGCTCGAGGTGGGCCGCGTTTCGGTGCCGGTCCAGCAGGTCTCCGAGGTCCGCGTGGGGTCCGACTGGAGCACCGTGGTGGGCGTGGGGGGCCGGACGCTCTTCATCCCCTCGACCTGCGAAGCGATGCGGAAGCTGGCGCTCTCCATCGGCGCCGAGCGGCTGCGAGAGCCCCCGGCGAAGACGAGGGCAACGGACGAAGACGGCAAGGCCGCGGGAAGCCCCTGGCGGCTCCGGCCGGGGCTGGTCTTCGCCGTTCTAGCCATGGGCGCGGTGCTGGGCACGCATCTCGAGTTCCTCGCGCGCTGGGCCCCCCTGCCGGCGTTCCCGTTCGGACCGGTGGCGGACGAATCCCAGGGCGAGGCGGATACCGGAGCGGCCACGGCCTTCGCCGATCGGGATGCGGAGAGGGCTCCCCTCGTCATGGTCGGTCCTCTGCGGATGCGACTTGGCCCGGCCGAGCTGGCCGGTATCGAGGCCTGCGACGACCGGATCGGTCATCGGGTGCGGTTCGCGGACGGCAGCCGCCTGGTCCTGTGTCCGGCCGAGTCCCCTCCCCTTCGGCCCGATGCGGCGCTCGAGGAGCTGGCCGGGGCGCTGCTAGCCGGCCCGCGGCACGCCGGGCTGGACGAGGCCGGGTTCGCCAGACTGCGAGACCTGCGCCCCTGGCTGGTGTTCTCCTTGGCGGCGCCCTCTCGCGTCCTCCAGCTCGATCGACTCCTCGACCTGCGCCAGGAGGTCGTGCGCAGCCTGGCTGGCCACGGCAGGTTCTCCACACCCTTCGGCAGCGGCTTCTGGCTGGATCTCAACGAGCGCTCGAGGTGCGGGAAGTGGCACGACGTCATCCACCTGCAACTGAAGGGCACGGCCTGGGTCGTCTTCTTCTCGGGCGCGCGGCCCAGCGTGCCCTTCCCTCGCGCGCGTCTGGAGAAGATCCTCGCTTCGTGCAGGCTGGCGGC
>CAZSVK010000507.1:0-1548 GCA_964610245.1 uncultured bacterium
CCCGAGAGGCAAGTCGAGATCCTCCCAGTTTCCCCACGAACCGCGCGCGCACCCGTGGCCCTTCGGGACGCCCCCGTTCGACGGCTCGCGAGGACCCCTCGGGGCGCACCGATCAAAGGCGGGCCCTGCTCGACCGGTCACTTGCCAGTCTGGAAGTCCTGCTCCTGGGAAGCGAGCGAGCGGCCGTCGTCGAAGCGGAGGATCACCCGGAATCGATAGCGCGTCTCCGGCGTCAGGGCCGACACCCAGGTCGTGTGATTGGTCTGGGCGGAGGAGCCGAGGGTGACGACCTGCTTGCCTGCGGGGCCCGACAGCTCGATGCGCGAAGTTGCCGGCTCGGCGGACCTGAAGCTGAACAGAGCGTCTCGCGAGCCCGGCTCGACCGTCACGCTCACCGCGTCCGGCGCCGATTCCCCGGGCTGGGCCGTGCCGCCGGCGGGCCCCTGAGCCGCGGCCGGCGCGGGTCTGTACTTCCACATCACCGCTCCCCCGGCGAGTACGAGCGCCCCGGCCAGGGCGAGCACCGCCAGCGGCCGGGCGGGCGCCGGAGCAGCGGGTTCCGCGGGCCGCGGCACGATCGGAAGGCGCCTGGATTGCAGCGGTTTCTCGACGACGCCCCTGCGGGTGCCGTCGAGGGCGGCTCTCAGTTCGGCGGCGGTCTGGTAGCGGTCGGCGGGTTCGATCGCGAGACATCGCAGGATCACCCGGTCGAGCGCAGTCGGCACCGTGGGGTTCCACTGGCTAGGCGGCGGCATCGGCTTGGTGAGCCGCGCGGTGGCCATGGCGTAGCCGCTGTCCAGGTCGTCGAATGGGATGTGGCCGGCCAGGGTCTCGAAGAGCATCAATCCGGCCTGGTAGAGATCGGTGCGGACGTCGATCTGGCTTCCCCGGATCTGCTCCGGCGCCAGGTAGGCCGGCGTGCCGATCACGGCCCCGGAAGCGGTCATCCGGGACGCCGCCGAAACGTGGGCCAGTCCGAAGTCGGCCAGCAACGCCTCGCCTTCTCCATTCACGAAGAGGTTGGCCGGCTTCAGGTCGCGGTGCACGACTCCCCGGCCGTGAACGTAGTCCAGGGCCGATACGAGCCCGCCGGCGATCCGGTAGAACTCGTCGATGGTGACGACGGCACGCCCTTCTATCTCGCGGCGGTCGATGCGATTGGCCAGGGTCTCGCCGACGACGACTTCCATCGCCAGATACGGCTGGCCCTCGACCTCGCCGAAGTCGAGCACCCGGACGATGTTGGGATGCACCAGCCGGCTGACGACGTCGATCTCCCTGAGGAAGCGCTTGCGGACGTCGCCCTCGAGCCCAGGGTGCAGCCGCTTGAGCGCCACGACCTGCTTGTTGGGCAGCCAGAAGGCGCGATAGACCGCGCCCATGCCTCCAGAACCCAGGCGGTCTTGCAGTTCGTAGTCGCCGAAACGTTCAGCCATTCAATGACCGGCCGCGCGCCGCGCGAGCCCTCGTCAGATTATCACGGCCTGGGGTGTGACGCGGCGGACACACGTGGCATTGCCGGGTGTGCCCCGGAGGGCACACGAGGCT
>CAZSVK010000507.1:1558-3881 GCA_964610245.1 uncultured bacterium
TGGCGACCCATCTCTTCCTCGAGAAGTTGCGGCTGACCCTGAGGTGAACGGCTTCAAAGGAGTCGATTTGTCTCTCGGGAGCTCCGCTCCCGAGCCCTCGCCAGGGGCGAAGTTCGCCCCTGGACCCCCCGGTGACTGGCGGGAGTCTTGCCCGCGCTCGCAGCTCCGAGTCCTCGAAAGTGCCGGTCAGGCCTCGATTCGTGTTCTCATTGCCGGGTCCAGGGTGGGGCTCCCACCCTGGCAGGGGGCCCGGGGACGGCGTCCCCGGAAGCCTGACCCTGACGACCTGTTCCGCCGGCTTCCGGCCCGGCTCTTGCGATATAGTTCCCGGACGTCGGCTGCCGGCCGGCGCGTCGAGGAGGCAACTCGGGATGTTCAAGCGCAATCGAGGGTTCACTCTGGTGGAGACCCTGGTGGTCAGCGCGGTGCTGGTCGGCCTGTTCCTCGCCGTCAACGCGATCTACGTCGGCAGCGCCAAGCAGAGTCGGTCCGCCGACGAACACTCGACGGCCGCCGACTCGGCCACCCGCGCGCTCGAGTTCATCTTGTCCGACCTGCGCCAGATGGCGGTCCGGCCCAAACCCGAACCGCTGACGGAGACCTTCCGTCTCTCCCGCGACCGCCGCAGCATCGCGTTCCTGCGCTCCGAGCCGGGTTCGCAGGGCACGACCGAGGGCGGGGCGATCTCCGTGGTGACGTTCCAGGTCGGCGTGAGCCCGCGAGGCACCGGCAACTACATCCTCGAGCGCGTCCGCGAGAAGGAGGGCTGCGCGACCGAGAGCCATGTGATGCCCAGCATCGTCCTGCGCGATCTCGACTACGAGCCGATCCAGGATGGCACGCGCTACTTCATCCGGGTGAGCGTCACGGCGCTCTCGCGTGACGACGACGTGCGTCTGGCCGAGCCCGACTACGCTCCGAAGACCTACTCGGCCAGTTCGCTGTTCGAGGTGCTGCGGCCCGAGAGCAAGGCCAGGTTCGCCGACGGGCTTCCGACGGTCAATCCGCTGGCCGCGATCACGCCCGGCGCGATGGGCGCCCCCGCGGGCTCGGTCACCACGAGCGCCGGCTCCAATCCCCCGATCGGGCAGCCCCACGACGTCCCGCCCCCGCCGCCGATGCGCGAACGGGTTGCCGGCGCCACGCCAACCACCACCGACTCGACCGGCGCGGGCGACGGCACCACCGGGGCCGATGGCGAGCCCGGCGCGGACGGCACCGGCGCCACGACCGCTCCCACGGGCGGCACGCCTGGCACCAGGCCCAATCCGTGGGTTGCGACCGGCGTGCGGCCCAACCTGCGCGACCCGATCCAGAAGCTCCTGGACACCATCCGCGAGGACAACGGCGACGACTTCCGGGGCAAGGTCCGCGGGTTCGTCTATGGCCGCTACGAGGACAGCAACCGCGGCACCAGCCTGCGCTCCGGCGAGTTCTCCGAGGGCTACGTGATCGACTTCACCGGCAAGGGCAATGTCGATCCGGCGCGCCAGATCGAGCGAATCCTCGAGCGGCTGGCCCGGGTCAGCGCGTCCGCGCTCGGGCAGTTCCTGAGGCAGCATGGGGTCCTGGATGCCGACCCCGATTCCATCTCCCAGTCGCTCAACGGCGGGAACTCCAACCCGCCCGAGGAGCCCCCGGTTCCCGTATCTCAACTCCGAGGAAGGTGACGAAGTCCGTGCTGAGGAACCGTGAGTTCCCGACAACCCTGGTCCTGGTGCTGGTCCTGACCCTGGCCGCCATCCGGGCGCTCCCCGTGGCGGCCATGAGCCTTCAGGCGCTCTCGCCCAAGGAGCGCGTCGGCCTGGCGCAGCGGATCGTGCGCGGGAAGGTGACCTCTCTGGCTCCCTGGAAGAACCCTGAGGGGATGGTCGAGACCCGGGTCACCGTCCGGATCTCGGAGACCTTCAAGGGGGAGAAGGCCGAGGAACTGGTCTTCAACGTGCCGGGCGGAGTCGAAGGCGACCTGCGCACCGTGGTGCCCGGCTCTCCCGTCTACGAGGAGGGTCAGGATCTGGTCATGTTGCTGTCCTCGCTGGCCGACGGCACGTTGATGCCGGTGGGGTTGCCCCAGGGCTCGTTCCACGTTCGCGCCGACAAGAGCGGCAAGCAGATGATCGTCCCCGACGTGATGTCGCTCGACCTGGATGGCGAGCACGAGGGCGCCGGTAGCTCCGACGCGTTCGCCGCCCAGCCTCTGGAGACCTTCCTCACGACGCTGCGGCAGATGGCCGCCGAGGTGCCGTCGCCCGGCCAAGGTCCCCGGTCGGGCCTGCGCGGTCCCGGCGTTACCCGCGCCGTGCGGCCGTCGGCTCCCACGCCG
>CAZSVK010000508.1:0-3876 GCA_964610245.1 uncultured bacterium
AAGGGGGTGCAGCTTGCGGAGCTGGGGATGGATTCCTGGAGATCCCGCAGCTGGTCAACCCCGGCGTCGTGAAGCCCAGGCCGCTGCTCCCCTCGTTCCTGTATCTGCCCGGCGAGCACGAACTGCCGGCCGATTCGCTGGCGTTGCCCTGGGACTCCGAGCGCGAGTTCGCGTTGGGAGAGTTCGCCCGGCAGCAGGGCTCGCAGGTTCCGCATCGGCTCATCTCTTCGGCCAAATCCTGGCTCTGCAACCCGGCGGTCGACCGCCGCAGCCCCATCCTGCCGTGGAATGCGGAGGAAGACGTGCCGCTGCTCTCGCCGCTCGAGGTGTCGGCTCGCATCCTGGCCCATCTCAAGGAGGCCTGGAACGCGACGATGGCGGTCGACGACGAGTCGCTCGCCCTGGAACACCAAGACGTGATGCTCACGGTGCCGGCGTCGTTCGACGCGGTGGCCCGAGAGTTGACCGTCGAGGCTGCCCGCCTGGCGGGGCTTCAGCACGTGACGCTGCTGGAAGAGCCGCAGGCCGCGCTCTATTCGTGGCTACAGGCCAACGCGGCCGTCTGGCGCGAGCAGGTGGCGGTCGGCGACCGCGTGCTGGTCTGCGACATCGGCGGTGGCACCACCGACTTCTGCCTGATCTCCGTCGGTGAGGAAGATGGCAATCTGGAGCTGACGCGCGTGGCGGTCGGCGATCACCTGCTGCTGGGCGGCGACAACATGGACCTGGCTCTGGCCGTCGCCCTCGAACGCCGGCTCGAGGAGCAAGGTCACGAGCTGGATGCCTGGCAGTTCTCGGTCCTGGTCCACCAGGCCCGGCAAGCCAAGGAGGCGCTCCTGGAAGACCCCGAGCTGCCGGAGCAGAGCGTGACGATCCCGGGCCGCGGCTCCAGCCTCGTGGGCGGCACGCTCAAGGCGGTCGTCACCCGCGAGGAACTCGAGGGGATCGTGCTCGAGGGGTTCCTGCCCGATTGCGAGGTCGAGGACCGGCCCCGCGAGGCCCCCGACATCGGTCTGCGCGAGCTTGGCCTGCCCTACGTGCCGGACGCCGCGGTCAGCAAGTACCTGGCGAAGTTCCTGGGCGATCACCGCGGCGCCGCGGGCGACGACGACGTCGAGTTCATCCGGCCGACGGCGGTGCTGTATAACGGCGGCGTTCTCAAGGGCGTCGCGCTCCGGTCTCGCATCACGGGCATCCTCGACTCGTGGCTGGAGGCCAGCGGCGCCTCGGCCGTCAAGGAGCTGCCCAACCCCGAGCCCAGCCTGGCGGTGGCGCTCGGCGCGGCCTATTACGGCCATGCCCGGCGCGGCAAGGGCGTCCGCATCCGCGGCGGCACCGCCCGCGCCTACTACATCGGCGTCGAGGCTGCCCGCCCCGCCGTGCCCGGCATGCCGGCGCCGGTCAGGGCGCTCTGCGTCACGCCGCTCGGCATGGAGGAAGGCACCGAGGCCGAGTTGCCCGGCAAGGAGTTCGGCCTGCTGGTCGGACAGTCGACGCAGTTCCGCTTCTTCGCCTCGACCACCCGGCGCGAGGACCAGGTGGGCGCCGTCGTGGCGCGACCCGAGCGCGACCTGCAGGAGATCGATCCGGTCGCGGCGACGCTGCCTGCCGACGACGACGGCCCGTCGTCGATCCCGGTGCAGTTGCACAGCCGCGTCACGGAGGTCGGCACGCTCGAACTCTGGTTCGTGCCGCGCGAGAGCGACCAGCGATGGAAGCTCGAATTCAGCGTGCGCGAGCGGCCCGCCTTGCGACAGGCCCCCGCTCCCGAACAGTCGGGCGGCAAGCGGCGCTCGCGACCGGCCCGGAACTAGGCAATGGTACTCGATCCCTGCGTGGGGCTCTACCCCCAGACCTTCAGACTGGGGGATCTCAGCGCGAGGGCAATGGCTGCAACCCAGGACAGGTATCACAGAGGCACAGAGGCACAGAGGCACAGAGAACCGGGTAGCTGTCTGGGTATCAACTCCCTCTCTGTGTCTCCGTGTCTCCGTGTCTCTGTGATTGGCCAACTTCGTTCCGTCGTCGAGTCCCCGAGTCTCGTGGCGATCTTCGCGAGCAACGCATCATGGCCCAGCACCTGATCGGCATCGACCTGGGAACCTCCAACTCGGCGGTCGCCTGGACCGACGAATCCGAGCAGCTGCAGGTCTTCGCCATGCCGCAGTTCTTCGGTTCCGGCGACGTCCGGCCCGACCCGCTGCTGCCGTCGGTGCTCTACTTTCCGACCGAGCACGAGCTGGCCGCCGGGCCGCTCGGCCTGCCCTGGGATCGCGACTGTCCGTACGTGGTGGGCCATCTGGCCCGCAAGCTGGGCAGCCGCATCCCGGGCAGACTCATCCACTCGGCCAAGTCGTGGCTCTGCCATCCGGCGATCGACCGCCGGGCGCCGGTGCTGCCCTGGGCCGCGGGCGAGGATGTGACGCTGCTCTCGCCGGTCGACGCCTCCGCCTCCTACCTGTTGTACATGAAAGAGGCCTGGGACCGGGCCCATCCCGAGTCGCCGATGGGCAAGTCCGAGGTGATCCTCACGGTACCGGCGTCGTTTGACGCGGTGGCCCGCGAGCTGACGATGGAGGCGGCGCGCTCGGCCGAGCTTTCGAGCGTGACGCTCCTGGAAGAGCCGCAGGCCGCCTTCTACTGCTGGCTCGACGCCCAGGGCGCGGGCTGGAGACAGGCGCTCGGCGGCGCCTCGGTGTTGCTGGTCTGCGACGTGGGAGGCGGCACCACCGACTTCACGCTCGTCGTCGTGACCAGCCGCGCGGGCGAGATCCGGCCGATCCGCGTGGCGGTCGGCGACCACCTGCTGCTGGGCGGCGACAACATGGACCTCGCCATCGCCCATCACATGGAAGTGAAGCTGGTCGGTGGCCCGGGACGGATGGAGCCCGACGAGTGGGGCGAGCTGGTCCACGCGTCGCGGATGGCCAAGGAAGACCTGCTGACGCGTCACGACATGCCTTCGACCCGGATATCGGTTCTCGGACGCGGCAGCAGCCTGGTCGGCGGCACGCGCTCGGCGGCGTTGACCCGGGCCGAACTCGAATCGGTCGTGCTCGACGGCTTCTTCCCGCGGTGCGAGCCTGAGGCGGTGCCTGCCGCCGTCAGCCCGCTCGGACTGAAGGAGTTCGGGCTCCCGTATGCCGCCGAACCCGCCGTCACCCGGCACCTGGCGCAGTTCCTCCGGGGCGCGTCAGAGGCCGCCGCGGACGCCCTCGGCCGGCAGTTGCCCCTCGGAGTGCCGGTGCGGCCCGACGCCGTGCTGTTCAACGGAGGCGTCTTCACGGCCGGGGTGCTGCGGGACCGCGTCATCGACTGCGTGAAGAGCTGGTTCCCCGAGGAGCCCGGCTATTCGCCGGCGACGCTGGCCTGCGCCGACCTGGGGCTGGCGGTCGCCCGTGGGGCCGCCTACTTCGCGGTGGCCCGCAGGGGGCACGGGGTACGCATCGGCGGAGGCGCCGCGCGCTCTTACTACATCGGTCTCGGCAGCCGGCCCAACAGTGAAGAGACTCCAAAGAGCCTTTGTGTCGTGCCGCGCGGGATGGAGGAGGGGGAGACGGTCGAGATTCCGGAGCGCACGTTCAAGCTGATCGTGGGACAGACGGTGCGCTTCCCGCTCCAGGCCTCGAGCAGCCGCACGCACGATCGCGTTGGAGACCTGGTCGAGGCCGGCGCGCCCGGACTGTTGCCTCTTCCGGCCTTCAAGACCGCGCTCGAGAGCGGGGCGTCCGGGGGCGAGGTCGACGTGCAACTCCGCGCTTCTCTCACCTCGATGGGAACGCTCGGGCTCGAGTGTCACACGCCGGACGGCGCCAGCCGCTGGCAGCTCGAACTGGAGCTGAGGCCCGCGGGCGGGCAGGCGATGGGCGGGGGGGG
>CAZSVK010000509.1:0-3874 GCA_964610245.1 uncultured bacterium
TCCCCGGGCCCCTGCCAGGAGGGGTGCCCCCCCCCTGGACCCGGCAATGAGAAGGCAAGACGAGGCCTGAGCGACACTCTCGAAGATTCAAAGTTACGCGCGTGGGCAAGACTCACTCCAGTCATCGGGGGATCCAGGGGCGAACTTCGCCCCTGGCGAGGTCTGGAGCGGAGCTCCAGCAGGGGTTCGGGGACAGCGTCCCCGACAGGCCTGCGTCCCCGACAGGCCTGCGTCCCCGACAGAGCATCTCGGTTCGACCGCACTCTACTTGTACAGATCCACCGACGGGTTCCCGAAGGAGGGGACCACGACGGTCGACCCCGAGAGTTCCGAGAAGCGCGCGTCGCCCTGGCCCTTCTCCCAGCCCTCGAGCCGCAGGCCCGGCCCGCGCCCGGCCCGCTCGAACCGCACCCGCGGGGCGCGCGTCAGCGCCTCCTTGCGCGGCCCTTCTCGCTCCAGCTCGCCCGCCCATTCGGCGAGCCATCTGAGCTGCCGCTCGTCACGGTGCAGGCAGAAGTCCGGCAGCACCTGCTCGGGCAACGGCCGCAAGGCGAAGAGGTAGAAGCCGCGGGCGCCGTAGCTGGCCAGCGAGTCGAGGTGCTCGAACATCGCCTGCCGGCTTGGATAGCCCGGCGGCTTCCCCTCGGGCAGGGAGTTCGGGGCCGACTCGGTGACCAGGAGCCAGCCGGGCCGGTCCCAGTGCCGGACCAGGGAGAGGGGCGGGCCAGCGGTCTGGGCCATGTCCAGGCGGTTCTTGCCCCAGACCTCCATCCCGATCCCGTCGACGCCCGCGCCGACGCCGTGGCCGAGCAGGTATCGCATGAAGCGTCCGGTGTGCTTGAAGACGACCGGCAAATCGCCCAGGTTCTTGCGAACGACCTCGGAGATCCGGCGGCAGTACTCACCCACGCTCTCGTCGCGGTAGGCGCGGAGATCCTCCAGGAGGCGGCTTCGAGCCGGGTCGACGGCCCAGCAGCGCAATCCGGCTGGATCCAGGAGTTGCGCCTTGCGCGCGGCGCCGCCTTTGCCTTCGTCGGCCGGCACAGGCAACAGACGAGCGCAGACGCTCCAGTCCTTCGGGAACGGGGCCCCGGCGCGGGCGCCCCAGGCCCTCGCGAGCGCCTTGAGGTTGCCCTCATAGCGGCGCCTCAGCCAGGTCTCGAAGCCCTGCCGGAAGACCGGGGAGGCAGGCACCATCTGCGCCGTGTAAGCGTAGTAGTTCATCTCATTGGTGAGAGGATCCACCACGAGGTGAAGGCCCGGGCCGTGGGTCATCCGGGCCAACAGGCTTCCGAGACGGGCCTCGTACTCCCTGTGTCCGCCCCAGAGATCGGGAACGTTGAAGCCGGTCGGCGCCTGGATTCGCGCCAGCAGCCGGACTCCGGGGGCGGCAGTCCAGGCCGGCGAGAGAATCGCGGTACCGCCAGGCTCGAGCGGGAGCACCGCGGCCTGGCCACGGGTGGAGATCGCGAGCACCGACTGCAGGCGCGGACACTGGCCGAACTCGTCCTTCCAAAGCATCGTCGCGCGGTTGCCCTTGCGCGTCGCGCGCCAGGAGTCGCTCGAGAGCAGGAACCCGTCCATGCCCTGGCGCGGGCCGTCGGTCAGTTCGATGCCATAGCGGAATCCGCGGCGCTCCAGCTCCTCGAGGCAGCGGTTCCACGCTTCCACCGGATAGCGGGTTGCCGGGTTGACCGGGTTCACGTACAGGTCTCGCAGGCCCGCCCGCCGGAGCTTGTCCAGGATGCCGAGATCCTCCCGCCACCGGGCCTCATTCTCGACCGGAGCTGCCGGATCGAACTCCGAGAGATAGCGGAAGCAGAACATCCCGCCGACGGGAACGAACGGGCGGCCCTCCCGATGGAGCGTGTGGTTCGCATCGACCGACCACGGATGGCGCTGTCCCGCGCCGTCGACGTAGACGCCGCCGGTGGCCAGCGGAGCGGGCGCCAGGGACGGGGCGGGGGCGGCAGCGGCGCACCTCGCGACCCACAGGGCCGCGGCGGCGATCGTCAGGAACCACGGCAACGACCTCATGGAGTGGTCGGGGCGATCTCGAACTCGACCCAGGGGCCCCACTGGGGCTGCGCCGTCTTGCGCGCGACGCGGACGCGCCACGGGTTCCAGAGTGTGAGCTTGTTCCAGAATGAGCGGGAGAAGGGGCCGAACCGGCTGGTGCAGTGGGCCAGCGGCACGACGCCCGCCGTGTGGTAGACCCCTTTGCCGATCTCGTATTCGCCGAGGAAGGGGCCGGGCGTGGTGCAATCGAGGCCGACCTCGACCAGTCCTCCGGCATCTTCGAAACGGAGCTGGGGCCGGCGCGGAGCCAGGACCCGCGGAGGCGGCCCCGGTGGCGCGTCGCGGGCGACCGCGGAATCGGCCGCCGCGGCTTCCAGTTCGCCCCGGCGCTCCTGGCACTCCTCGGCATGCCGTGCAAGTTGATCGAGGAAGGGCTGCTCTTCCTGAGGGTCGACGATGGGGCAGAACTCCGAGCGATCGGAGACGGTGTTGTTGATCCAGCGCAGGCCGTCGGGAACCTGACGGGTGAACTTGAGCCGCTGCCGGGTCACGCACTCGATGCCCTGCGATTCCTCTTGGGCCGGGGTCTGGTAGCCCTTGAGCGTGGTGGAGGAGAAGTAGACGGGGGGCTCCGCGGGCGGATTCCCGAAGATGGTCGAGACCAGACTGCGGCCCTGGTAGACCTCCGGCTCGTAGGGCACACCGGCCAGTTCGAGGATCGTCGGGGCAACGTCGATCTGCCCGCAGGTGGAACGGGAGCGCTGGTCGGCGGGAAGTCTGCCGGGCGCCCGGATGATGAGCGGCACGTGGACGATCTCGCGATGGAGGCTGCCTTTGAAGTTGGTGGAGGAGTGACCGATGAACCCGCGCTCGAACAGCTCCTCGCCATGGTCGGCGGTGACGACGACGATGGTCTCGCCGGCCAGCCCCAGCCTCTGGAGCGTGGCCTCCACGTTGCTGAAGAAGGCATCCATCCGGCGGACGCTCGCATCGTACAGGTCGATCACGACGTACCTGGCCTCGGGGCCGAACCGGACGCTGCCGTGGGCGAGCAGGACGTTTTGCCTCACGGCGTCCAGAGCGGCGCGGTCGGCCGGGTCGGAGGGCTGGGGATGCTCGGCAAACTGGGAGCGCCAGGGGTCGGGCGGATCGTACGGCAGGTGGATGAAGCGGTAGTGATACCAGGCGAAGAAGGGCCGCTCGTGCGGCTGTTCGAGGAAATCGATCAGGAGGCGATCCTCCTCGCCGTGGAGGAGGTCCTGGCCGGCCGGCGGATAGCCCAGGTTCCAGTAGTTCTGGAGGCTGGCCAGATAGGTGAGCGTGGGGACCTCGTAGCCCGCCCGGGACAGGACGGCGGGCAGGGCCGGCAGGTCGGGCAGCGGCACGCTGGCTCGCCCGCGCACGCCGGTCACCTCCGGGTAGAGGCCGGTGAGGATCGACACCAGGGCTGGGCTGGTCCAGCCGGACTGCCCGATGCACCGCTCGAGCACGACGCCCTGGCTGGCGAGGAGATCGAGCCCCGGGCTGGTCGGTCTCGGGTAGCCGTAACAACCCAGGTGGTCGGCCCTCAGGCAATCGACGGTGAACAGGAGGATGTTGGGGCGATGGACCGGCCAGTCGGCAGGCACCGCCTGCGGCACCGAACTCAGCCTGGCCCCGCCCACGCCGATCACCAGAAGCAGCACGACCAACAGAGGAATGCCGCGTCTGCCCTCGGGCGGCCCTTCCACCGTGCTCGCGCTCTCCACGTGGAGCAAGTCTACGCGGCGCGGGGTGCGAGGGCAATGGGGCCGGGTGCATGGGGTGCGTTCGCGAGATGCGGGGAGCCGCTCTAGCATGGGGAAGAGGGGGATGC
>CAZSVK010000510.1:0-3864 GCA_964610245.1 uncultured bacterium
CGCGACGAGTCGGAGAAGTCGGCCGGCTGGAACTGGCCGGGACTCTCGACGAGCTCGTCTCCGTCTTCGGAGAGGGCCCTCAGCTCGTCTTCGGACAGGTCTACTCGCTTCACCGATACCTCCCCCGCCCCAGGGGGGCCGTCCCCATGCACGCTTGCGGAGATGCTCGCTACTATTGACATGTGCGCCTTCTGCATGGCGCCTGTGCCTTGCCGCCGTCCCGCACGGTGGCAGACACAATTTGCTTCATTGGGCCACTTTTGTCAATACTGGAGGTAACTCGGTTGAAAACTCCGCTCCAGGCAATGCTGGACTGCATGGTGACGGATTCCCACCGCCGACATGCAAGAAAGTATTTCGCGGGGCAGCGCCCCCCCCAGTTCCCCCCGGGCTGGACGCGCAGCGCTCGTGTCCGAGGGAGCGACTCCCGGTTAGAATTGGGCCGCGTGCCTCCCCTCTTCCCCTACATGCTCCCTTGCTCGGACGGTTCCCCGTGACGAGCCCCACGTCCCCCGGCGAGTCCACCGCGCAGCCGGCCCTGGGCGAACGAAGGGCTACCGGCAGGGCCGCCACTCACGCCGCGACGCTCGTCCTGCTCCTGCTGGCCGGGCTGGAACTGGGTAACGCGGTCTACGTGGGATTGCTGAGGACTCCCCCACCCTTCCCCGCCGCGTTCGATCTGGGCCTGCCCGAGGGCGAGTCGATGCCGCTGCGCCACGAAGACTCGGAGGCCCCGCGCTCCTTCTGGTACTCGGCCTTGCGGAGCCCCCTCCCGACCGGCGATCGGGACTTCTCGCTCGCCCTCTGGGTCTCCCCGGCAGCCGGGGGTGACGCGGCCCGGCTCGAGATGCGTCTGGGGAACCCGCCGTTGCACCTCGTCGCCAGCGTCTCCAGCCTGGTCGAGCCCGGGCTCGAGACCCGGCCGCCCGCCGGCACCGGCTTCCCCGTCACGGCCGCCCCCCCCGCGGGCGGCGAGGCCGTCGACGGCCCCGAGCACGGCCGCCGCTTCCTGCTCCGTTGGCACTCCAATCACCTCACCTTTCGCGCCGGCTCGGCCGAGGCCGGGGTCGGCACCCCGCCCGGGTGGACGCCGGGCCCCGTCGCCCTGACCGCGAACCACGCTCCACTGCGGCTCCATCGCCTGTGGGGCCGCAGCGAGACCGCGGGCCGGCCCGCCGGCCCACCCGACACTTTGACGTTTACTTTCGAGCCCGGCGGAACCGGTCTGGGCGCCCAGGCGCTGGTGACGGCCGCCGGTCTGCTGACCGTGTTCGCGCTCTGGCTCCTGCCGATGGCGCTGGTTCGCCTGCTCGAGGGGCCCGCGCCGCCGGACGCTTCCGCCGGCCCGGCCGGCCCCCGTCTCGCGCTCCTCCTGGCCTCGGCGATCCTGGCCGCCCGCTTCGCGACGTTCCTGCCCGCCTGGGACGTTCCCCCGGTCCACGCCAGGTCCCTGGCCCTGACGCTGGGGCTGGCGCTCGCGGTCTGGCTGGTGTCCTATCGCCGGCGTTTCGTCGGCGATCCGTGGACCGGCGCCGTCACCGCCTTCGCGCCCGCGCCGGCGGGAAGGCTCTCGAGTCTCGGTCTCCTGCTCTTCGTGGGGCTCCCGGCCGCCGCCCTCGTGCTGACCTGGCGATGCGAGCACCTGGACGTCGATTCGCTGGCCCCGGCCCTCTTCTGGCCAGCCGCGGCGGCCTGCGCGGTGTTCCCGCTGATCCTGACCCGGGCAGGGCCGTGGCGGGTCCCGCGCGCCTGGCTGCTCGCGCTGCCCTCGCTGCTCCTCGGCGCCCTCGCCGCGGCGGCGCCCTCGCTCGGCTGGACGTCGGACGGCCCGATGCGCCTCCTGCCCCACGCCTGGGTGGCGACGGCTGCACTCTGGCAACTCGCGGTCCTCCTGACCTACCAGGACTTCCTCCGGCCCGCCAGCCTGGTCCTGCTCGCGCCGCTCCTGCTGGCGACGGCCACGGCCGAGTCGGGCATCAAGACCTTCCTCGGTCCCCACCCGTTCATGGGCGACTGCATCTTCTGGTACGCCGAGATGGAGCCGGAGAGCCTCCACATCCACAACTTCCGCGGCAGCCTGTTCCGGGGTCGCGAGGTCGATCCGGACAAGGGAGAGCGCTTCCGCATCCTGGTACTCGGCGGCTCGGTCGTCTTCGGGGCCTCCCTGCCCTGGGGGGCCGACTATCCGACCCAGCTCCAGCCGGCGCTCGACCGCACCGCCTCGGGTAGGCAGGTCGAGGTCCTCAACGCCGGAATTCCCGCCTTCACGTCGGAGATGGGTCTCGCCCTTCTCCGCGAGAAGCTCCTGCGACTGCAGCCCGACCTGGTCATCTCGGCCTGGGGCGTCAACGACATGGCGGGCAACGGCGAGGGCCCGGGCCTCGACCGCACCTTCCTCGGACGCGAGCGCTGGGTTGCTGCGCACCCGTGGCTGGGCGCCGCCCGTGACGCAACGCGTCAGTCCGGCCTCTACCTCTGGCTGCGCCGGCTCCTGCTCCAGAAGTGGCTCTGCACGCCCGACGGGACCTTCGAGCCCACCCCCGGGGCGGGCCGCCGGGTCACCCCCGACCAGTTCGAGGAGAACCTGCACGCCCTGGCACGCCTGGGAGAGGCTCACCGCTTCCGGGTCGCCTACACGCTCGACGTGCATGCCAGCGAACTCGACGTGCCTTGCGATGATCCCCGCTCCCGCAACTGGGGAGGCGACGCCGGCCGCATCGTCCGCCAGGTCGCTCGCGACGAAGACAGGCCCTGGCTCGACGCCAGGCTTGCCTTCTGCGGGCCCGGTATCGTACCCAGCGAACTCTTCATCGACGGCCTCCACCTCACCGAGCGCGGCTGCACCCTGATGGCCAAGGAGCTGGCCCGCCAGCTCCGCGCCGCCGGCCTGGTCGACGACCTCTTGCCGCCGCCGCCGGGCATGCCGGTGCCCCCAGGCGGCCACTGACCTGCTACTTCCGATCTTCACCGCACAGCGCGAGGATTCGACCATGAACGAGGTTGACCAGTCACGGAGACACGGAGACACGGAGGGAGAGTTGATTTCATCAAGGCTGCCTACTTCTCTGTGCCTCCGTGTCTCTGTGCCTCTGTGATACCTGTCCTGGTTTGCGAGCAAGTGCCCGCGCTGTGACTCCCCCCCGCCGCACCACCGGGCCGGTGCTATAATCGGCGTCGACCATGCTTGCGCCCAGCCAGTCGTTCCTGAAACAGCTCGAGGATCTCGCGGCCAAGATCGAGCAGAGTTCCGACGCCGAGGTGGTCGTGGTGGGCCGGCGCGAGTCGGGCAGCTACCGCGACGTCGACCTCCTGGCGGGCTCCCTGCTCGGGCTGTTCGTGTTGCTCCTGCTGGCCCCGGCCGGAGCCTCCCCGCTCCAGGTCGTCTTCGGCGCCGCCATCGGCTATCTGGCCGGCTTCCTCGCAAGCCGGCGCTCGCCCGCCCTGCGCCGCCGCCTCTGTCTGGCCAACCGCCGCGCCGCCCAGACCTGGCGCGAGGCCCGCATCGCCTTCGTCGAGCAGGGCGTCAGCCGCACGCGCCGCCGCACCGGCGTGCTGTTCTTCTACTCCATCTTCGAGGACGAACTGGTGGTGCTGCCCGACCTCGGCGTCGCCGACCGCGTTCCCTCCTCCGACTGGGCCCGCGTCCGGCATGTGTTCGACTCGGCCCGCGGCGCCGCGCCCGAGAGCATCCGCGTGCTCGACGCCCTGGAAGCTGTCGGCGTGATCCTCGCCACCCAGGTTCCCGCCATCCCGGGCGACAACCCCGACGAACTCTCGAACGCCCCCCGCTTCGGCGAGGAGTGAAGAGAGGGGCTGGCGTCGAGAGCCCAGTCGGGAGCTCCGCCCCCGAACCCCCGGCAGGGG
>CAZSVK010000511.1:0-3852 GCA_964610245.1 uncultured bacterium
CGACGCAACCCTCCGCGGCCGCGGTGGTCCCCGCCGGCCCTCTCGATCAGACGGAGCTGGCCGCACTCGTCGACGCCGCCTTCCCAACCGCGGCCGCGCCCTATCGCAAGAGCTTGAGGGTCGAGGAAGGCCGGCTGGAGCTGTGCTTCGACTTCCCGGCCGCCGCGATGCGCGCGCACGGCGAAACGCTGGAGCGCCTGGCCGCCGGCTCGGGCTGGCAGATCTCGGTCTACCCGGAGGTTCGCCTCTCGAGTCTGCTCGATCTGGCCCGCCGCCTGGTGCCTCCAGACTGGGAACTGGCGCGGGCGCCGGGCTACCGCCGCGAGTCGAACCTGGTGCTGCTCCAGGTGGGCGCCGTGCCGCCGGACTGGCGCGAGCAGGCGGCCGCCATCTCCGCAACGTTCGAGGCTCGCACAGGAGTCAGGCTCGACTGGGAGCGCGGCGAAGCTGGCCCGGCCGTCCCCGAGCGGCGAGACGCCTCGGGGCGGCTCGAGGTCAACCAGGCGATGGCCGCGATCGAGCGCCTCTTCGAGTCCGCGCCCCATCGCCCGGGCAAGCTCAGCCGCAAGGCCGACGGTTCGGGCCCCCTGCTCGAGGCCGGCTTCATCTCGCCGGCCGTGGCCTCGCTCTATGGCCCGCTGCTGGAGCAGGCCTCCCTCGAGACCGGCTGGCGCGTGGTGGCCGGCGATCGCACCGATCAGGCCGCCATCCTCTCGGTCTTTCGGGAACTGTGGCCGCCCGCCTGGCCGGTGAAGAAGGGGCCCGGCCTGCAGGTCTCCGCGGGTGTGCTCGCGGTGACGGTTCAGTGGATGCCGCCGGCCGCCGAGCTGGCCGTCGTGGCCGATCGGTTGCGCGAGCTCCCCGGCTTCACGCTCGAACTGCTGCGCGGGTGCGCACCGGGTCGCGGGTTTGACCTTGTCGTATCGCGTCAGCCCTGTTCGGCGCGAGCCGTGGTCCGGGGCAGGCCAGAGGTCCGGGTCGTCCTCCGAGTGCTCGCAGACACGAAAGGCCGCCTTTCGGCGGCCCTCGGGACAGTCCTGGCTCAGGGAAGAGGTGCTGGCGGAGAGACTGGGATTTGAACCCAGGAAGGCCGGATTAGGGCCTTACACGATTTCGAGTCGTGCGCATTCGACCTCTCTGCCATCTCTCCGCGCACTTTCAATCCCTGTTTTGGAGAACTCTCTCCAGCTCCGACCGACGCGGTTTGGAAACGGCAAGACCCGATGGGAATCGCCAGTTTCGACAGCGCCGATGGCGGAGAGGGTGGGATTTGAACCCACGATCGAGCTTGAGGCCCGATACCCGCTCTCCAGGCGAGCGCATTCGACCACTCTGCCACCTCTCCGCGCCCGGATCTGAAGAAAAAAGCCAGTCTGTCAAGGAGCGCCGGAATCGGAGTCCAGTTTGCGAGGGGCCGAGGGCGGACCCTGCAGCCGGGTCCCCGCATAGTAGACGCCTTCCGGACTGGCGAGGGCTGCGAAGCAGTAGCCTGCCAGGCCTCCTGTCATCAAGGAACTGCCAAACCGCAGGGCTTCGGGTTCCGGGATGAAAGGGGCTTCCTGTCCGTCAGGACCGAAAAACCCTCCCCGGATGGGCGTGCCGGGTCCGGCGACGAACTCGGCCTCCGCCACGATCCCGCTGCCTTGCGCCAGCAGTCTGAGGGCCCCCAGTTTCTCCGGCAGGCCGTTCTTCACGGGGCCCGCCCGCTCGGGAGCAGGGCCGTAGAGGAACAGGACCACTCGGGTCCCTGCCTGGCCGGTTTCGCCAAGGGCCGTCAGCAGGACGGCGCCGTTGTATACCATCCGGCGCGAGTTCCTGTCAACTGCGGTCAGGCGCGCGAAGAGGCCATCGCCGGCCCTGCTGTCGCCGCTTCCCTGGTGGCCCCGGAGGCCCGGCTCCAGGTCGTCCTTCGAACCGTCGTCGAGCAGCTCCAGCTCGGTCCGCGAGCCGTCCGGCCCGAAGACCGCGGCGAGCACGCGGGCGGGGAGGGCGGTGCCTTCGCGGTCCAGCGCGGCAGTCCAGCGAAGCAGGCCGCAGCCGGTATCCGCGGGATCGAGGAGCGGCTCTACCCGGGCCTCGGAGATGAGCGGTCTCGGGCGAGGCTTCGAACCCAGCGGCGGTGCCCGCACCTCCCGGGAACCATCGGGGCAGAACACCCGGATCTCTTCGTTCGGGGCGCCGTACTCCACCGTGCCGTCCGGGTAGGTGGTGGTCACCAGCCCCGCGGGGCCGTAGACCCGGGTGAACTCCATACCCGGCGACCTGCACACGGCCCTGAGGGTGACCAGAGGCCGCCGTAGGCTGGCCGGACCCCGCAGACCCGGCCAGTCGAGGCCCGAGAGTTCGACCTCCAGGCGCACGCGCGAACGTTTGTCTAGCGGCAGCGATGCGGTGGCCAGCACCGTGCGGCCGGAGGAGGATGCGAGAACCACCGACAGCTGGCGCGGGCCGGCCCTTAGCGACGGAAACTCGAAGAGGCCGTTGCCTGCGACCGCGGTGACCACGGCGGTGCGGCCATTGGAAAGCTGGATCGCGAGGCCCGACAGCGCATTGCGTTCCCACTGCTCGCCCGGGAGGGCGGTCGAGGCCATTCCCGCGGGCGCCCAGCGCGCCGGATCCTCGAGCAGGAGCTTCCTCCAGCCCGGATGGAAGTGGACCTTCCCTCGGACCTCCGAACGGTCGCCCTTTGGCAGTTCGGTGACCCGCGGCCCCCCGGCGCCGCCGCCCTCGCCCATCCCCATGGCGCATCCGGCCTCGAACGTCGCCAGCAGCGCGAGCAACGCCGACGCGGCCAGGCCGGCGAACAAGGTATGGCGCGACCGCATCATCGTGGGCGACTTCGTAGCATATCAGGCGGTCTCTATCCAGAGACACGGAGGGCCGGGACTTGCGCCCCGGCCCTCCGGAGATGACAACTTCGATACCCGAGCGAGCAGTGGCGAGAATCCGTCTCGAACTCTCGACCCTCAACTCTCGACTACGGGATCACCAGCTTCTGGCCGACCTTCAGCTTGCGCGGGTCGGTGATGTGGTTGGTCTCCATGAGCTTGCGGGGGCTGAGCTTGTGCATCCGGGCGATCTTGGAGATCGTGTCGCCCTTGGCCACGACGTAGTCGGAGCCGTCGGCGGCGGAGGCTTCGACCGGCGCAGCTTCCTCGACCGGCTCGACGGCGTGGCGGCTGGCGCGGCGCTTGGCGTGCGAGCGGGCGGGAGCGGGCTGCTCTTCCTCGGCGGCGTAGCTCGGCTCGGGAGTCGGAGCGGGCTCCTCGGCGGCCGGAGCGGGCTCGTCGAAGGAGCGGCCGCGGGTGCTGCCGGAATCCATCGCGGTGTCGCTGCTCTCGGGCGCGGGAGCGGCCTCGGCCTCGGGGGCCGGGGTGGCTTCGGCCGTCCGGTCGTCTGTCGTGGCGGCGGTGGTGTCACCCTCGCCGCTTTCCGCAGCGACCTCGTCGGACGACTTGGCCGTCACGACGGGCGACTTGTCTGCCTTGGGCTCCTTCTTCTTGCCGCGCATCGAGCAGCCCGGGAGGGCAATCAACGCCGCCGCGAGAAGCAGCACGAGCGCCACGGGAAGCAACTGGATTCGAGCCAACATCGGGACTCCTTTCAGGACTCGGGATCGAGTCGGTTTGGTCTTCATTCCTGAATGTCGGCTGGAGGTTATCTCAACTTCAAACAAATGTCAAGGATTGGGCCTGGATTTTGCGCCGATCCAGGCGATGGGGCGGGAGTCACCGCTTCAACTTCGTCGTTGACACCGAGATGCACGCATGTTACCCTCCCGCCGCTATTTGCACGAATTGAGTGGGCCATTAGCTCAACTGGCAGAGCGACGGACTCTTAATCCGCAGGTTA
>CAZSVK010000512.1:0-3834 GCA_964610245.1 uncultured bacterium
CCGAAGCCCGTCACGAACCGGCCGCGGCGCGCCGCGGGCAACTCCGGCAGCGAGTTCCGGACCGATTCGACAAACTCGGACTCGAGCACCACCGGCGGCAGATCGGGCTCGGGGAAGTACCGGTAGTCATGGGCGTCCTCCTTGCTGCGCATCGGGTGGGTGCGGCCGGCGGACACGTCCCACAGGCGGGTCTCCTGGATAACGCGTTCGTTATCGTCGAGCAGCGCCGCCTGTCGAGAGAGTTCGTACTCCAGGGCCCGCGCGACCGCCTTGAAGCTGTTGAGGTTCTTGATCTCGACCTTGGAGCCGAAGGGCAGCGTGCCGGCGGGACGCAGGCTGACGTTGGCGTCGCAGCGCAGGCTGCCCTCCTCCATGTTGCAGTCGCTGGCGCCGAGATACTCGAGCACGCTCTTCAGGCTCAGCAGGTAGAGCCGGGCCTCCTCGGGCGAACGCAGGTCGGGCTCGCTCACGATCTCCAGCAGCGGCACCGAGGCGCGGTTGTAGTCGACCAGGCTGTGCGTGGCCCCTTCCGGATGCACCAGCTTGCCCGCATCCTCCTCGAGATGAAGCCGGGTGATGCCGATACGGCGCGGACGGCCGTCGACCTCGAGGTCGATCTGCCCCCCCAGGCCGACCGGGCGATCGTACTGCGAGATCTGGTAGGCCTTCGGCATGTCCGGGTAGAAGTACTGTTTGCGGGCAAACTGACTGACCCGCGCGACGGTGCCTCCCAGCGCCAGGATCGTCTTGGTGGCAAGCGTGAGAGCCTCGCGGTTGAGCACCGGCAGCACGCCCGGCAGCCCCAGGCAGACCGGGCAGACGCGCGTGTTGGGCGGCTGACCCGAGTAGTCGGTGGCGCACGGACAGAACAGCTTCGAGCGCGTCGAGAGCTGCACGTGGACTTCGAGGCCTATGACGGGTTCGTAGAGCAGGTGTCAGGTGTCGGCTTTCGGGTGTCAGGGCACGGTGTCGAAGACGATGCCGGCGTAGCCCACGAAGCTCGAGGGGTTGCGCTCGGGCAGCACGTCGTAGCTGGTCGTGTAGTCGAGGAGCCGGCCGGAAGCCGCGCCCATCTGGTGGGCGTAGCCCGTGGCGGCCGCCATCGCCCCCGCGCCGCAGGCGTTGTGGCTGGCCTCGGCCTCGTCGACGATGTCATCTTCCTCGAGCCGCAGGGCCAGCTCCAGGATGCGGCGATCGTTCTCTTCCTTGACCCAGGTGAGCGCCTTCGCGCCGATCCCCATCGGCATGAAGCGGTAGTTCGGACCGTAGTGCGTCAGGTCGGTGCTGGCAATCGCGGCGACCCGGCGCCGGCCGCAGCGAGCGGCGATGGCCCGCGCCACGGCCCGTCCGAAGTCGCCGGCATCGGCCAGCGGCGGGACCATGATCGGCACGATGCGGGCCTCCGGGAAGAGCCTCTGGATGAAGGGGAGCTGCACCTCGATCGAGTGTTCCTGCCGGTGAGACGCGGGCTCCGCCACGAGCCGCTCGCCCAGGTCGTCGAGCAGGCCGGCCGCCAGCGACTCGTCGATGAACGCCTCGCCCAGCGGAGAGATCCAGGAGCCCTCCGGCCAGAGACTCGCCGCCTCGACGCCCCAGACGTGCACGGCGCCGAACAGGATGAAGGTGTCGACTCCACCCGCCTCGCGGAAGGCCCCGAACACCTTCCCCGCCGTCGGACCCGAGTAGATCCAACCGGCGTGAGGCACGATCCCCGCCACCAACCGGTGCTCGCCAGGCGCGAGGAAGGGGCCACCCCCGACGCAGGTGTCGAGCATCTCCTCACACTGGCGCGCCGTGCCGGGATAGAACGCCCCGGCGACGTGGGGCTGGCGACTGCTCATGGGGTCATCATCTCCTCGGAGCGAACGGCCGTGTTCGCATGAGGCACGATAACACAGGGAATCCTGTCGGGCGCTCTGTTCCCGGAGCCTCGCGGAGGTTCTTACCGAGGTCTCGTGACAGACGCTCAGTAGTTGAAGCAGCTGCCGCCGATGAACTCGCGCACGAGCGAGGTTCGGGGGATCTCGTCGGTGGGCAACGGCAGGAAGTACTGCAGGAAACGGAGCAGCCGGCGCGCCTCGTTGTACATCGGATCGTCCCGGCGGATCTCCTCCAGAAGCGGCTGGGCGAACTTCTTGAACACGGCCAGCTCGTAGGGCAGGGCCGAGTTGAACATCAGATCCGATTCTTCCTGGAACGGGAAGATGTTGCGCTCCTCGCCACGCCGGACCCGCGGCCACATCTCGAGCGTTCCTCGGGCCGGGTGGTTGCGGTACTTCTGGTCGCGCACCATCCTGCGGAGCAACCGGGTGTCGGTCGTGGGAATCCGGTTGAAGTCGTCCAGGGAGAGCTGCGTGAGAGGGCTGATGTAGATCCGCAGCTTCCGGTTGGCCGGGACGCTGTAGGTCAACTTGGGATTCAGCCCGTGGATGCCCTCCACGATGAGGATCTGATCGTCGTCCAGCCGGATGGCAGGCTTGGTTCCGCTGCGCCGGCCCTCGGTGAAGTTGAAGTTAGGGATCTCGACCTCCTGGCCTGACAGCAGCTGAGGGAGATGCTCGTTGAAGAGCGCGAGGTCGAGCGCCTCGAGCACCTCGTAGTCGATCTTGCCTTCCTCGTCGCGCGGGGTCTGTTCCCGGTTCACGAAGTAGTCGTCCATCCCGAGCGCCACCGGCCGGAGCCCGCAGGCCAGCAACTGCACCGAAAGCCGCTTGGCGAAGGTGGTCTTCCCGGACGACGAAGGGCCGGCGATCAGCACCAGTTTGACGTCCTGGCGAGCGGCGATGCTGTCGGCGATGCCGGCGATCTTCTTCTCCTGCAACCCCTCGGCGACCCGGATGAACTCGGGCGCAGCGCCGGACTTCACGATCTCGTTCAGGCGACCCACGTTGTTCACGGCCAGGATCTTCGCCCACCGCTTGGCCTCGTGGTAGACCGAGAAGAGCTTCTTCTGCGACCGCAGGTGGGAGTGGATCTTCATGTCCGACCGCTCGGGGAAGGTCAGGATGAATCCACCCTGATAGGGCTTGAGCGCGAACACCTTGGTGTAGCCGGTGCTCGGAGCGATGGGGCCCTGGCCGATGTCGGTGAAGCAGCCGCTCGAGTAGATCGCGAGCTTCTCCATCTCGCAGTACTTCAGGAGCCGCACCTTGTCGGTCAGTCCGATGTTCTCGAAGAACTCGATCGCCTCTTGCCGCGGCAGGACGCGCCGCTCGATCGGCTCGTCCTTGTCGATGATCTCGCGCATCCTGGTCGCGATGATGTCGAGCATCGGCTCGTTGACGATCGTGTCGGTGAAGTACTCGTAGAAATAGCCGTTGCCCAGTGAGTGCTCCACCACCAATCGAGTGTTGCTCTTCAGTTCCTTCACGGCCCGGGCCAGGATCATCCCCAGGGTCCGCCGATAGACCTCGACGCCCTCCGGGTCGCGGTAGGTGTGGAAGGCCAGTTCGCAATCCCGGCGCAGCTGATAGCTGAGGCTGTGGAACTTGTTGTCCACCCGTGCCGCCAGGATGGGGTAGTCCGGGGACTGCCCCGGGCACTCCTTGGCCAGCTCGACGATCTTCGTGTTCCAGGGAACCTGTCGAACGGTGCCGTCCGGGAGCTTGACGGTGATGGGAGTGCCTGCGACGGTGTCGGTCATCTTGAACCTCACTGAACTCGAACAGTAGTAGAAAGCCCGCTACTGTAGCGCGCCGAGGTTGAGCTGGTAAAGAAGAAGATGGGGCAGGGGTGCACGCGCGGAAGGTGGGAAGCCGCGCTGGTACGAGTTCTGCCGCGGACGCTGTCCCCGGGCCCCTGCCAGGACCGGTGCCCGGCCCTGGACCCGGCACT
>CAZSVK010000513.1:0-3825 GCA_964610245.1 uncultured bacterium
TGTGGCGCCTGGTCTGGCGGCTGCACGCTGCCCTCGGCGATCGTCTTGTCAGGCAGCAGGAAGCGGTTGCGCGCAACCTTGAACAGGTAGAGGGTCGGGGCGGTGTCGACGCTGAGCCGGGACGCGTCTTCCCACTCGAGCACAAGCGGATCGTTCTCGCCCCGCGTGCCGACGCGCAGACCGGCAACCGTGTTGGGCGGGCGAATCGGGTGGCGCCGCGTCGGCGTGAGCTGGAACCGGATCGGCACGTAGCCCGGGCCCATCGGGTCGATCCTCACCATGAACCGGTCCTGGCCCAGGTAGGTCCAGACCGACTCGGTGGCGACCAGGTCGACGGCGAGCGCTGGCTGCCCAGCGACGGGACGCGCCTGCACCTGGAACACCTCCTGCTCGCCGTAGCGCAGCGGAGCCAGGCCTGCCAGGTCGAGCGACAGGTCGACGCGGACGTCCCGATAGACCGGCGGGTGCCAGACCGGAGGCGGCGGCTGGGGAGGCTGCGGATACGGCGGACGCGGATTCGGATCGGGCCGCGGACCGGGCCGCGGGCCGACCTGGCCGTGGTCGCGATCGCGATCGCCGCCGTGCCCGATGCCGGGTCGGTCGGCGACGGTCTGCCGGGCTACCGTGAGCCGGGGCCTGTAGTCGCGGGGCGGACCCCAGTAGCCCGGCCGGACCTCGACCTGGCTGAAGAAGGTCGTCTGGAAGTGAGTGCCCGGCGACTGCCAGGTCCTGACGAAGTACGGGTCGGCAGAGGCGCCTGTCGCCGCCACGGCCAGTCCTGCAATGACCAGCAATGCGATCCGTGAGGTCATGACTTTCACCCTCCCGCTTCAACGATCGAGTTCGGCCCAGCTCGATGCCTAACCATGACCAACTTGCGCGGCCCTGTCAATCCCGCCGTGAGGGCGGCGGAGGCGGGTGGGGCAGTCCCTGGCGGTTCGCCAGCGACTTGGCCTCTTGATCTGCCTCGCGCAACCGGGCCACCGCCTCTTGATGCAGAGGCAGCGCCGCCGCCACCGAGGGCGACTCCGCCGAGCTGGGCGGATCCTTCAACAGGTTGTAAGGCCACCGGCGGAGCAGCCCGTCCCGCAACCGCACCCAGCCCTCCATCAGCCCCCGCAAGGCCTGGACCGGGTCGGGCGCCATCTCGATGGTGGGCGCCTGCTGATCGAGCAGGTCGGCCTCCAGTTCAAAGCGGAGCAGCACCTCGATCGGTGTCAGTTCGGGGCCCGGGGCAGCCAGCGCCTCGCGTGCCGGCTGCAGCAGGGCCCGTCGCACCTCGAAGGCGCCCATCGCCTCCAGCGCCGTGCGGGCATGCCGCAGCGCGACGACGTTCTGCCGGCCAGGGTCGCCTCGCGCCGCGATCCCCGGGAGCGCCCGCCTCACCAGAGACACGACCCTCTCGTTGAGCCGGGCCAAGTCGGCGCGGCCCAGCCTGCGGCTCCGCTGGAGCGACATCAGAGCGGCCATCCCGGCCAGACAAGCCGGGTGGTCGCGCAGCGTCGGGACCTCGTCGGGCAACGATGACGACAACCTCTCCACCCGGGCGGCCAGGGCGGCGTCCAGCATGCCGATGGCCGCGTCGGTGCGGGCATTGGCCGTGACGGTGGCCAGGAGCAGTTCGGGGTCCTCTCCGTGCGGGTGAAAGAACTTCCAGATCGCTCCCCGGGCCAGCTTGGCTGCAATCGCGCACTCACCCACCAGCAAGCCCGCGCACGCCGCGGCGGTGCGGTCGCCGTTCTGCGCGATCCTCGCCAGTCGCAGTACGGCCGCGTGGACCGCCACGATTTGATCCCCCAGCAGCTCGGCATGCCCTCGAGCCAGGGCAGCCGGCACCTGGAATCTGGGCGTCCGGGCACGAGGCTGGACCTGGCCGATCCGCTCTCTCAGCGTGCCCAACCGGGCCAGCTCGACGCGCATGATCTCGTTCAGAGCGTCCGGCCCCTCCCGCGGCGTGGTGGGGGCCTCCGGGTGGTGGGGGACCGGCTGGGCGGTTGCTCCCGGCTGCGTTCCCGAGGGCTGGAGTGCGCCCGCCGACGCCGGAGCCGCGGGGGTGGCCGCCGACTCGACCGATCTCCTGGTCGCGCGGAACCTGGCTGTCACCAGCGTCATCAGCAAGAGCGCCACGACCGCCCCGCCGAGCAGCCAGGGACGCCTGCGCTTCGGCACCGGTCTGACCCCGGAGACGATCGTGGCCGAGCTGGGCCGCGAGCCGAGCACCGTGGTCGCCGCCGAGCGAGAGTCGGTTGCGGACAGCCGCCGCTGCGACGAACGCGGCGCCGGCGGCCGCGGAGCAACGCGCGACATCCTCGCCGATTCGAGCGCCTTCGCGGCCTCCGCGGCACTCGGCCTGCCGCCCGGCTCGACGTCCAGGCAATCCATCACGAGCTTGTCCAGCAGGGCCGGCAGCTCGGACTCTACCTGCGCGGGGCGGGCCGGCGGACCGCTCAGTTGCTGCCGGATCGTCTCGCCGATGCTGTCCCCGTCGAAGGCCAGGCGCCCGGTGAACAGCTCGTAGAGGATCGAGCCGAGGGCGTACATGTCCGCCGCCGTGGAAGCGACTGCTCCCTCGAGCACCTCCGGAGCCACGTAGCCCGGAGTCCCGAGGACGACCCCGGCTGCGGTGCGCGGCGCCTCCGAGAGCTGACGCGCGAGGCCGAAGTCGGCGAGCTTCGCCCTTCCGTCGGCGGTCATCAGCACGTTTTCGGGCTTCAGGTCGCGATGGATGATTCCCTTCGAGTGGGCGTGATCCAGGCCGGCCGCGATCTCCGCGCCGACCCGCAGGCTGTCGAGCAGGGGCGCCTTTCCCCCGGCCTTCGCCAGCCAGTTCCTGAGGCTGCCGCCCTCCACGACTTCGAGCACCAGGAACGGGTGCTTGCCCACGAAGCCGGCGTCCATCACCGACAGGATGGCCGGGTGGTTCAGCCGGGCCTGCACCTTGGCCTCGCGCAGGAAACGGGTCCGGGTCTCCTCGGCGTCGAAGAGGCCGGGCGCCAGCAGCTTGATCGCCACCTCGCGCTGGAGGCTCTCCTGGATGGCCAGGAACACGCGGGCCGACGAGCCTGCCGCCAGTTCCCGGACGAGCCGGAAACCGGGAATCTCGACGAGTGGCTCGACCTTGCGGCTCTGGATGGGGCTCATTGGGCTACCGGCCGCCCGGGGCCGGCACCACAATCATACCCTGTCCGTCGCCCCGGCCATCCCCCTGGCCGTCTACTCCAGGAAGAAGCCGAGCGCGCCGAGCGGCACGGCGATGGCCCAGCAAACCCACGAGGTGTAGTCGTACGAGATCACGAAGAGCGCCAGCCCCCAGAAGAGCGCCCTCAGATCGCCCGCCTTCTTCGCGTAGATGAGCAGGCCTGTCGCGATCGCCTGCAGGCTGCAGGCAATCGCGAAGTAGGTCGGATCGAGGAGGCTGGGGCCGCCGCTTCCTCCGGCTCCACCCAGCATCGACGTGAGCGCGCTCGGGTCGAGCGAGCCGCTGTCGCCACCCAATAGCCTCTGGAGCTGCTGGGGGTCGGCCTTCCCGGAGGTGACCTGATCGAGGACGCCGGAGAGGTGGGCGGCCGTGGAGATGGCGGATTGGGCAGCGGCGGAGGGGTCGGGCATGACCTCATCATACCCCCTGGGGGCGAGAAGGGCGCGGCCCGGGCCCCATCGATCGACGGGAGCTGGGACTGAACGCCGGTCAAGCCCTTCGCGCCTTGCTGGATTCGGCTGCCTGGCTTGGCATCGGGCCACCGCCTTCAGGCAGCTGCGGGTTCAGTCCCAGAGAGCCTCCGTCAGCCAGCGGAACCCTTTGTGATTGAGGATCGTGGTCAGCAC
>CAZSVK010000514.1:0-3818 GCA_964610245.1 uncultured bacterium
GAGCAGCGGTCTCCAAATCCGCGTGTTGGGGGTTCGAATCCCTCCTGGCCTGCCAGCCTCCTTCCGGGGAATCCAAGCAAATGGGCGCGAAGTTCAAGGAATTCATCCAGTTTCTCGAGGACGTCTGGCGCGAGGTGAGGCCCGACAAGGGTCGGGTCGCCTGGCCGACGATGAAGAACATCCGGCTGTCGACCGTGCTCGTCATGTTCGCCAGCGTTATCATGGCCGTCTACATCTTCCTCTGTGACGAGATCCTGCGGCAGACGCTCGGCGCCATCTTGCAGGTCAGCGGCAAGTGACCGGATTGCAAGGGGTTGACATTCAGGTGAACAGTACCGACAGCGTCGATGCCAAGTGGTACGTGGTGCACACCAACACCTCGTGCGAGCACAAGGTGAAGGAGCATCTGGAGCACCGCGTCCGCGTGATGAACATGCAGGACCAGATCTTCGAGGTCCTGGTGCCCACCGAGGCTTCGCCCACCAAGGGTAACGCCAGCAAGAAGAAGGGCGGTCCGAAGAAGATCTACCCGGGCTATATCCTCGTCCGGATGGATCTGAACGACGACTCCTGGGCTGTCGTGCGCAATACGCCCGGCGTCACCGGATTCGTCGGCCTCGGCCGCCGTCCGACCCCCCTTCAGGAGAAGGAGGTCGAGACCATCCTCTACCAGATGGGCCTGCAGGAGACCAAGCCGGTTGCCCACGTCTCCTTCCAGGAGGGCCAGCAGGTCAAGATCACCGACGGCCCGTTCGCCGACTTCATCGGTCTGGTCGACAAGGTCAACGCCGACCGCAAGACGCTGCGCGTCCTGATTCACATCTTCGGACGCGAGACCTCGATCGAGATCCCCTTCATCGAGGTCGAGGAAGTCAGCTGACGCCGCGGGCCTCTTCCCCGGCGTGAGCCGCGAGGAAGGGGCTGCCCCAAAGCTAGCCGGACGGCCCGGCTATTCCCACCCCGGTACATCGTTAGACTCCAGTTTTCACCCATCCCCAGGCCCCGAGCCTCGAGCCCCCAGCCTGGTAGCCTCCCGAGGTCCACATCATGGCCAAGCAACTCGTCACCAAGATCAAGCTCCAGGTTCCCGCGGGCCAGGCCAACCCCGCTCCGCCCGTCGGCCCCGCGCTCGGCCAGCACGGCGTGAACATCATGGAGTTTTGCAAGACGTTCAACGAGCGCACCAAGTCCCAGATGGGGATGATCATCCCCTGCGTGATCTCGGTCTTCAACGACCGCAGCTTCACGTTCATCACCAAGACGCCCCCCGCCCCCGTCCTCATCAAGAAGGCGGCCGCGGTCGAGAAGGCCGCGAAGAACTCGAAGCTCGAGAAGGCCGGCGAGATCAGCCTGGACCAGGTCAAGCAGATCGCCGAGCTGAAGATGCCCGATCTCAACGCCGCCGACCTCGCGGGCGCCATGAAGATGATCAAGGGCACCGCCCGCAGCATGGGCATCAAGATCAAGGAGTAACAGGGAAGAGGCCCAATCGCCTCGTCCCGCAGCCACACCCAGTTCGAGGGTACCGGAGAGTCTACCGGGCCCGCTAACAGAACCGGTTACTGCCGGAGAATCCGGAGAACTTGAAATGAAGCACGGCAAGAAGTACCTCGACGCGAAGAAGCAGTACACCCCCGAGCAGGCGTATCCGCTCGCGGAAGCGGTGGAAATCCTTCGCAAGATCAAGTACGCCAAGTACGACGAGACGGTCAATCTCACCGTTAACCTCGGCGTGAACCCCAAGTACCCCGACCAGATGGTGCGCGGTACGGTCGCCCTGCCTCACGGCCTCGGCAAGACCGTCCGGGTCCTCGTCCTGGCCGGTGGCGACAAGGTCAAGGAAGCCCAGGAAGCCGGCGCGGATTTTGCCGGCGGCGTCGAACTGGTCGAGAAGATCCAGACCGAGGGCTGGGTCGACTACGATCGGGTCATCGCGACGCCCGACATGATGAAGCACGTCGGCAAGCTGGGTAAGATCCTCGGGCCCCGCGGCCTGATGCCGAACCCGAAGGTCGGCACCGTCACCCCCAACGTGGCGGCGGCGATCCAGGCGGCCAAGGCCGGCCAGATCGAGTTCAAGGTCGACAAGCAGGGCATCATCCACGTCCCGACCGGTAAGGCCTCGTTCGATTCCAGGAAGCTCTACGAGAACACCCTGGTCGTCGTCAACGCGCTGCTGCGCGCGAAGCCCCCCACCGCCAAGGGCGTCTACATGAAGCGGATCACGCTCAACGCGACCCATGGCCCCGCCATCCGCGTCGACATCACCGCGGCCCGCAACGAGATCGACGAGGCCAAGCGCACTCACGTGCTCGCTTGAGCCCCTCGCCGGAGCCCTCACCCGGCCCGGCCGCCCACTGAACCCTAGACTGACGTTGCCGCCCACAGGCAATCAGCACTGAAACAACGGAGTCACCATGGACAGGACAGGCAAAGCACAGGTCACCGCGGATGTCGCCCAGGCGCTGGCGGATTCCAAGGTCGTCGTGCTCACCGATTTCACGGGGATCACGGTCGAGGAGGTCACGCGCCTCCGCAACCAGATTCGCGCCAAGAAGGGCAAGTTCCGGGTCGCCAAGAACACCCTCGCTGCCCGAGCCTTCACGAGCGACGATCACGCCGAGTTCAGGAAGTTGTTCAAGGGTCCCAACGCCCTTGCCTTCTCCCACGACGACCCGGTTGGCGTGCTCAAGGTCCTCAGCGATTTCGAGGCCTCGAGTAACGGCAAGCTCAAGATTCGCGGCGGTCTGCTCGAGGGCAAGTTCACGTCCTCGACTGACCTGAAGGCGATCGCCAAGCTCCCTCCGCGCGAGGTCATGCTCGCGATGGTGGTCGGTCTGGCCGCGTCGCCGCTGCAGAGGCTCCTCACCGTCCTCGGCGGCACCACCCGGAAGTTCCTCTACGGGCTCAAGGCCTTGCAGGAGAAGAAGGCCAAGGACGCTCCCGAGACCCCGGAGGCCCCGCGGGCCCCCGAGACGCCCGAGACCCCCGCGAGCTGAGTTCAGATCCCTCCTACTCCAACCCTAACCCTTCCCGCAACGCGTCACTGGAGGCGCGAAGTCATGAATAACGAGCAAATCATCGATGCGATTGGCAATCTCACTGTCCTGCAGCTCTCCGAGCTGATCAAGGCGATGGAGGACAAGTTCGGCGTCAGCGCCGCCGCCCCCGCCATGATGGCTGCCCCGGCCGCCGCCCCCGCTGCCGCCGCTGTCGAGCAGACCGAGTTCGACGTGATCCTCAAGGCCGCCGGCGCCAACAAGATTGGCTGCATCAAGGTCGTCCGCGAGCTCACCGCCCTCGGTCTCAAGGAAGCCAAGGAAGTCGTCGACGGCGCTCCGCGAGCCATCAAGGAGAAGCTGTCGAAGGACGAGGCCGCCAAGTACAAGGCCGCTCTCGAGGCGGCAGGTGCCCAAGTCGAGATCAAGTGACAGTCGGGTCACATCCAAGATAGGAAGTCCTGGGCCGCTCGTGGGCAACCACGGGACGGCCCGGGCATCCTCGTTTCCAGGGCGTTTGGAGACGAGGCCCAGGAGGCACTGAATGTCCGGAATCAAGAGGCCCCAGAGAAAGCATATCAACCCCTCGGCAGAAGCGGATTTTGCCATCCCAAACCTCATCGAGGTCCAACTCGACTCGTTCGTCGAGTTCCTCCAGGCCGAGAAGGCCCCCGAGGAGCGGGAGCGCCGCGGCCTGCAGGAGGCGTTCCTCGATATCTTCCCGATCAAGGATTACACCGGCAATCTGATCATGGAGTTCATCGGGTACGCCCTGGGGCTCGACGTTTGCAAGAAGTGCCCCCAGCTCGACATGAAGCC
>CAZSVK010000515.1:0-2710 GCA_964610245.1 uncultured bacterium
CAGCGCTACGGCAAGGATCTGGATCGGGTGCTCGCGAGCCTGCGCAAGCTCCGAGTGCAGCAGGAGATGTAGCGCACCCTGAAGGCCGCTGAGGAGCTGGCCAGGAAGCAGGACGCGCTCCGGCAAGAGACGACCCGGCGGCTCTCGGAGGGGAAACCCGTGACCGACCTGGCCGCCCGCCAGCAGCAGCTAGAGGAGTCGACCCAGCAGTTGCTCGGCCAGCTCGACAAGCTGGCCCAGGACGCCCAGAAGAGCTTCCCCGAGGCAGCCAAGAAGATGAAGGACGCGACCGAGAAGGCGCGCAAGGAGGGGCTGCCGCGGAACGTCTCGGAGGCGAAGAAGAACCTCGCCGCCAACCAGGGCCAGCAGGCGCTGGAGCAGGAGAACCAGGCGCTGAACAAGATGAAGGCCCTCCAGGAGTCGCTCATCCAGACCCAGTCGGGTATGAAGAGCAAGCAGGTCTCCGTGAACCTGGAGAAGCTGCTGGCCCTGGTCCGGTTCGGCCTCGATATCTCGAAGCTGCAGGAAGAGCTGGCGACGGTGTCGATCCCGGACGAGATGATGGGCGATGGCCGCGAGTTCTCGCGCGGTCTGGCTCGCTCGCAGGGTCACGTGTGCCGCGGGCTCGAGTCGTTCGAGAGGGACTTCGACGCCCTCATCAGCGACGAGGCGATCTTCAAGAGTTCGTTCGTCAGCGCCGTGTCCGACCTGCTCGACGCGGCCCGCGAGGCGGCCGATTCCTTCGAGGCGACCCACGTGCACAGCGGCAAACAACTCGCCGGCGCCAGCCTCGAGAAGGTCAACCGCGTGGTCGCGAAGCTCATCGAGATGGTCGCCCAGCTGATGAATCAGCAGCAGCAGGCCGGGATGGAGGGGTTCTTCGACCAGCTCGAGAAACTGATCGAGCAGCAGAGCCACATCAACGAGCAGGCCGAGCGGCTGAAGCAGGAACCGTCGACCAATCCGCTGCTGCAAGAGATGATGCAGCGCATGGCTGCCGAGCAGGCACTGGTTCGCGAGGCGCTCGAGAAGCTCGCCGAGAAGTACCAGCAGGCCAAGGAGGTCATGGGCGACCTCCAGGGCGTGGCCGGCGAGATGAAGGAGGTCGAGGAAGAGCTGAAGAAGTTCGGCAACTCCGACACGGCGCGCCAGAAGCAGAAGCGCATCCTCTACCGGATGCTCGAGGCCGACAAGTCGCTCCACAAGCAGGGCGAATCCAAGAAACGCCAGGCCCGCTTCGCCCGGGACTATTCCCCCGCCCAGGTCGATCCGGTCGAGCAGCAGTTGACCGAGATCCGCCAGAAGCTCTTCAATAACCTGACCCGGGAGAGCTACCCCGTCGAGCACCGCGACCTGGTGGAGCGATACCTGCGCTCGATCGCGCAGTGAACCCGGAGGTGTCAGGGCCCGTGCAGACCGCTCCGCCGGCCGAGATCCTCACCATCGGCCACTCCAGGGCCTCGGTCGAGGAGCTGGTCGCCCTGCTGAAGCAGCACGAGGTCAAGATGCTGGTCGACGTGCGGGCGCGACCCCACAACGCCTTCGTGCCCCAGTTCAACCGGGACCGGATGAAGATGGCACTTCTGGATTCGGGGATTGTCTATACTTATCTGGGAGAGCGGTTAGGGCGGGTGCCCGACGGACCGTCCTTCACGGACCGTGAGGCGGTCGACTTCTTGCAAGTGGAAAAGAGCGAGCCCTTCCGGCAGGGGCTCGACTGGCTCGTGGAGGAATCCCGAAACAGCAGACTGTGCCTGTTCTGCGGTGAGGCCGAGCCTCACGGTTGCCACCGGGATTTCCTGATTGCCCGGAATCTGCTCACTCTCGGTGTCCGGGTCCTGCACATCCTCCCCGACGGTCGCCTGGAACCGGCCCTCCCCGACCTGTTCCATCTGCCCCCCGAATCCCATGGGAACGATCCTGCTAGTTGACAACCACCCCGGCTTCCGGCAGTCGGTCGGCCGCTACCTCACGCTGGGCGGTTTCTCGGTCGTCGAGGCCGACTCGGGGCCGGCGGCGCTGCTCACCCTCGACTCGCGCACCGACATCTACCTCGTCATCACCGACCTGAACATGCCCGAGATGACCGGTTTCGACCTCATCCGCCGCGTCCGGGCCGACCCGCGCTGGCAGGCCACCCCCATCGTCGTGCTGTCGGTCTCCGGTTCGCCCGAGATCCGAGAGCAGGCACTGGCGATCGGCGCCTCCGCCTTCATGCAGAAGCCGTTTCAGCTGCCCGAGTTCCTCGAGGCGATCAGGCCCCTGCTGAAGGCTCAGAACGGCGGGTAGAAGCCGTTCGAACCGCCCCTGAGCACGATCAGCGGCAGCGTGAACACCGGGTTGCCCATCCCGTTGGATACCGGCGTGAACTGGACGGTGGCGGTCTCGGCCAGCCTCGTGCGGGGGTTGACCGCCTGCACCTGCAACGTGAAAGTCCGGCCCTGGGGCACCGACGGGATGAAGAAGCTGCCGCCCGAGAGCGCAGCCGCCCGCCCGAGTTCGCGCACGACCGCCTGGTCGTAGGCCCCGCCCATCGGCGCCGAGCCGTCCGAGAACAGCACCTGGCCGGCCACGGTCACCACCAGCGGGTCGATCGGCACCGGCCCCGGGAGGGTGCGGGCCCCGGCGCGGGGCGCGATCACGTTGGTCAGCCGGGCCACGGCGGCGCCGTTCAGCACGAACGAGAGATTGTAGGAGCGCACCCGGTTGG
>CAZSVK010000515.1:2720-3815 GCA_964610245.1 uncultured bacterium
AACGCCGCGCCGGCCGTCGACCCGTCGTCGGACGCGCTGCTGGCCGGCACCGTGACCTCGAAGTTGCCCGCCCGATCGACGACACGGCCCGATCCGTACCGCGGATCCACGTTGTCGACCACGATCCGGACTTCGGTCAGTTCCTGGGCCGGGATGCCATAGCCCAACCGGACCTGCCCCAGAAGCGTGGCCTGGCTCGGCTCCAGGCGGAAATAGGCGTTCTGGCTGGCGTTCGGGGCCAGCATCAGCATGCTCTGCTGGGTGGCGAACCCATCGGCCTGCACGATCGCCCGCACCGGCGTCAGCTGGCCTTGGCCGTCCACCGCGGGCGGCACCTGCAGCACGTATCGCCCACCCGAGGTCGGGCCGGATGCGGCGCTGGGCCCGACGATGACCGTCGCGTCGTCCACGCTCTGGCCGGTCGCGGCATCGGCCACCATCACCGTGACCGACGAACCGTAGCCGGCGCCCGCGTCCGGCACCAGGAAGACCGAGCCGATGGTCGAGACCCGGCCCGGCTCGACGTAGGCGCGAACCTGCCGGCCGACCGCAGTCTGCTGGCCCTGGCCGCCGCTCTCGGTCGTGATGGTCCGGAAGCCGTACTTGCTGAAGCCGAGCGTGTAGCTGCCGACGTAGAGGTCGCCCAGGAAGAAGTTGCCCATGACGTCGGTCGTGGCGCTGCGGATGACCGGCGGCGCCTCCTGCCTCACGGCGACGACCGAGACGCCCGGCAGCGGCGTGCCGTTCGAGCTGTAGACCACGCCCTGGATGGCGCCGTTGGAGACGCCCGAGTACGCAGCGGCAGGAACCGTCGAGGCCACGGCCAGCAGTGCCGTCAGGACCAGGCAGGACAACCGTGATGCGTTCATGCTCGTCTCCTTCGTCCGCGTGGGTATCGCGGAGTTTGGAGGAGTATGAGGATCATGACGCCGAATGCCTAGTGGGGAGGAAGCAAGCTGGTGGCTGGGGGCGCTGCCCGTCGAACTGAGTTCCTGCTGGAGCTCCGCTCCAGACCTCGCCAGGGGTGAAGTTCACCCCTGGACCCCCCGATGACTGGAGAGAGTTCTGCATGCGCTCGCAGTTCGGAGTCCTCGG
>CAZSVK010000516.1:0-3813 GCA_964610245.1 uncultured bacterium
GGGGGGGGGGGGGGGGGGGTGGGGGGGGGGGGGGGGGGGGGGGGGGGTGGGGGGGTGGGGGGGTGGGGGGGGGGGGCGCCGGGGCTAACGGTCGTGCCAGCCGGAGACGCGGGGGCTCAGGGAGATCACGTGCCAGGAGCCGTCCTGGAACGAACCGGCGGCGGCCGGGTCGAGGCCCTTGAGCAGGGTGGTGTTATAGACGACGTTGAGGCGCGCGCCTTCGGGGATGGCGGCCTTGTTGACGAACCCGCAGACGAGGTTGCCGGCGATGGAAACGGTGTGCTCCTTGGGGCGCACGCCCTGCAACGACAGCACGCTGCCCTGGAAGACCGACGCGGACGAATCGCCCGCCTCCGGGACGAACGTGAACTCGAGCTGCTGCTCGGCCAGGTGGGACTTCCCCGATTCGTCGCGGGTGTTCACCAGCGTCAGATAGTCGAGCGCCTCGGTGGGGCTTGCTCCGGCGGGCTGCGCCGGGACGATCGGCAGGGCCAGCTTCGGCCCCCTCGCGGCGCTGGAAACGGTGCCTGAGGCGACGGCCGTGACCTCGCCGCTGCAGACGATGCCCCTCCCCTTGTAGGTGAAGGGGTTCTCGGACGAGAGGTCGTCGGCCCAGATCACGCCGTCGAGGACGAGCGGCTTCCGGGTGTCGGGCGGCGGCAGGATCTGCTCGAGCGTGGGGTAGCGGCGCGTGGCAGCCCGCTGGTAAATCTTGTAGTTAGGCGGGAACACGCTGGTGACGTCGGCGGGGGTGACGCTGGAGAGGTTGGGCGGCGGGGTCGCAGCGCCGAACGGCATCAGCCCGAAGCCATCGAGCACCGCCAGGCCGAGCGTGCCGCCGATGGGGCCCAGCACGTAGAAGGTGGCGACCGCGAAGAGGTCGCCGAAGACCTTGTCGAACCAACCCCGCTCGTAGGACTTCTCCCAGCGATAACCGAAGGGGGTGCGGACCTGGTCTTGCACGGTGCAGCGGTAGACATCATTGAGGCCGCCGTGGTACCGCTCGAACTTGATGCGGTTGTAGGCGCCGATGAGCGCGCCCTCGGCCTCGATGGAGAAGAAGGTGTCCCTCTCGGCGTCGGGCGTGGGCTCGACCCATGAACGCTTGTCCGGCCCGAGGAAGCGAGTCGAGTCGCCCACACACTCGCGCTTGTCGGTGTACTTCCAGAGCAGGCCCAGGAACGGGTTGAATCCGCCGTTGGCCGCGTCCTGCGGATCGCCCACGAGCGAGAAACTCTGGTTCTTCGGGTCGACCGCGCGCACGCCCGCGTACCACTGCGGCTGCTGGCGGCTCTCGAGGATGTACCAGCCGGCGTCGTCGTTGAAGAACGGGATGGCGTTCGGGAGCGACCCGATCAGGCTCGACGCCATGGTCAGGACCACGAAGCGCTCGTCGGTCTCCTTCTCGGGCCGCTTGGGGCCGACCGCGAGGCTGAAGGCCGACCATCCGGCCCGATCGAGCATGGCGTCGCGGATGGCGGGCACCGCGGCCCAGCCCCACCAGTGCTCGCGCTGCTGGCGGCCCTCCTCGGGCGGATAGCTCGAACAGGTGGGCGGCGTGCGGCCGCCGGCGCCGTTGGGAACGTCTTCCGGCTCGACCAGGAACGGGCCCCGCACGAAGATCCGGGAGGCGCCGTTGGCGAAGACCTTGAAGCCTCCGCCCTTGTTCAGATCCTGCAGCGAGTAGGTCGCGGGCGGGCCGCCGGGCGACTCGGTGTTGGCCGAGTAGAACGAGAAGAGGGCGAACTCGCGGGCCGGGGGGCTGACGTCGACGAGCTTGACGTCGTGGGTGACGGTCAGTTCGCGGCTGAGCTTGCCGTAGCTGGCTCGGGCCTTGATGGAGTAGAAGCCGACGAAATCCTCGGGAGTCTGGAGGCCGGCCTTGTCGAAGTTGCGGGTGGGATCGTGGTAGTAGACGTTCTCGATGCGGAAGAGGTCGTCGCCGGAACCCTTCACCGGCTGGTACTTGAGCCGGCGGAAGCCATAGAACTGGACGGTGACCGCCTCGAGCTTGCCGCCGCCGGCCGTGGCGAGAGCGGCCGAGCGAGCCACCTTGCCATCGGCGAGGAGATCGATCTCGGGCAACGGCGTGGCATCGGAGGAGCCGACCTTGGCGCGGATGGTGTCGAGGAGTTTCTTGCGGTGGGCCGGCAGGGGCTGCACCGGCGCGTTGTACATCTCGTAGAGCGCGGCCTGGGCCTCGTCGAGGGCGGCCAGCGAGAGCTGCTCGGCCTTGAGACCGTAGACGACCAGCGCCGACTGGGCGTAGTCGGAGGTGCCGGTGAAGAGGACGGCCAGCCCCAGGATGGCCATGATGACCATCACGATGAGGATCATCGGGATGATCTGGCCGCGAGGGGGGCGGTGGCGAGGCCCGGCGTCGCGGGCGCAGCGCGAAAGGCAGGCGAGCGAGCCGGCTAGCCGGCCTGCCGCCGTCCGAGCGGATTTCTCCTGGACGCGCTCCATCGCTGAATCAGTAACTCGAAGCCTGGGCCTTGAGTTGAGCATAGCGCGGAATGCGGCGGAGTGCGCTGCTCAGGAGCGGGAAATTGGCGAGCCGGGAGGGTTCACGTACCGACATGGCCATCTCGCCGAAGGCGTAGGCGCCGCTGGACTGGTGATCGAGCATCGGGGTCTCGATCATCTTGAGAACGACGTGGAGCGAGCCGAGTTCCCCGAACTTCCAGAGCGCCTTGGCGGCGTTGGCGCGCACCCGGGCGTTGGAGTCGGAGACGGCCAGGTTCACGAGACTCATCACCTTGGGATCGTTGATCGATTCGAGCGCCTCGACGGCGTTGGCGCGGATGCGCTCGTCGCGGTCGTTGAGATAGTAGGAGATGGTGGCGATGTTCTCGGGCAGGCGCATCCGGCCCAGCGCGAGCACGACCGAGGCCAGCAGGCGCGGGAAGGCCTCGGCGTCGATCATCATCAGGTGCAGCACGTCGTTGTAGGCGACGATGCCCGAGAGGCCAATCTGCTCGACCGCCTTGATGCGGACCTCGAGGTTCTCGTCGCTGACGAACTCGACGAGCTTGCCGATGGCGGTCTTGTCGGTAAGGCGGCGCACGGCGTTCTGGGCGTTGCGGCGCACGTCGGGGTCCTGATCCTTGAGGAGCAGAACGAGCGGGCCCACGCTCTCGGCGCAGTTGATCTGGCCCAGCGTGAACGCCATCGATGCGCGATACCACTTGTCGGGATGAGCGATCGAGGCCTCGAGCGTACGGAAGGCGCGCTCGCGGGCCGAGGTGGGCCAGAGCGCGGCCACGGCGTTGGCCAGCACGCGATTGTTGTCGTCGCTGAGCAGCGGGCCGAGGAGGCGGATGGTCTCGCCCTCGGGCAGTTTCAGGCGCGCGATCGCCTCGACCGCGTTGGCGCGCACGCGGGGGAGGGCGTGGCGCAGGCACTCGGTGAGGAACGGGAGAGCCGGGCCGTAGACGATGCGGCCGAGCGCCTCGACGATCGAGTAGAGCTTGAACTCGGACTCGCTCGGGCGGAAGTGGGCGATGATCGAGCGGACCACGTGGTCCTGGTTCTCGCGGTTCTCGCGGACGATCTTGCTGACCGTCTTGATCACCTTGGCCTCGAGCCGCGGGTTCTCGCTGCCCAGGAGGCGCAGGAGCGGTTCGACGGTGTGCGGATCGCGCAACTCGGACAGGATGCGCACGGCGTTGTCCTGGAGGACGACGTTCTCGCTCCGCAACATGTCGATGAACGCCTCGAGCACCTCGGGACAGGTGAGGTTTCCCATCGCCGCGGCGGTGGCCGGGTTGATGCCGGAGTGCTTGAGCTTGGCGATGTGGATGAGATCCTTGA
>CAZSVK010000517.1:0-3798 GCA_964610245.1 uncultured bacterium
GGGTCACTGATGAGCGCCTGGGCCACGCCCAGCCCCTGCTGCATGCCCTTGGAGAAGTTCATCACCAGGGTGTTGCCCTCGCCGGACAGGCCGACCAGCTCGAGCAACTCCAGGGTGCGGCCGGCGATCGTCTTGCGCGGCATTCCCATCAACTCGCCGGCGTAGGCCATCAATTCGCGGGCCCGCAGATGGTTGTAGAAGGCGGGCTTCTCGGGCGCGAACCCGATCTGGACCTTCGAGTCGGGGCTGATACCGTCGTGGCCGAAGACCCGGATGCTGCCCGAGGTCGGGTAGGTCAGGCCGAGGATCATCTTGATCGTCGTGGTCTTGCCGGCGCCGTTCTTTCCGACGAAACCGTAGACCTCGCCGGCCCTGACCTGGAGATTGACCTGGTCGACGACCCTCTTCTTCCGTTTCATCAGGAAGGAGGCTTCGCGGTCCCAGTATTCCTTGACGAGGTCGATCGTCTCGATGGCGAGAGACCCGTCGGCGCCGGGCGCCTGCCCGAGCTGGGGCACGACGAAACCGGTGTCCGGGCCAGCCGGCGAGGGCGTGCCGGCGTCGCTGGTCTCGTTACTCTGCGAATCGCGCTTCTTCTTGCTCACGTGATGACTCCCAGCCAGGGGTCGGGGCAGCCGAGGACCCAGCTCACACCGAGAGCATGTCCACGATGTCCTGGATGGACAGGGCCTGGTCCACGACGCCGGCCTTCAGCGCAGCAAACGGCAACTGGTTGGCGATGGCGGTGGCCTTGTCCTGGACGTAGGTGCCGCCGCCACCGTTGCGGATGCTCCGCAAGCCCTCGACGCCGTCGTTCCCGGTGCCGCTGATGAGCACTCCCCGGCACTGGGCCTTGTAGGTTTCTGCCGCGCTGGCCATCAGGATGTCGATCGACGGCGTGTACATGCTGTTCGCGTCGTTGTCGACCAGACGGAACACGGCCTGGCCGTCCTCGCGCCGACGGATCACCACGTTGCGATCGCCGCCGGGAGCGAGATAGACCTGCTTGCCCGCCAGCACCATCCCGTCGGCAGCCTCGACGACCGGCACCGGGCACTTGTGACCGAGCTGGGCGGTAAACTGCGTCGTGAAGAACGGGGGGAGGTGAAGGACGATCACGACGGCCTGTTCGAAGGCCGCCGGAAGAACCGGGACGATCTTCACCAGCGTCTGAATCGACCCCGACGAGCCGCCGATGACGTTGAGTTCCGCCCTCTTCCACTTCTGTTCGACCACGATCGGGCCGGAAGCGGCGGCCGCGGCGGCGGCCTGCGCCCGCTGCTGCATCATCCTGGCCGCGGCGGCAGCCAGCCCGCTGCTGACCTGCTGGCCCGCGGCGACCGGGGCGTCGGCCGGAGGCGGGGACGCGGGCGCATCGGCGGGAGGCGCGTCGGCCCCGGTCGCGGGAATCGACCCGGTAGGCACCGGAGCGGCGGGCTCCGGCTCGCCGCTGGCCATCTTGCGCGCCTGGACGGAAGCGATGAGAATCTTCTCGACGATCTCCTTGCCCATGGAGGCAATGTTGAACGCTTGACTGGGCTTCAGGATGAAGTCGATGGCCCCTTCGTTGATGGCGTCGAGGGTGATCTGGGCATCCCGCTTCGCCAGCGAGGAAACCACCAGGTAGGTCGCCTTCAGGTTGCGCGCCTTCGATTCCCGCAGAACCGTCAAGCCGTCCATGACGGGCATGTTCAAGTCCAGCGTCACGACCTCGGGCTGGAGCTGGACGACCTTCTCCAGACACTCGACGCCGTGCTCGGCCTGCCCGACGACCTCAAGTCGCTCGTCTGTCTCCAGCACGCTCGAGATGAGCTTGCGCATGATGCGCGAGTCATCAACGATGAGGACTTTGATCTTCTTCAAACCGGAATTCCTCCTGCCCTAAACAGGTTCAGCGACCGGAGCCTCCATCCCTCTCCAGGCCCGCACCGCATCATACAATCGGCGGCCCATCAAACGCAAGCGCGGACACCATACCGCCCCGTCACGCCAGGATGCGCTTCCAGAGCCACGGCGCGCCCACCCGCGGAGACCCGCCGCGGGCCCTGCTTGCCAGCCGGAGAAACTCCGCCCAGTCCGCGGCCGGCACCACCCGGCCCACCCCCTCGCCCCGGACCGCCGCCGCCGCCTCGTGGAGCGCCGTCGTCAGCACCGGGAGCCCGCAAGCGGTGTAGAGCGCCAGCTTCGCCGGAAACACCTCGTGGAAGTAGCCCCTCTCCGGATACGGGATCAGCCCCCAATCGCAACCGCCCGCGAGTTCGCGGCAGGCGCCCTCCTCCAGCGGGCCCGCCAGCTCCACCCGGCCCCGGCCCCGCTCGGCCAGCCACTCGCCTCCCGCGCCCGCGAGCACCAGCCGGGCGTCCGGCGCCGCAACCGCCAGGAACGCCTCGATCAGCTCGCTCAGCCCCCTCTCCTGCCGCGGGCCCAGCGGACCGGCGTAGAACAGGCGGCACCCGCCCTCCATCCGTCCCGCCCCGGCCGTCCGCTCCAGACTTCCGGTGGGCACGATCCGGACCCGCTCGCGCGCGAAACCGGTGGAAGCGCACCACCGCTCGGCCAGCGAACCGCTCGGCAGCCATGCCTCCGCCGCGAAAACGGCCAGAGTCCGCTCCGCCAGCGCCAGCACCCGCTCGCCCGCCGGATGCGCCCCCCCCGCGAGGGTCCGGTGCTGCGGACCCGGCAGGTCCTCGACGTCGAGCACCGCCGAGAGCCCGCGCCAGGCCATCAGGCGCCGCAACCGCCCCAGCGCCCAGGCCAGGGCGGGCAGCTTGCTCCAGCCGGCGGGATGGAAGAGTGGAAACTCAGGATAGAAGAAGAGCACCCGCCGGGCGCGCACGCGCTCCAGGAATCGCTCCAGACCCGAGACCACGTGGACGAGATGGGCGAGCCGCCCGGCGCTGGCCGCGCGCGCCGGCACGAGGTGCTCCTCGAAGCCGCCGCTCGCCCGGGCCCGCAGGAACTCGACCAGCCCGTCCTTGCGAAAGGCGCCGCCGTCGCAGGTCCGACAGGTGCCCTGAACCCGCACGACTGCACCAGGCAGTTCGCGGCACGCGATCTCGTCGGAACCCTTGTGCGGCACCAAATCAGTACGTGACCAGGTGGATCTCGTCGATGGGCGCGTCGAGGAACCGCTCTCCCAGCCGCTTGAAGTGGGGATGGCGATCCGAGAGGAAGAACTCGACCTTGCCTCCGTCCGGCGTCTGCCGCGCGAGCCCGAGTTCGTCGAGCTGCCCGGCGACCACCTCGGCGGTGGCTACGGCGGAGTCGAGGATCTGGACGCCGGGCCCCGCCTGCTCGGCGATCAGGCCACGCAGGAGCGGATAGTGGGTGCAGCCGAGCAGCAGGACGTCGATGCCGTATCGCAGGAGCGGCGAGAGGTACTCCCCCACGATGAGCTTGCTGGCGGGGTGGTCGAGCCACCCCTCTTCGGCCAGCGGAACGAGCAACGGGCAGGCGGCCGAGTAGACCGTGGCCGAGGGCCGGTGGCGCCGGATCGCCTGCTCGTAGGCGCCACTGGCGATGGTGCCCACGGTGCCGATGACGCCGATGACGCCCGAGGAAGAGCGGAGCGCGGCCTGGCCGGCCCCAGGCTCGATCACGCCCACGATGGGCCGGCGGAAGTGCTTCTGCAGTCGACAGAGGCTGCCGGCCGTGGCGGTGTTGCAGGCGATGACCACCATCTTGACGCCGCGGTCGAGCAGGAACAGCGTGTTCTCGAACGCGTACCGGGTGACGACCTCCGGGCTCTTGTTGCCGTAGGGGACCCGGGCGGTGTCGCCGAGGTAGATGAAGGACTCA
>CAZSVK010000518.1:0-3773 GCA_964610245.1 uncultured bacterium
CGATCTCTACCCGGTCGCCCGTCTCGGTCATCGGGTAGCGGTTGAGGACGTCCTCGGACGAGGCGCCGATGTCCGGCACGCGGTCGCGCTGGTCGGCCAGCATCAGCAGCCGGTCGCCCTCGACCTTGAAGCGGACCTTGAGCGGCCGGGAGCCGGTGCCGAGGGTGAGGCAGTTGTCGGTGGCCGCCTCGACCATGCCTCCGTAGAGGTAGGTCTTGTCGAGGAAGCTGGCCGGCACGGTGACCTTGGCCGCCGTGGGCGTGGTCACGTAGCCCGAGACCGGCATGTCGAGCGTCCGCAACCGGGGGTTGATGACGGCCAGCTTGCCGGCCATGACGGGACTCGACGTGAGGATGACTGCAATCAGGATCGAGATGATGGGAGTTCTCAAGAGGGACCTCCAGGGGATTGATTCTGGATTCCATTCCCATTTTGCCGGGAATGGGTGCAAACTCTAGCCGCGATGGCGAAGATACTCGTCACCACCACTACGGGGCACGACCGCTCCAGGTTGCGCGATGCGCTGCAAGAAGACGGGCATGACGTTCGCCTGGTGGCCGACGATCGGAACCTGCTGCCGCTGCTGGCCGCCGGGCCGTTCGACATCGTCTTCGTCGACGCCCAGAAGACGCTGGACGATCCGCTCGATCTCATCAGCTTCATCCGCCAGTCCTCCCCCCTGACCGACATCGTCGTCCTGGCCGAGGTGAGCGAACTGGCACTCGCGGCGGCCTCGATCCGCCGCGGCGCATCGCTCTACTTGCTCGAACCGGTGGAACCCGAGCAGGTGCTGACCGTGGTCGACGGAGCGCTGAGGCGCCAGCGCAACGCCCTCATCGTCCGGGAGGCCGACCACCGCTCCGTGGATGGCTTCTTCGGCAGCTCGCCCACGATGGCCAAGCTGCTGCGGCTGATCCGCAAGGTGGCGCCGACCGACGCGACGGTCCTGGTCACCGGCGAGAGCGGCACCGGCAAGGAGGTCGTCGCCAACATCATCCACCGGCTCAGCCCGCGGGCCCAGCAGGGCAAGCTCGTGCCGGTCAACTGCGGCGCGCTCCCCGAGAACCTGCTGGAGAGCGAGCTGTTCGGTCACGCCAAGGGCTCGTTCACCGGCGCGGTCCAGGAGAAGCCCGGCCTGCTCCAGGAGAGCGACAAGGGCACGGTCTTCCTCGACGAGGTGGCCGCGATGCCGCCGCCGCTCCAGGTGAAGCTGCTGCGGTTCCTGCAAGACCGGATGGTCCGGCGCGTGGGCGCGGTGCGGTCCGAGAAGGTCGACGTGCGCGTCATCGCAGCCACCAACAAGAACCTGGTCACCGAGATCGCGGCGAAGCGCTTCCGGGAAGATCTCTTCTTCCGCCTCAACGTGGTCCAGATCTACCTGCCTCCGCTGAGAGACCGCCGGGACACCATCCCGCTCCTGGCGAGTTCGTTCCTCAGCCGGTTCGTGCGCCAGTACGACAAGCCGATTCTCCGCATCAGCGCCGAGGCCCAGAACATCCTGATGTCCTACGCCTACCCCGGCAACATCCGCGAACTGGAGAACATCATCGAGTTCGCCTGCATCATGGCGGAAGGCACCTCCATCGACGTGACCGACCTGCCGCCTCAGTTGACCGCGCTGCAGGGCCAGTACGTGCTGCCGGCCACCACCTTCTCGGCCGACGAGACGGCCCAGCGGATGGCCGAGGGCGGATCGGAAGGGGGAGAGCCAAGCCCCACGGCGGAGAGGTCGGGCGCGCATCCCGCCGGTGCCAACGGCTGCGCGAACGATGCGGGCAAGGCCGGGGCAGAGGTGGGCGGCCCGATGACGCTGGCCGAGCTGGAAACCGCGCACATCAAGGCGGTCCTGCACCGCTGCGGAGGCAATCAGACACTCGCCGCCAAGCAGCTCGGCATCTCTCGCACGAGCCTCTGGCGGAAGATGCGCGGGCTGGAGGGGTGAGGCTGGGGGCTGGGGACGCTCGCAGCAAAGCGCCGGGCGGCTGATGCCGTCCGGCGCCTCGGACTTGTCCGAATCGTTCGCTACTTGCAGGCCAGGGCGGCCACCGGGTTGAACGTGGTCGCCGCGGCGGCGTGCTGCTCGTCGTTGCGGCGGGTGCGGAAGAGCGACGCGCCGTCGGGCTCGTTCCCGGCGATGACCCGCTGGTAGCAGCTCATCTGCTTCGAGTACAGCTCGGCCTTGACCGCCAGCCTGGTGAACTCGGCGCCGGGGCCGCTGGAACGGTCGCCGGTCTCGAGATCCCACCATCCGGCCTCTTCGCAGAAGTCCGAGTAGGCGGCGAGGTAGGCGGTGAAGCGGGTGTGCATCGCCTTGAAGGAACCGGCCAACTGCGGCGCGGCGGCGAGCTTCGCGTTGACCTTGCCGGCCAGGCTCTCCAGCTCGGCGGCGAGCTGTCCGACGTACTCGGCGGCCTTCTGCCGCAGTTCGTCGTTCGAGGTGATGCCCTTCACGTGCTGCTGCAGGGTGACGTGGTAGACGTCAACGCCGGCGTGGGCGATCCTGGGGGCCGAGAAGCAGAGCGAGGAGACCAGGGCGCTGGTGAGGATGAGGGCGGTTCGGTTCATTTCGTCTGCCTCCTTGGGCGTTCGCGGCTTGAAGTTCGATTCCGGCTGGGGGTGTTGCTCGGTGACGGCTCCTCCGATGCAACGGCGGTGCCAGATCTGTCGAATCCGCTCTGGAGGCCGAAAACGAGGCTTGGACGCCGTCCCGAGGCCACGCTCGGTCCAGCGGGTGATCCGGTCAGTCCAGCGGAGCGAGATCCGATCGGTCCAGGGTCTGGACCACTGCCGGCGGCCCGGGGCCCGGAGTGCCCTCTACATTGAGGATCATGACGTCAGCCGCGGGCCTGGCACGCATGCTGCTTCTCCCCGGCCACCAGAGAAGCCGGATGGACCGGCCGGACCCCAGGAAAGACGGAGGCAAACCGATGGCCAGCGAACTCAGGACCTTGACCTTCTCGATCGCCTTGACCCTGACGCTCGGCGCCACGCTCGCCCAGGCCGCCGACCCCATCGGGACCTACCGGACCGCCGCCGAGAGCCTGACCGCCTATCGCAGCGCACAGCTCGCCCTGGCCGCGGCCCACTGAGCGACACCTTCTGAGAGTCGTCGCGCCACGCGAGGATTCAAGGCCGTCCGCCTCCAGCCTCCAGCCTCCAGCCTCAGTTCGGTGCTATCCTGGCGAAGTGCAGAGAGGTTCCGCACCCGATGAGCGCCGTGAATCTGCCAGCAGCCAGTAGCACCCAGGCCGTGATCCTCGCGGGCCGCCGGGCCCTGGAGTTGACCCTCTCTCGTCTCGCGGTGGCGGTCGCGGAAGGCCCCGACCGGGGCCGCCAGGCCCTGCTCTCGGCAGCCTCGCTCTGCATCGGGACCCGCGAGGAGAACGACCTCGTGCTGACCGACCCGATGGTGTCGGGCAACCACGCGATGCTCGCCCTGACTCCGGACGGGGTCCTGGTGACCGACCGCGGGAGCAAGAACGGAACGTGGCTCGACGGCACGCGCGTCCAGTCGGCCTATGCCGCGGACGGTGCGTTGCTGCGCCTGGGCGGTACGACCTGCCGGTTGCACCTGTCGCCCGGGCGGCTCGTGGTCTTTCCCGACGAGGAGGCGTCCTTCGCGGGAATGATGGGCCGCTCGCAGGCGATGAAAGACCTGTTCGGCCTGGTGCGACAACTCGCGAAGACCGATCTGCCGGTCCTGCTCCACGCCGAGACAGGCTGCGGCAAGGAGCTGGTCGCGCGGGCCCTGCACTCCGCCGGTCCACGACGGG
>CAZSVK010000519.1:0-3770 GCA_964610245.1 uncultured bacterium
GCAGCACGTTGCCCGCCATGTCGACCACGGTCGGCGTGAGGAGCTGCACGGAGTAGCTCGCCTGAGACAGGGTCTCGGGCGCCACCGTATGGGTGAACGTCCACAGGTCGGTAGAGGTGGCCGTGAGCGGGTACGGCTGCATCGTGCTCGGGCCGGTCACGTTGGTCCCGGCCGGCGCCGAGGCGGCGACCCAGCGCAGAGAGGGCGTCGGGACCAGCAACAGCGGCTCACTGAACGTCGCCGTGATACTGAGCGGACCGCTCGTCACCATCGAATAGGGCGCCGCCGTGCCCTTGCTGTACTGCAGGCTGGCGGCCTGCGGCGGCGTCGTATCGATCGTCAAGACGTTGTTCGTGGTGAGCTCGGTGTTGGCGTTGCCGGCCACGTCCTGACCGCTCGCGATCGAGACGGTGTGGCGCTGATCGTCACCGAACCCCACCAGGTAGCTGAACGTCCAGCTCGTGGCGGAGGTGCGGCTCATCAGCGCCGCGGACACCGTGTTGAACCCGCTGCCCAGGAGGTTGTCCGGACGGATGCTGATGCGCGGCGTGATCGACAGCGGCTCGTCGAAGGTCACCGTGATGCCGCAGCTCCCCGGGCCGAGGTTGGTGTACGGCGTCAACGGCGCCAGCCGGCTGTAGGCGATGCCGGCCGCGGCCGGCTTCCGGGTGTCGACCTCGAAGGTGGACTTGCCGGTGGGCGTGACCGAGACCGGGTTCCCGGCCAGATCGGTGCCGGCGACGAAGGTCACCTGGTAGAGACCGTCGTCGCCGCTCGCCAGCCCCGGATGGCTGTAGACCCACACGTTCGCCGTGCCGGTCATCACTCCCGAGGCGACGTCGTTGATCGCGGCACTGGTGCCGCCCGAGACGCGCACGCTCGGCGTCAGGACCGGTTCGTCGAAGGTCGCGGTGACGACGAGCGGCCCGGTGCCGACCTTCGTGTAGGGCGCCGAGGGCCTGCTGAAGGCCAGACTCCCGAGGGAAGAGACCGTGTCGACGACGAAGCTGCCGTGCTGGGTCGGCGTCAGGACCACCGGGTTGTTGCCGAAGTCGCGGCCCAGCGGGAAGGTCACGAGGAACGTGCCATCGTCGCCCGAGCGGATCGGCTGCGTGCTGGTGAAGGTCCAGACGGTGCTGGTCGTCGTGCCGGTCATCGCCGAGGTCGTGACGTCGTTGAGCGCGCTGCTCGTGCTGCCGCCCGAGATGCGGATAGACGGCGTCGAGGCCATCGGCTCGCGGAAGGTCGCGGTCAGGGTCAACGAACCCGTCGAGACGCGCGTCAGCGGCGCGGCGGTCGGCCGGCTGTAGACGACGTCGGTCACGACGGGATCCCGGGCGTCGATCTCGAACTTCTTGGTGGTTGTGACGCAGGTGTTGCCGGCGGAGTCCTGGCCGGTCGAGATCGTGGCCGTGAACTTGCCGTCGTTGTCGGCCACGACGGAGTAGCCTACATACCGCCAGGTGCTGGAGCTGGTGGTGCTGGTGACCGGCGTCATCGACCGCAAGCTCAAGGAATTGGGCGGCGTCCCGCCGGGGTTGCCGTCGCTGGTGATGGCGAGACTCGGGGCGCTGGCGAGCCGGTCGTTGAAGATGACGACCACGTCGAGCGCGCCTTCGTCGACCCTGGTGTAGGGCGCCTCCGGCAGTTCGACATTCGACCTGAGCAGGGCGAAATCGGTCGCGGTCGGCCGGGTCGAGTCGACGGTGAAGGCCGCGTTGGTTGCGGGCAGGTTAGCGTTGCTGGTCTGATCGTAGGCCCCGGTAAGCTCCACCACGTAGGCCGCGTTGACGCCGGCCGCCTCGGCCTGCAGCCCGGAGGGGTAGGTGTAGGTCCAGCGGCGGTCGTCGCCGACGGGCGTCATGCTGCGGGCCACGACCTTGTTCGTGGCCCCGGCGGTGCTCGAGCGGATCGTCATCGTCGGGCTGACCGACATCGTCTCGTCGAACGTCGCCGTGAGCGTGAGCGGCCCGGTCGAGAAGACGGTGCCCGGCTTGCTGTACGTGATGGTGACGCCGGGCGAGGCATCGATGCTGAAGGTATTGCCTGAGAGCGTGCCGAGCGCATTGCCGGCGAAGTCGCGGACGCCCGATAGCGAGATGGTGAAGGCGCCGTCGTCGCCGCTGGCGGCCACGTAGGCATACCGGTAGAACTTGGCGTCCGACGTGGGCGTCATCCGGACGGCGGTGCGATCGTTGATCGTGCTGGCGGTGCCACCGGCGATGGCGATGATCGGCGAGGTCGACAGCGGCTCGCTCGCGACGGCCGAGAACTCGACGGGGCCGGTCCCGAAGCTGGTGCCACGGCTGCTCGAGATCGTCACGTTGGGCTGGACGGTATCGACCCGGTACGAATTGTTTCCGGGCGCAGGTGCGGCATTGCCCGCCCGATCCGCGCCGTCGCGGACGGCGACGCTGAACAGGTCGTCATCCACGCCCAGGCCCTGGATGGTCTTGCTGAAGGTCAAGACGGTGGGGTTGGCGGTCGCCGTCATCTGGATCGTGACCTGGTCGTTGGCGACGCCACCCGAGCCGGCGCCGGTGATGGCGATGGTCGGAGTGACGACCAGCGGCTCGGTGTAGGTCGCGGTGATCACCAGCGCGCCGGACGACACCGGCTGGGTGATGTCGCGGCTGTAGGCCAGGGCCGCCGTGGGCGCGGCCGTGTCGACGGTGAAGCCGCCTCCGGTCGGAGCCGGCGGCGTGGTCGTCACCAGCGAACGATCCTGCGCCGCGCTGACCGTGACGGAGAAGAGACCATCGTCGCCGGCCGCAAGGGAGTAGCCGTTGAGCAGGAAGAGGTTGGTCGTCGGGTTGGCTCCGACCCGGGAGAGGGTTGCGACCCGATCGTTGGCCGTGCTCGCGCCGCCGCCCGCGACCTGGATGGTCGGCAGGTTGATGACCGGCTTGTTGAACGTCACGGTGATCGGGAACGAAGAGGTGGCGCGATAACGGGACAGTTCTGGCCTCGAGTAGGGAGGCAGAGTCACGGCACAGGTCAGGAAGGTGGCGTCGACCGTGAAGTTCGGGTTGCGAGCCAGGTCGACGTCGAGGTTCTTGTTGGTGGCGAAGTCGGCGCCGTCGACGATCGACACCCGCCAGTCGCCCTCGTCGGAGCCGAGGAGTTCGTAGGTCGCGGTGAACCGCGTGTTGGTCGTCGACGGGGCCATCGCGCCCGACAGCTGACGTCCGGTCACGGGACTGGTCTGCTGGATGCGGAAGGTGGGCGAGGTGGCCAGCGGCTCGTTAAACGTCGCCGTTACGGTGAGGAAGCCCGAACCGATGGGGCGCGACGTGTCCTTCGAGAATTGCAGGTTGGCCACCTGGGGCGCCACGGTGTCGACGGTGACGATGGTACCCGGCTCGGTCACGGTGTTCCGCGCGAAGTCGCGCGCGGCCCCTGCAGTCGCGGCCAGACGCACCTGGTAGCGTCCGTTGTACGTACCGGAGTCGATCGCGAACGTGGTGGAGAAGGCGCTGGCGGTCAGGCGAGTGACCGCGCCCGAAGACAGCACGGGAGCGGTTGGAGAACTCGGGGACGGATCGAGCACGAACACAGGGGAGGTATCGAGCGGCTCGTTGAAATCGGCGCGCACCGTCACCGTCCCGGTCGTGTGATAGGTTCTCGCCGGCGTGAAGGTCACGCCGGCAGTGGGGCTGGTCGTGTCGACCGCCATCGTGCTCTTGAAGTGGGCGACAACCGACTTCCCGAACTCGTCGGTGGCGGTCACGGCCAGCGTGGCCACTCCGTTCTGGGCCGCGAGAATGGTC
>CAZSVK010000520.1:0-3763 GCA_964610245.1 uncultured bacterium
GGAACAGCAGCAGCACACCCAGATCGAAGTAGAGCCCGGTGAGGTCGCTCGAGTTGGTGGTCCCCAGGATGATGAGGAAGAAGACCGCCGCCAGGAACTGAAAGCCTCCCAGCAGCATCCAGGTTCCGGGGCTCCGCAAGGTGGAGGAGATCTCCTTCCTGCACAGGGCCAGAAACGGCGTCATTGCTCGCAGGATAGCACGCCGCGGGGAGGCGATCGTCACCCGCCAGGCCCGCGTCCGACCCTCCCTGGCCGTCTCCTACTCGCGATTCGCCAGCGCCAGGTACTCGTCCATGCCGATGACCCCGGCGAGCAGCGCGCGTCTCGCGGCGGGCAGCGCCGGCACGAGCAGGCCCTCCTCGAGCAGGTACTCCTTGAGCGGGCGCGAGTAGAAGTCGATGCCGTCACGATCGAGTTGCTCGCCGTCGAGACGCAGCACCTCGTAGAAGTGGACCGCCCCGAACTGGCCGCTGAACTGACAGGCGTCGCAGCCCGGTGCCCGGTAGGCCACCTTGCCGGCGAGGCCCTGCGTGCCTCTCGGCAGTCCGCTGCCTGGGATGGGGAAAGCCTCCCGGCAGAACGGGCAGAGCCGCGAGAGACGATAGGCGGTCAGGAAGAGCCCTCCGTGCAGCGTCGTCTGGGCGGCCTGTTCCAGTTTGCGCAGGGCGCCGAGAGGCGTGGCCGCGTTCAGGGTCAGCAGCACCGTCGCCTCTGCCTGGGCCTGCTCGAGCAGCATCGCGGTGTCCTTGGGCAACTGCTCGGTGTGCAGGGCGAGCACGTCCGACTGCGAGGCCGAGAACGCCATCCGCCCGATCTCCGAGAACAGCTCGCCTTGCTCGCCGGCCCGCTCGGACAGAGCGTGATGGAACACGCCCGGCACCTCGTGCGAGACGCTCGCCTCGAACGCCATGACCTTCCGATCGCGTCGCGCGAGCTTGCCCAGGAGAGCCACCCAGAGCCGCCAGGAGTCCCGGAGAGCGTTTCCGGAGAGCACCATCAGCCCGTTGGGCTCTTGCAGGGCTGTCGTCAGCAGCGGCGCCGCGGCGGCCGGGAAGCCGGCTTCGGCCGGTTCCCACACCGATTCCGTCTGAGAGAGCAGATTCAACTCGAGTTGCGGGCCGCTGGGCGGGAACAGCACCGCCTCGAAGAGAGCGTTGCCCTCGTCATGGGGCCATCGAAACTTGCGGCAGGCGGGCGATTGCAGCGCCGCCTCGTCCAGGCCGAGGGTCGTGGCGATCGCCCGGCGCACCCGCTGGCGGGCCTCGGCCCCGATGGTGGTGCGATCCGTGCGGCCGCCGGGTCGCCGGGCCACCACCGGGACCGGCCCCTCGCTCGGGGCGAAGGCCACGTTCGAGTAACGCTCACGGAGCGAGGTCTGGAGCAGGCGGTGCAACAGGCTGTCCATCCCGAGGGGGAAGGGGACCTCGACCGGTTCTGCCTCTTCCGCCTGGACCCACGCCGGCTCTCGCTGGATGCGGGCCGGTACGGGGCCGGCCGGGGCCGGGGCGGCGAACGCGGCGGGCGCTGGGCTGTTCGCGGCCGGCGGCTGGGGCGCGGTGGACGGCGCGGCCTGGCCGGGTACGACGGGGCGCCTCGAGCTGGAGCCTGCGTTCGCCGGCTCGTCATCGGAGCCGACGATCTCCAGCACGTTGCGGACGCCGTCCAGGTTCGCGAGATAGGCCTCGCGGAGCTGGCCGAGGGCGGTCTCCGTCGTCAACCCGAACGAGACGTCCAGGCCTGTCACGCTGCGAAGCAGTTCGGGCAGATCGGTCTCGTCGAAGTGGCTGACGGCCACCGTCAGGGTCTCGGGATCGCGTCCGAGCGGGACGAAGTCGTAGGTCCTGACGAGGCGCGGAGGCACGTCCGGGAACAGCTGCGGTCTGACGTTGGCCGGATCCGGCTCCAGGTAGGGGCAATCGTGCTGGAGCGCGAGCGCCCTGGCCAGCTCGGGTTCGTCGAGGAGCTGGTATCGCAGCAGGAGCTGGCCGAGTCTGGGTCTCTCGGCCCGCGACGCGGCGGCCTCGGCCTGCTCGCGCAGCAGGCTCCGCAATTGCAGTACGGAGATGCGACCTTCCTCGGTCAGGATATCGCCGAGGCGCTGATGGGGGCGTCCGTTCGACATGACGATCCTCTCGGTGCGCGAGGCACCATGAAGATCATCGGCCGGTGTCGCCCGGCCCGAAAGCCGCTCGTCGGGGCACGGTGCACAGCGCGGGCAGTTGCCGGCAAACCAGGACAGGTACCACGGGACAGCGTCCCCGCGGCTTGGCCCGGGTCGAGCCTTTCCCTACTTCTCCGGGTAAGGGAACTGTTCGCAGTACGACAGCCCTTCGACCGGATTGGCGTCGAGCAGGACCGCCTGGCACTTGCCCTCCCAGTAGGTGGGCGCCGGGTCGAGCCGGTGGCCGGGCATCTCCTGATCGTCCAGGCGTGACGTGATGTCCAGGGTCCGGTCGCCCGGCAGAGTCACCTGGAAGTGGGTGACGTACCTGCGGCCGGTCGTGGCGCCCTTCCCCCAGGCGAGACGCTTGACGCCAGCCGAGCGTTCGGTGGTGAGCTTGCCCTCGGCGTCGAGACAGTTCACATACTGGGAGAGACTGCGGCTGCCCTTGCGGAAACAGAAGATGTTGAAATCGCGGCCGTCGGCGAGCTGGGCCGAGAACCAGTCCCAGCCGACCCCGATGGTGACGAAATTGCCCCACTGGTGATCCATCCAGGAGAGCCCGGTCACGCGAAACGTGCGCCCGCCCACCGTGAGCTGGCCCTCGGTGGCCAGCCGGGTCAGCGAGTAGTAGTACGAGAAGGTGCCTTCGGGCATGTCGATGAGCCCGTTGCCGTTGACCAGCATCGGTGCCTTGACCGAGCGCAGGGAGAGTTCGAGCGAGGCGGTGCCGGTATCACCGGCGACCTTGTACTCGAAGTTGCCGGTGCGCAGCAGCGACTGACGATCGCCGTAAGCGATGTCCAGACGGTCGCGAGGCGTGCGGCAATCGAGCGGGGAGTAATACTTGCGTAGCCGGAAGAACTGCTTGCCGTCGACATCGGTGACGGCCACGTGGGCGAAGTAGATGCCCGGGCGCACCCGGAAGAAGCAGAGTTCGTAGCCGTACGGCTTGCCGGACTCGTCGGCCAGATGACCGTTGATGTACCACCACTCCGCCAGCTTGAGGTGTCCGGCTTCGTCGACCGGCAGTCGCAGCGGCTCGACCGCCCTGGCACGCGCGGCCCCCGTGGGCGCCTGGCGGATGCGAGTGAGCAAGTCCTCTATCCCCTGCTGGCGCATCCGCGAGACCGAGGCCGTGCCAGACTCGGCGAGACGGGTCGACAGCGACTCGCTCACGCGCCGGACCATCGCCCTTCTCAGCGGGGTGAGCCGATCGTAGGCCCCGCTCTCGAGGAGCGACACAAACTCCTCGGCGAGCCCGATCTCTCCGCTCGCCAGGTCGGTCTCGATGGCGCCGCAGGCGCGATCCGCGTAGGCCGTGGCGGACAGGCCGGGAAGCCCGGCCGCGGCGGCTGGGGCGGCGAGCATGCTCAGGAACAGCAGGGCGGCGAGCGTGGTTCGAGTCATCTCTGGGTCTCCGGGAGGAAGCCATGACGTTCGCCGGAGCGAAGCGCCCCGGACGGTACGCACAATGATAGCGAGCCAGGCCGCCCATGGGAAGCCGACGAAGTCGCTGCTCAGGCCCCAGGCCCCAGGCCTCGAGCCTCAGAGGTTGTGAGGAAATCGAATCCGGCCTTTCTCCGGGGGCTCTGCCCCCGG
>CAZSVK010000521.1:0-3749 GCA_964610245.1 uncultured bacterium
GCCCCGCCGCGCGCACACCAGCGCCCGGGCACGGCCATCCTCCCTGCTACAATCGGTGTCCGTGAGCAACAGCATTCCTCGCCGGCAGCATTTCATCGATGGCCAGTACGTGCCGCCCTCGGGCGGACAGTACCTCACGCGCGATTGCCCGGGAGACGGCCAGCCGGTCGCCATGGTGGCTCGCGGAGACGCCGCCGACATCGAGCTTGCGGTGAGCGCGGCGCGGCGCGAGTTCGACGCCGGCGAGTGGGGCCATCCGCGAAACGGACCGGCGCGGGCCGAGGCACTGCGGGCGGTGGCGGCGGCGCTGCGCGAGCGCAAGGACGAACTGGCGCACCTGGAAGCGCTGGAGAGCGGCAAGCCGATCATGGAGACGTCGATGATCGACCTGCCAGAGGCGGCCGACGTGTTCGAGTTCTTCGCCGACCAGGTGAGCGGAGCGAGCGCGGGCGAGGTTCTCGCGGTGCCGGCGGACTGCCTCGATTTCACGTTACGAGAGCCGATCGGGGTCTGCGGCGCGATCGTCCCCTGGAATTTCCCGCTGATCTTCGTGGCCTGGAAGGCGGCGCCGGCGCTGGCGGCGGGGAATACGATGGTGTTCAAACCTTCCGAGCTGACCAGCTCGACAGCGCTGGAGGTGGCCGGCATGTTCGCCGCCGCCGGCGCGCCAGCCGGGGTCTTCAACGTGGTCACCGGGCTCGGAACGGAGGCCGGGCGGCCGCTCGCGGAGCATCCGGGCGTCGACAAGCTGACCTTCACCGGCTCGACGGCGGTGGGTCGCGAGATCCAGCGGCTGGCGGCGGGCAATGTGAAGCGGCTGACTCTCGAACTGGGCGGGAAGAGCCCCAACATCCTGTTCGAGGACGCGGAACTCTCGCAGGCCGTGAGCGGCGCGATGAACGGCATCTTCGTGAACCAGGGCGAGATCTGCACGGCCGGCTCGCGGCTGCTCGTCCACGAGAGCCTGCACCGTGAGGTGGTGGAGCGGCTGGCCGAACGGGCGTCGCTGATCCGGGTCGGGCATCCGACCGACTGGGACACGAGAATGGGCGCGCTGATCAGCCCTGCCCATCGAGAGCGCGTGCTCGCCTACATCGCTTCGGGCGTCGCCGAAGGGGCTCGGCTGGTCTGCGGCGGACGGGTCCCGGACGACCCGGCGCTGGCGGCTGGCAACTACGTGCTGCCGACGATCTTCGACGGCGTCACTCCGCGGATGAGGATCTTCCAGGAGGAGATCTTCGGCCCGGTGCTGTCGGTAACCCCGTTCCGGGACGAGGCGGAAGCGGTGGCGCTGGCCAACGCGACGGCCTAGGCACTGGCGGCCGGGATCTGGACGCGGGACGTCAAGCGCGCCCTCCGCGTGGCGCGCGCCGTGCGGGCCGGGAACGTCTGGGTGAACAACTACAACATCATCGGCCCGCACATGCCGTTCGGCGGATTCAAGCACTCGGGCCACGGCAAGGACCTGGGCAAGGCGGCGCTGGAAGGCTACACCCAGCTCAAGAACGTCTACGTCGAGCTGGGCGACGACCTCCTGACGATGTTCGAGTAGGCTGCAGGCCCAGGCCTACTTGACCTTCGCCCCGGGCTGGACTTCGCCGTCGGGAGAGACGACGTGGTGGCGGCCCTCGGCGTCGGTGGCGGCCAGGACCATCCCTCGCGACTCGATGCCGCGAATCTTCGCGGGGGCCAGGTTGGCGACCACCACCACGGTCTTGCCCACCAGTTGCTCGGGCGTGTAGCTCTGGGCGATGCCGGCGACCAGAGTGCGGGTCTCCTCGCCGAGCGAGACGGTCAGCCGCAGCAGCTTGTCGGCCTTCTCGACCTTCTCGGCGGTCAGGACCTTCGCGATGCGCAGGTCGGCCTTCATGAAGTCGTCGTAGGCCAGTTCGACGGCCGGGGCGGCCGCGGCCTTCACGGATGCCTTCGAGCCGGCCGTGGCGGTTGCGCTGGCGGGGGCGGCCGCCGCCGCCTTGACCGGCGCCGGGCCACTGGCGGGCGCTACCGCGGGTGTGGCTTCGAGGTCGAGGCGGGGGAAGAGCGGCTGGCCCTTCGTGACCGTCCGGCCCGTGACGCCCGCGCCCAGCACCGGCTTCGAATCCCACTGGAAGGAGCCTTCGAGACCGAGCGCCTGGCGAATCTTGACGGCGGCGGACGGGATGACCGGGAAGAGCATCGTCGCGGAGAGTTGCAGGGCGTCGGCGCCGTGGGCCAGGATCGTCTCGAGCCTGGCGCGCGCGTGCTCGGGCGTGGGTGCCGTGCCGGAGCGATCGCCGTCGCCTGCCTTTCCGGCGGCCCACTTCCAGGGCTCGCTCTTCTCGACGTACTGGTTGGCGGCCCGCACCAGCCCCCAGGCACCTTCGAGCGCCTGGTGAAAGGCGAACTCGTCGTAGCCGGCGGCGGCGGCGGCCGCGGCTCGCGTGGCGGTCTCGGCCAGTTCGGCTTCGAGCGGCCCGGGCTGGGCGGCGGCCGGGACGATTCCCTGGCAGTGCTTCTCGACGAGATTGGTTACCCGATGCAGCAGATTGCCCAGGTCGTTCGCCAGGTCGCGGTTGTAGCGGTTCTGGAGGATCTCCTCGCTCATCACGCCGTCCTGGCCCCAGGCGATCTCGCGCAACAGGGCGTAGCGCAGGGCATCGGCGCCGTAGCGCTCGGCGAGCAGGCCGGGCGCGATAGCGTTGCCCAGCGACTTCGACATCTTCCCGGTGGGGGTCAGCACGAACCCGTGGATGAAGACGTGTTTCGGCAGGGGCAGGCCGGCGCTGAGCAGCATCGCGGGCCAGATGATGGTGTGAAACTTGGCGATGTCCTTCCCGATGACGTGGTAGTCGGCCGGCCAGAACGAGTCGAAGCTCGGCTGGTCGGAGGGAAAGCCGACCGAGGTGATGTAGTTGGTGAGCGCGTCGAACCAGACGTAGACGACGTGCGCCGGATCGCTCGGCAGCGGGATGCCCCACTTCACGTTGGCGCGCGAGATCGACAGATCCTCCAGCCCCTCCTGCACGATGTTGAGCATCTCGGGCCGGCGGCTCACCGGGAGGATGAAGTCGGGATGGGACTCGAAGTGGTCGAGCAGCGGCTTGGTGAACTTCGACATCCGGAAGAAGTAGTTGCGCTCGGCGACCTGCTCGACGGGCCGGTGGCAGGTGGGGCACTTGCCCTCGACCAGCTTGCTCTCGGGCCAGAAGGTCTCCTCGAACTTGCAGTACCAGCCGATGTAGTCGCCCTCGTAGAGGTCGCCCGCCGCGGCGATGCGGCGGAACAGTTCGGCCACGGAGAGGTGATGCCGGGGTTCGGTCGTGCGCACGAAGTCGTCGTGCGAGACTTCGAGCTGGCGCCAGGCCTCGACGAAGCGGCCCGAGACCTTGTCGCAGTGGGCCTGCGGCGTGATGCCCGCCGCCTGGGCCGCCTCGGCGACCTTCTGGCCGTGCTCGTCGGTCCCGATGGTGAAGCGGACGTCGTGCCCGCGCAGCCGCTGGTAGCGCGCCATCGCGTCGGCCCCGACCTTCTCGTAGGCGTGGCCCATGTGGGGCTCGGCGTTGACGTAGTCGATGGCTGTGGTGATATAGAAAGCGTTCCTGGACACGAGCATCCTCCCATCGTTCGCGAACGGCACGATGTTACCCGTTGGACGCCCGGAAGAGAAGAGGCGGGCCCGCTCAGGGTGCAGTCGCAGTTCATGGGGGAACCGGGCAAACGTCGATTTGTCTCTCGGGAGCGCTGCTCCCGAACCCTCGCAAGGGGCGAAG
>CAZSVK010000522.1:0-3740 GCA_964610245.1 uncultured bacterium
GACCTCGTACACGGTCGAATCCGCGCGCCATGCGACGATTCTCGCGAGTAGTAGACCAGTCTCCCCGTGAACCGCGACTGCACCCATGTGGCCCGCCGAGCTTGACGGCGTTGGCAATCGCGGATATGTTCGTCTCGTGGGAATTCGCCCGAGCCGTCCCGCGTTTTCGTTGCCCGCCCTGAGCTGGGTGGGCCTGCTCCTGGCCGGCTCGCTCTTGACGGCCGGCGGAGCGGCGGCGCCCGTCGCCGAGGGGGCCACGGCGAAGCCCACGAGCGCCACGGCCCCCGGGAAGGGAGAAACGATGACTGCCCCGCCGATGGCGGAAGAGCCCGTGTCGATGAAGCTCATCTGGGAGGAACTGGCCCGGGCCAGGGTGCTCGTCCGCATCCAGGCGCTCGGACCGGATCGGCTGAGGGGCAAGTCCCGGAAGATGGCCTGGATCGAGACCCTGCGGCGGCTGCACGAGGTGCTGGCGGCCGACCCCTCCTGCGCCGGCCGCGTCCACGAGGTCGCCATCCGCGAGATGCCGGCGCCGGGCGCCTCCATTGCCGCCACCGGCCTCGAGGGGCCGGTCGTGCTGCTGCTCGACTTCGCCCGCCCCGTCAAGCCGAAGGCCGCTCTTGCGGCCGCCGGTCCGACCGGCGCCACGTTCGACCTCATCCTGCCGGAGGCGGCCGGCATCGCCGCGGCGCTCCACACCCGCGGCCCTCGTCCCCGCCTCGACCTCTACGAGTTCGACGACCGCTTCCCGCGCTTCCTGGCGCGGCTGGGGCTGGGGCTCGCCGTTCGCAAGCCGGACCTTCGCGACGCTTCGGGCCGCCCTGCGTTTCACCAGGTGCTCTCCCAGTACGGAGAGCGCGTGAAACAACTTCTCGAGGTGCCCGTCGCGGGCTTCGACAAGGCGCGAGACCTTGGCCACTGGCGCCGGGCGGTGACGACCGCGGTCGATCGTCGCTTCAATCCGCAGCTCGCGCTCTCGGCCGGGGCCCGTCCCGACGCCGGCTTCGAGCCGAATCGAGCTGCCAGCTTCCCGCCATCCGCGCCGTCCAAGGTGGTAGGCTTCCTGACGTTCTCGTTAACTGACGGCCGCGTGAACACGCTGCCGCTCGACGAGGTCGACCAGTGTGCGGCACGATGGCTGGAGGAGTGGAAACTTCCGACGGGTCATGCCTTCGGCCTGTTCGGCGCCTGCAGCGGGCAGCCGCGATGACCGGCGAGCCATCATGCAGGAGATGAGCACAGGTATCACAGAGGCACAGAGAAGTAGGCAGCCTTGATGAAATCGACTCCCCCTCTGTGTCTCCGTGTCTCTGTGTCTCTGTGATTGGTCGACCTCGTACACGGTCGAATCCGCGCGCCATGCGACGATTCTCGCGAGTAGTAGATCAGCCCGGAGGGCGAGACCTCCGCCGCCCGGCGGGTAGCGTGCTGCTGACGGTGCTGGCCGCGGTGGTCGTCGCGGCGATCCTCGGCTACGCCCTCATGCGGCTGGCGGTGCGCAGCACCCGGACCGGCGCCTGGTCGCGCGATCACGTCGTGCTGAGGCTGCTGGCCGAGTCGGCGGTCGAGGAGTCGTTCGTGCGACTCGAACAGGGCGCCAACCGCCCGGGTCAGCCTGCCTTTCGCGCGCTGCGGATGCTGAGGGCCGGCGGTCCCGACCGTCCGTTGACCGTGCCCGGCATGGCGCCCGACCTGCTCGCCGAGGACGTGAAGGCCCGCCAGGCGCTCTTCGGCGGCCCGGTGACCCTGGAGACCTCGGCCAAGGCGCGCAAGCTCATCGCCCTCTCGGAAGACCCGATGGAGCGCGCCGGTCTGATCCGCGTCGAGTGCACGGCCAGGCTGCGGCGGGGCACGGCCCAGGCCACCGAGCGCTTCCGCGCCGACCGCGCTTTCCGCATCGTGCGGATCACCCCCGGCCCGCCGCTCAACAGCGCGAGCCTTCTGGTCGCCCTGCCCGGCAAGGGCGGCCTGGCGAACCTACCGGCCAACCGCCCCGCCTTCGCCGCCGGCACCGGCCCCCCGCGCACCCTGCTCGACTTCCTGACCCGGCCGGCGCCGGAGGGCTTGCGGCCCGCCGCCCGCACCCAGATGAAGGCACTCACGCGCGCGATGGCGGCGCTCACCCCCGAGGCGCTCGGCGCGCGCGCCCAGTACGTCACCCGATCGGGCGCCGAGCTGGCCCGATTCGTCGCCGACCGCCTGGGCACCGGCCGGCCTCTCAACGGAACGATTCACAACCTGTCGTTCGAAACTCTGCGGCTGGCCTTCCCCTCGTTCCGCGGCAAGTGTTTGATCAGCACGATGGGCTCGCTCGTCGTGGGCGACATCGCGCTCGAAGACCGCACCCGCGACATCCTCACGCTCGTCGCCGGCCAGCGCCTCTCGGTCGACGGCCGCTCGGTGCAGGCCAACCTGGTGCAACTGAGCGATCTTCGCGAGGGCATCCTCTTCCAGCAGCCGGCCAAGGTGTTCGGAGCCCTCTACACGACGCTCTGGCCCGCCGGGCTCGGGCTCGACAGCGGGGCGCTCGGCGCTTGCCAGGTCGAGTTCAACCCGGCCCTCGCTTCGGTCCGCGGCCGCTCCGGGCCCGCCGGCGAGCGAGAGGCGGCCGCCTACATCGTGGCGTTCGCGCCCTATCCGGCGTCGATCGAGCACGCCCGAGAATCGGAGGGATGGTCTGCATGGTGACCTCCCGCGGCGCCCAGCCAGGCTCGCGCCGCACGGGCGGCGTCACCTTCGTCGAGGTGCTCGTGGGGCTCGCCGTGGCCGCCGCGGCCGGCGGGGCGCTGATGCTGCTCTCGCGCACCGGCGTCCAGACGGCCCAGCGCGCCGAAGAGGTGCAGCTCGCCGCCTCGGTGGGGGCCCGGTTGATCGATCGGATGGTGGCGGACGGCTATCGCAACCTGGCCGCCCAGCCGCGCAAGAGCGGCCCGATGGACCTGGCCGTCCTTCGCAACCCCGCCGAGCCCACGCCCGCCACCACGGGCCAGTACGCCTCCGACGGCCTCGTCTTCTCGGCCAGCTACGCGCTATCCGAGCGGGTGGCAGGCCTGCTGGCCGTCGAGGTGACCGTCACCTGGGAGCCCGGCGGCGGCGCCTCGGGGCTGAAGCCCGGCCGGCTCTATCTTCTGCGCTATGTCGGAAACCCCTCCGTGGCGGTCGACTCGCGGGAGGCGTTCCCGTGAGCGGCCGGCGAGCGGCAAGGGGCTTCACCACGGTCGAGGCGCTGCTGGCCGTTGCCGTCGGCGTCCTGGTGCTCGGGCTGGCCGCGATGCTGCTCCTGTGGGGCTGGCGCTCGCTCACCTTCGCCGAGGATCGGATGGACCCACGGGAGCAGGCGCAGCTCGCGATGACCGCGCTCTGCGCCTCCCTTCGCGACTGCTGGCACTACGCTCTCGACGACGACGGCGCCCGGATCGAGTTCGTCACGCCCCGACTCAAGGGCAGCGCCTGGTGGGATCGCGCGAAGCAGACGCTCGTTCTCGTACCGCCGGGCGCCGGAGGGAAGGAAACCGTGCTGGCGTCGCGGGTCCGGCACTTCCGCATCGTCTCGCTGCGTCCGGGCTGCTTGAAGCTCTCTCTCGAGTTGACCCCCGCCTCGCGCGGCCGGACGGGCTCCGAGCCTCCGCCGGTACGGCTCCTGCAGGATCTCTTCGTGCCGGCTGTCGGCCTCAGGGACCCGCGGGTGCCCTGGGCTCCAACGCTCGAGCATCCGTCGGCGCTGGAGCCCTCGGGCTGAG
>CAZSVK010000523.1:0-3737 GCA_964610245.1 uncultured bacterium
GCACGGAGACACAGAGATAGAGAGAGTTGATACCAGTTCCGCTACCCAGTTCTCTGCTATGAAAGCCGCCTCTTACCAACAACCTCTGTGGCTCCGTGCCTCTGTGTCTCTGTGATACCTGTTCGTCTTTGCGGGCAAGCGCCCGCGCTGCGGTCGCTGGGGCCCTACTTGCGGCCCGGCCGATCGCCGAACATCCACTGGAAGACGACCGGCAACCGCTTCTTCCAGGCCGATTCCGTGTGGCGGGCCTTCTCGTCGATCTCTAGAGCGACGTTGAAGCCCTTGTCTGCAAGCACGTCGGCCAGCTCGGTCACCTCGCGCACGGGGTGCAGGAGCATCTCCGATTCGTGCGTGCCGATGTCGAGCCAGTAGCGGTTGGACTTGGGCTGTCCGTGATAGGCGCGCACCAGTTGCATCGTGGAATAGTGCGCCCACCAGAGCGACGGCGAGATGGCGCCCACGACACCGAACCGCTCGGGATAGCGCCAGCCCAGGTGGAAGGCGGCCAGTCCGCCGAGCGAGGAGCCGCAGATGCCCGTGAACTCTCCCCCTTCCTCGATGCGGAAGCGCTCCCGGAGCACCGGATCCAGCTCGTCGAGGATGAGACGCGCCGTGAGTTCGAGGTCGCCGCCGCCGAACCGGGTGTCCTTCACCGGGGTGTAGAACCGATCGCGCTGGTTGGCGTGGTAGATCGCTGCGATGAAGAACGGCCTGACCTTGTTCTGGGTGATCAGCTCGTCGTGGACCTTGTCGGCATCCCAGGCCTGGCCCAGGAAGGCGGTCGCGCTGTCGAAGACGTTCTGGCCGTCGAGCATGTAGAGGATCGGATAGTGCGACGCGCCGGTGGCTTCATAGCCCGGGGGCACGTGGACGAGCACCTTGTGATCGAAGCCGGTTAGCGCCCGCCCGAAATTGCCCAGGTCGATGACGTGGGCGTCGCGCGTCGAGGTTGGCTGCCAGTGCTTGCCGTCGGCCCAGCGATCGACCTTGAAGTTCACCGTCGTGGGGCCGCGGGCGATCAGTTCCCGGTCGAGAACCTCCTCTCCCTCGGTGGTCTTCTCGACCCGTTCCCACGAGCCCAGCGTGGCCTTGTAGAACACCAGCGAGTTCTTGCGAACCCGCACCTCGCGCACCCAGAGGTTGCCGGTGGCATGCTCCAGGCGCACTCCCGCCGCTTTCCAGTTCCCCAGGCAGGCGGAACTGCCCGCAAGCCAGACCTTCTCGCCGGCAGGCGTGTCGGCGGGGACCTCCACCTCGAACCTGACCGGCACCGTCTCAGTATGTGGTTTCATCTCGCGTCCGTGCGCCAGCGACTTCGCCTGGCGGTTTCCTTCGTGCCCTATATACGGGGAACTCGCGGCTTCGTCAACCTCGGAGGACGGCCGGCTCTCCGGCGATTCGACCTCAGGGACACTCGGGGGCGGGCTCCGCCGGGACGTAGGGATCCCTGACCCTGAGCCGCGTCATGACGGCCAGGACCTCTCCGGCCGAGTCTCGGATGACGACGGTCAACGGCACCTTGAACGGCAGACCTCGCGTATCGGTGGGCGTGCCGCCGATCGCGCCGGTCGTGCGGTCGAACTTCAGGCCCGCGGGCAGCCTGTCGAACCCGGGCAGCAGCAAGAAGCTGTAGGGCGCCTTCCCCCCGGAGACGGGCAGGGCATCCTGATAGGCGACCTTGCTCAGCGCATCGGTGAAGCACTTTCGTTGCACGGTCAACGTTCCGAGCGCTGCGAGACGGGCGCCCGGCCAGCGGCCGATCACTTCCGGCGCGCCGCCTGCCAGGAAGTGGCGCCTCACGGCCCGGTAGAGTCCGGCCTGTCCCGTGCTCTCGGGCAGGTCCATCCGGTGAGCCATCGCCTGCCGGGTGCGGAGCACGCACTCGTCAGACGCACCGTGGACCTGCCCGATGGCAACGAATCCAGTCAGCAGTAACATCCGAATCCGAGATGTCACACCGTGTTGGTTAGCGCGGGGTGGGGCGAGCGGCAAGGAGATCTGGAACGAGTTGTTCTGCCGGGGACGCCGTCCCCGGACCCCTGCTGGAGCTCTGCTCCAGACCTCGCCAGGGCGGGAGCCCCGCCCTGGACCCGGCAATGAGAAGACGACGCGAGTCCTGATCGGCACTTCCGTGGACTCCTACCTGCAAGCGCAGGCAAGACTCCCTCCAGTCATCGGGGGGTCCAGGGGCGAACTTCGCCCCTGGTGGGGTTCGAGGGCAACGCCCCTGACAGGACTCTCCTTCCACGCCCCCCTCTCACCGCTCGAGCGATGCGACCAACTGCAGCAGACGCACCACCGGCGCGCCGGTCATGGGGCCGCGGAGCGGCATGTAGCCCAGCTCGAGTTCGCCGGTCGCGTCGCGGAGAAGGGCCGGATCGAAGCCGACCGACAGGAACCCCTCGTGCTTCCGTTCCAGGCTCGAGGGCTCGGCACCGCTGACGAGCGGGAAGACCACCGGCGGCATGCCTCTCCTGAGCACGAGCAGATCGAGCACGTACTGGTTGGACATGTTCTCGACCGCCAGGACCCACCACCACCGCAGGCCGGGCGTGCGGGCGAGCTTCGGGAGTTGACAGACGATGCGGGGCAGGCGAGGCCGGCCCATGATGGCCAGTTCCGCGTCGTTCCTGGGCTCGATGCCTGCCTCCACGGGTACGCCGGTGGCGTAGGCCAGGTTGGTGGTGACCCCGGGCGGGGGAGCGCGGAGCATTGGAAACGCTCGCGAGAGGAGCTCGCTCGAAAGTGCCGGCACCTTCTGGCCGGACAGCAGGTAGCGGCCCTCGACCAAGCGCAGCGCCTGCAGGGGCGCGAGCAGGTCGGCTGCCTCGTGCTCCGGCAGGGAGCCCGGCCGGAGGAGGTCGGGCTCCGCAAGGGTGCGCCTCATCAGCCCATAGAACCCCGAGCGCTTGAGGCTGGCGTCGAGCGTGCCGAAGTTCCTCGAACCGTACCGGGCGATGTACCCGATCCTCTCCTTCTCCAACGCCCGGCCAAGACCTTCGAGCGGCGTTCGGTCGAGGGTGGGAGAGAGAGGTTCCACGGCCGGAGCGGGAGCGGGCCCGTCCGGGCTTACCGGCCTGACCGGCTGGGAGGACGAGATGCGCCGGGCGAGGGCCAGTGCGCCTGATGCCGCAAGCAGCAAGCAGATGGCGAGCACCGCCAGCGGCAAACGAGAGGCGGAGGGACTGGTTTGCGACCGTGGAGGGGCTCCGGGCCTGGCCTCCGGAGAGCGCCCGGGCGCGAGATGGGACTGGACGACGGTCGCGGCGCCCGACTCGGACGCTGTTCTCCGGGGTTCGTCTCCGGGGATCTCGGTCCGGTCGAGGGTTGCCGCCCGGGCGCTGGCCAGGCCGATCCCTGCGCCGGCCGCCTTGCGAAGGGCCAGCGCGGCGTCGCCCGCGGAGGGCCTGAGCTTCGGATCGAGTTCGAGGCAGCGGCGCATCAGGGCGGCCAGCTTGGAGGGCACCGACGCATCCGGTGCCCAGGCGGGCTCGGCGAGCCTGCGCTGGAACATCTCCGCGAGCGTGCCGGAGGTGTCGAAAGGGACATACCCGTGGATGCACTGGTAGAGGATGATGCCGAGCGCGTGAAGATCGCTCGCGGGGGCGGCCGTTCCCGAGCGGATCATCTCGGGGGCCATGTAGAGCGGGGTTCCGAGGAGCATCCCGGCGGCGGTCCCTCCCTGGCTGGCGTCCAGGGGCCGGGCGATTCCGAAGTCGGAAACCTTGATGGCTCCG
>CAZSVK010000524.1:0-3681 GCA_964610245.1 uncultured bacterium
GCGCTACTCGAGCACCGTGGTTGGCTACCCCGTGCTTCGCCCCAAGGACAAGATCGTCCGCCAGGTCGAGGTCCGCCAGGAGTTCAAGGTGTCGCTCATCGGCCCGCCGGCGCCCTTCGACCGGATGCAGGTCTACATCCACAACGGCCACGAGTTTCTCGGCCTCGACAGCACCGACGAGTGGGTGAACACCAACAAGCTGATCCTGAAGATGCGGGAAGAGCTGAAGAAGCTCGAGAAGGCGCGGGACGAGAACCGGGAGAAGCTCAAGAAGTACGAGAGCCACAAGGACGAGTGCTGCCCGGGCTACGACCAGGTGATGGCCGATGTGAACGCCATCCCCTTCGACGGGGTACGCCAGCTCGAGAAGTACGAGCAGGCCTATAGCCGGCAGTTGCTGTTCCCCGACCCGCCGCTGGTGCTGGTGGGACTCAACTCCACGAGCGAGATGCTCAAGCCTCACGAGTTCAACTCGGAGACCTGGGTGCGGCTGGAGCCTGAATGGCGCGCGCTGAAGGCAAAGGCCGACAAGGCCGAACAGGAGCTGCGCCGGCTCGAGAGTTCCGAGAACTGGGACGGGGGCGCCATCCGGCAGGCGATCTACGATCTGAGGCGCCTCTCCGACTGGGACCAGTACCTGCTCGTGAACCGCATCTATCCCATCTACTTCAGGTCATGCCGCCTCGACGCCGCCCCTCGCCTCGTCTACAACGTCATCGGCGCCGATCAGGTGGCCGGCGGCGGCTCGGCACTCGCCCACTACCGGTCGTTGCTCGGCAGCTTCGCGAAGGACCGGCGCTCCTGGCGGCAGAAGTTCTTCTACCGGATCCAGAAAGGCGGCGCCTCCTCGATCAACGAGGCGCTGGATCGCTTCCGCCAGCAGCAGGACCCGGAGCACCGGGTGCTCAATGGCGTCATCTACGTAGACAACCCCGATTCGATGCTGGTCCTGACCGAGGCGATCCCGGGCAAGCTGGTGCTCATCGTCGAGGGAGACGTCCGGCTGGCGAACCTGCCGCGGGCCGACGATCGCAGCCTTCTCACCGTCATCTGCTACGGGAACATGTTCGTCGACGGCGAGGTGCACGCGGCGTTGATTCCTCGGGGCTCCTACACGCCCGGCACCGGTGCGACAATGCCGAAGATCTTCGGCAGCCTGATCCTGGACGAGAGCTACCACTGGGCCGATCGCCAACCTCGGTTGACCTGCGAGCTGTACCCTGAGATGGCGCTGATCTCGTCGAGCGAGCCGTCGCCCGGCAAAGTGCAGATCTTCAAGGACCGGCAGATGGTCGTGATGAGCCCGACGAGCGAAGCGCGGGTCGTGAACCGGAAGGGCGAATGAAAGAGGGCCGAGAAGAGAGCCAGAACAGCGTGGTGCTCGAGCTGTCTCTTGGGGGCGCCGCCCCCAGGTGGTCATTCAGTTCCATTTCCCGCCGCGGCTTCACGCTGACCGAGATCATGGTCGCGCTGCTGGTGGCGATGTTCGGAATCATCCCGATGCTCAACCTGAACACGATCTCGCGCCGCCAGGGCCAGCAAGGCGAGGCCTATGCGCTGGCGCAGATCGAGGCCGAGCGGCTGGTGAACCACTTTGCCAACAACGTCGGTTTCGACGAGATGAACTACCGCATCCTGGGCGGCGAGTCAGAGACGGTGCTGACCGAGTCGGAGCCGGAGGTGGCGGCGGTGCTGGAGGCAGGCACCGGTCTGGATCAGGCGGCGATGCAGGTGAAGCGCCGGGTCGAACTGCGCCGGCTCGAGGCGGGCTTGCTGCACCTGTCGGCCGTGATCGAGTGGCAGTCGACCGCCCCGGTGAGGGACCTTCGCTTCGTGCAGGATCGCTTCATCGGCAACCAGCGGGTGTCGGCCTCGGCGCACGCGCCTTTCACCGTGATGGCTAGGGTGCAAAGGTGCAACTAGCAGGGGTCATGGGCCGGGTGTCGAGTGTCAGGGGCCTCGAGCCTCGAGCCTCGAGTCTCAAGCCTGCCCTCGGCTTCACGATGATCGAGATGGTCGTGGGCGTCCTGCTGGCGACCATCACCTTCGGGATCGTCTGGGGGCTGTTCTCTTACGACAACCGCCGCATCACCTCGAGCATGGAGCGTCTGACGGCATTGCGAGGGGGCGAGGGGATCGTCGAGGCGCTGCGCACCGACATCAAGAACCTGGCGCCCCCGGAGCCGGACGAACTGAGCGCCTGGGGCGCGCCGATGCTGCTGGAATCTTCGGGGGCGGACGGTTCGACCGCCACGGGCGGCGACAAGCTGACCCTGTATCGCTTCGTCAGGAATGCCGGTCCCTCGAGCCCGAAGCAGAAGATCGCCTATCGCTTCGACCGGGCCACCAACCGCGTGCTGCGCTCGCTGGACGGCAAGGAGGGGGCCATCGGCGGCTCGAAGGTCGAGGACTTCTTGCTGACCTACATGCCGAGCGCGACGGGCGACTATCTGGTCTACGAGATCGAGATCGGCTTCCAGGGAATGACGCCGATGTGGAAGCCCGGCGCCAACGCGCAGCGGATGCTCTTCCGCGGACAGATCGACGTCATAGACAAGGCCCGAGCGGCCGAACGATACCGGTACGTTCCGTCGGGCCGCTAAGAGCCTATCAAAGAACCCTGGCCGTAACGAGGCCGAGCGAAGGGCCGCCAGCCAAGGCCGCAGGCCCGAGGCGCCCGGAGGTGTAGCCGCAGTGCGCTACATCGAGGACGACTCGGGCCGAGAACGCCGGATGGTGGCCCTGCAGCCGGCCGCAGCAGGCTGGAGTTCTTTGATAGGCTCTAAGGCCGGAATGCAAACGGGCGGCACCTCTTGCGAGGCGCCGCCCAGGACTGACTGGTTACGAGGCCCGGGTGACTAGCGCCCCTCTTCGGTGACCGGGTTGGTCGGCTCGGTCGAGGTCGACACGGGCGTATCGACGACACCGCTGGTGGAGGTCTCGGCGGGCGTCGAGGTCGTCGACGTGGTCGGAGAGGCAGGCCCGGTGGAGGTGGTCGACGTCGTGAGTTCGGTCGACGTCGTGGAAGTCGTGGCGGTCGTCGACCCGGTGCTCGTGGTCGAGGTGGTGACCGTCAGCGAGCCGGTGCCGGTGATATTGATCACCGTGGCGCCGGGAGTACCGGCGGGGCCGGCAGGTCCGACGGGACCGGCAGGGCCTGCAGAGCCGCCAGAGCCCTTGCTGCCCTTGCAGCAGCCGGCGGTGAAGTTCAACGAGGCAACGAGGAACAGGAAGACGAGCAGCTGGCACCATCCCCGGGCGTTGCGGGACAGGTATTGCATCATGAGTTCGGGCCTCCTCCTGGTCAGATAGTTGGTTTCCGTGATCCGGTGAAATACCGTGAATTCGGGACTTGACGCTTTCTCGCTCCGGAGAGGGAGACGAGCGTCATGGAAACCAGGATAGATCTTTTTTCGCCCGATTGACAGGGCCGAGTCTACATTGGGTGCAGTCGCAGTTCGTGGGGGACGATGAGAACCGCGCTTCTCCTGTCGGGAGCGCTGCTCCCGAACTCTCGCCAGGGGAGAAGCATGTCCTGAGCAGTCCGCGAAGCGGACGTGTCGAAGGGTTCTCCCCCCGATGACTGGAGATGGTGTTGCTCGCGCTCGCAGCTCCGAGTCCTCGGGAGTGTCGAGCCAGCCTCGTCTCCTCTTCTCATTGCCGGGTCCAGGGTGGGGCTCC